>NZ_JADYWQ010000047.1:0-989 GCF_015864725.1 Pseudoalteromonas sp. NSLLW24 | reverse complement strand
GCAGCCAAAGCTTGGGCCTCACATTACCCGAACTTGGTTAAAGTATTAATTAATTTATGGGTTTATTATCCATACAAGAACTTCAAACGGAAAATACATTTAGCTGTTTTCACTTCATTCAACATTTTACCCAACTATATTTTCCGCTTAAGTAGGCGCTTGTACCCAAGGTTTATCAATATTATGGAATATGTATGAAAGTTAGCAACCCTCTTACAATTATTGCTATTTTCGCTGGTGTAGCGGAAACATTGGCTACAGTCGCACTAGTTCAATTACCCTTAGAAATACAATCTATTTTTGTTTATTTCGTTATGACTTTTCCTGCAACTATCGTGTTGTTATTTTTCTTTGTGCTCTATTTTAAAAACACAGTATTATATGCCCCTAGTGATTTTGATGACCAAAGTCATTACCTCGAAGCCAACAATTTGAAAGAAAAAGTTAATAATAAATTGGAGTTAATATTCAAAGATATAAACGAGCGTGGATCAAAGCTATCTAAAGAAGAATTGAACCAAGCAAAATCTTCGTTAGCTAAAACAATCACAAGGGAAACAATGCCTCCATCAATGCTTACAATTCTAAATCACTTGACTAAAAAACCTTCAAATTTGTATGATCTTTCTATAACTTTAGGCGTCACAAGAGAGCGAGTAAGACAACTCTTAATTCATTTAGAACAAAACGGTTTGGTTGAACAAGTAAAAGATGCTCACGGAGCAGGTGTTCTTTGGAAGGCGAGTACATAATAAGGTATTTAAATAAAATAAAAACAATGGCTTACATTTATTTTGCTCTATATTTTATCCAGCTTAACGAGGCGTTGAGGCTGTAGAATTACTCATTTTTAAGAAAAACAGCCTGTTTTATGGGTTCCAAATGCATTACCTAATGCTTTAAAAAGCGCTTTGTAGTGGTCAATAAAATTTGGCCACAGTTTTAGAGTCTTTGTATCTAATCTCAGATTCATTTGGCGCTAAACCAGC
>NZ_JADYWQ010000046.1:0-1040 GCF_015864725.1 Pseudoalteromonas sp. NSLLW24 | reverse complement strand
TTCTATGGTGAGGGATGGTGTCATGTGGGATCCTAAAATGGTTTGAAATTAGGAATTGACACCATAGTCACTTGTTATGTGACTTAACTCGCATACTTAATTACTTTTTTATGCTCTATATCGCGGTCGTCAATTGCCACAATATAATGCATAGTTTTTACTGGCCATTTAAACACAAGGCTTTTGATCGCAGAAGGCTCAACATTGTGTTTAACTAAATGCTCTTCAAGGGAATCTGCCCAAGATCCAATTGATTTAGTGATTCGTTCACTCAGTAATTGAGATGGCTCAAATTCACGAGTAAGCCAATTAACTGAAATATCATATCCATTTCTTCGAATATTTCTTAACTCATCAATTACAAAGTCATCATCGACATAATTTTCATAACTCGAAAAGCTATGTCCAAAGTTGTGAATCGCCGAAATTATATTTTTATACTTCATAGCCTGAGAGTCACATAACGCCCTGTTAACAGGCAATAAAATAGTTGGTTAAAATAAGCGACGAAGGAGCAAAAACCAACTGTTTTTTGTCCTTGTTTAACAGCTTGTTAGGCATATTTACAACCCATCTAGCTCTATCGTATAACCCAATGCATTTACCAAAAAACTAAGTATTATTGGAAATAACACTATGATGATAAACGACAAACCAATTTTATACTTTTTATTACTTATATTTGATGTGGTAACGCTAAATAGTACAGTTAAAACAAGCCATTGAGAGATATTTAATAAATTTGCTATAAAAGGAGAAAACACTAGATTGCTTTTATAAGCCTCTCGCATCACTAAACTATCATATGGCAAACTTAATTGAGGCCAAAAAAACATATAATTACTAACGAGCCGAGGAATAAAACTATTAGTGTAAACAGCTAAAACAGGCAGGAAAAATAAGCTTAAAAAGCAAACTATAAAAATAACTCCACCAGTAATATATTTGCGATCCATCGATATGCCTAACACTTTAGTATTTATGCGACACGCAGTTTGTGTTGCATAATCGCTTGTTGGACTGAGGCGCTACCTGCTCGG
>NZ_JADYWQ010000045.1:0-1098 GCF_015864725.1 Pseudoalteromonas sp. NSLLW24 | reverse complement strand
CGAATAATACGAGAGGATAAGCGTGGGCATATTGATAATATGAACCTTCCTTTGTTAGAAAGGCTTAATATATCCCCAGAGAACTGGCTAAAACTGACTACGCAATTTACGCGCGTATTTCATGGTGCAGTAGGCAGACCCACTTCACAAGCAAGTTACTGTGAAAATTTAAAGCGTAAACGGCGATCAAATATTAGCAACTGCGAAAAGCTACTCGCATAATACTTAAGCTATTCAGTAAAAGCATTCAGTAAAAGTTAAAACTGCAATTTTGCAGTTATATTTATGCGTGTAATTCAGGTTTAAGCATGCTAATGACTTATTTAATGGATGAAATAAAAGTTATCCAGTAATAAAAGATAAATTTTGAATCTGAAGAGCTAATTTTGTGGCACAGTTTTGTTTGTTCAATTAAAGTGTCTGTCTGGTTTGGTCGGTATTAATCGATCCCTTGGAGGGGTAATGGAAGCAATAACAATTACGAGTGTTTTTAGTGCGGTAGTCGGTGCATTAACAGGTAGTCTTGGGGCTGCACTCCTGGGAGCGGGTATTGGTGCAGGGCTTTCTGCAACTTTAATAGTTATCCATGAAACTAATCGTGAAAGAAAAAATAGAGCTCTTGATCTGATACAAGAATACAGTTCTCCGGATTACATTCAGATTCGTAATGATGCAAGTAAAGCACTTAAAAAGTCGATGCTAGAAATTGAAAGCCCATCTTGGGATAGTCTTTACCGAAAACTATCTACGGAAGAGTGGCAAAAAATATCTAAAATTGAACATTTCTATAAAAAGTTAAATTTTATGGTAGATATTAAAGAGGCGGATTCTAGATATTTAGCAAAATATTTTGAAGTTGAATTTTGGCATTGGCAAGCAAGGTATTTTAGTCGGATTAATATTGAATCTGGTGAGCCTGAAATGGTATTTCAAGCTCTTGCGGATGCTTTCGAAAACCCTAATAATAAAAAGACTTAGGGAAATAATAAAAGCGTATCCCCATTCTTAAATAAACTAGACATGTAGTGGTCAATAAAATTTGGCCACAGTTTTAGAGTCTTTGTATCTAATCTCAGATTCATTTGGCGCTAAACCAGC
>NZ_JADYWQ010000044.1:0-1163 GCF_015864725.1 Pseudoalteromonas sp. NSLLW24 | reverse complement strand
CGAATAATACGAGAGGATAAGCGTGGGCATATTGATAATATGAACCTTCCTTTGTTAGAAAGGCTTAATATATCCCCCGAAAACTGGTTAAAACTCACCACACAATTTACGCGCGTATTCCATGGTGCAGTAGGTAGGCCCACTTCACAAGCAAGTTACTGTGAACATTTAAAGCGGAAACGGCGAACAAATATTAGCAACTGCGAAAAGTTACTCGCATAAAACTTAAACTACTCAGTAAAACCATTCAGTAAACATTAAAACTGTAATTATGTAGTTATTATCATGCGTGTAATTCAGGTTTTAGCGTGCTAATGACTTATTTATTAGATGAAATGAAAGTGACCCAGTAATCAAAGATAAATTTTGAACCTGATTGGCTAATTTAGTGGCACAGTTTTGTTTGTTCGATTAAGGTGGCTGTCAGGTTTGTATTTGTTTCTGTGTATTTCTACATTAAGGAAAAAACCTTAAAGTTAACTAATTGTTTACAGGTGTTTATTTGATGGTTAAGATAAATGCATTGTGATATGTGGACATTTGTCGGTTTATAAAACGACAAATATCGTAGACAAAATTGTTAGGTGCTACAAGCAAAAGGCAGTTGTTTCGAATTTTGCTAAAGCTTCTCAAAAGGAAAATTGGCTGAAAATAGTTTATGAAAAAACACTCAAAATCTGACAAGATACTTTTGGTTTCTTGTGGTCTATTTTTTACCTTTCTCTTCATTCACGATCTACTTACTGGTCAAGTTTCTCCCAAAGGAGGCGAAGATTACTCACTTGAAACCAGCCCAACTATGTTTTACTTTATTCTAGGTGTATATGCAGTTTTAACTGGGGCGTGTATTTTTGAACTTGTAAGAAACAAGATTCAGTTTAAATGAACAGCGCACCTAACAAACCAATCTTGTTCAGCCAGCAAGCAGTTATCGATTTTTCAAAAAACAGGCTAGAGCTTTTTAATAAAAAAAATTAAATAACTAACCTAAACTTTGTTCTTTGGTAGGTTTTAACTAACGCACCATGTTTATGGATTTCACTATGGTATGGTGCGACAGCTGTTATTGTTTACAATTTGTATTTTAAAGCTACTTTTCTAGTTCTTTTCTAATAATTCTTTTCTTATAATTTCAGCCCCAGCGCTCAAGGCATTTAGTTTAC
>NZ_JADYWQ010000043.1:0-1191 GCF_015864725.1 Pseudoalteromonas sp. NSLLW24 | reverse complement strand
TAATAATTACGCTACGATAGTTGCTACAACACCAGCACCTACAGTACGACCACCTTCACGGATAGCAAAACGAAGACCTTCATCCATCGCGATTGGTGCGATTAGAGTTACTGTCATCTTGATGTTATCACCAGGCATTACCATTTCTACGCCATCTGGTAACTGTACGTCACCTGTTACGTCAGTTGTACGGAAGTAGAACTGTGGACGGTAACCTTTGAAGAATGGAGTATGACGACCACCTTCATCTTTCGAAAGTACGTATACTTCTGAAGTGAATGTAGTATGTGGGTTGATTGAACCAGGCTTAGCTAGTACTTGACCACGTTCAACGTCTTCACGCTTAGTACCACGTAGAAGTGCGCCGATGTTTTCGCCAGCACGACCTTCGTCTAGAAGCTTACGGAACATTTCAACACCAGTACAAGTAGAACGAGTTGTATCATTGATACCAACAATTTCTACTTCGTCATTGATGCGGATGATACCAGCTTCAACACGACCAGTTACAACTGTACCACGACCCTGGATTGAGAAAACGTCTTCGATAGGCATGATGAAAGGCTTATCGATGTCACGCTCTGGCTCTGGGATGTAAGTATCAAGTGCGTTTGCAAGCTCAACAATCTTATCTTCCCACTCTTTCTCGCCTTCTAACGCTTTAAGCGCAGAACCAGCAATTAGAGGTAAGTCATCACCTGGGAAATCGTATTCTGAAAGAAGTTCACGAACTTCCATTTCTACTAGTTCAAGTAGCTCTTCGTCATCTACCATGTCACATTTGTTCATGAACACGATGATGTAAGGAACGCCAACTTGACGAGAAAGAAGGATGTGCTCACGCGTTTGTGGCATAGGGCCATCAGTCGCAGCAACTACTAAGATCGCGCCGTCCATTTGAGCAGCACCAGTGATCATGTTTTTAACATAATCGGCGTGACCAGGACAATCTACGTGTGCGTAGTGACGTGAAGGAGTATCGTATTCAACGTGAGACGTTGAAATAGTGATACCACGTTCGCGCTCTTCAGGAGCGTTGTCGATTGATGCGAAATCTTTAGCAACACCGCCGTATACTTTTGCAAGTACGTTAGTGATTGCTGCAGTTAGTGTAGTTTTACCGTGGTCAACGTGGCCAATTGTACCAACGTTTACGTGCGGTTTTACGCGTTCAAACTTTTCTTTTGCCAT
>NZ_JADYWQ010000042.1:0-1213 GCF_015864725.1 Pseudoalteromonas sp. NSLLW24 | reverse complement strand
TTGTATGGATAATAAACCCATAAATTAATTAATACTTTAACCAAGTTCGGGTAATGTGAGGCCCAAGCTTTGGCTGCAACCAAAGCCTTTTATACAGTAGTTCGATTGATTGAAGGCTCCTCTATTGAGAGACCGATAACAAGAAAGAACGCTGTATAAACTCCAAGCATTAAACTCGGATAGTCAACGGGGCCTAGAGCCCGAATCGCAAGGCAGAGTCAGCTTATTATGAATACACTCAATAATCAAAATGAAATTAACGTCGGTGTCGATACAGGTAAAACTCAACTCGATATTTACATCCGACCGTTAGATATATATTTCACCGTAGAAAACAATGACGGCGGCATTAAACACGCTATAAAAACACTAAAAAAGCACCCAATAACGCGTGTTACTATTGAAGCAACTGGGCGCCTTGAACACCCCTTTATTATGGCGTGTGCTCAAGCGAATATCCCTTTCGTTGTTGCTAATCCCGTTAATATTAAACGTTTCGCAGGCGCTATTGGCCAAAAAGCAAAAACAGATAAACTTGATGCGCAACTCATCGCTCATTTTGGTGAAGCAATAAAGCCACCACTCTCATCTTTAAAGCCAGAGCAGATGCGCTTGATGAGTGATTTACTTTCTAGAAGAAGGCAGTTAATGGATATGCAAACGATGGAGAAAAATCGTTCACAGATAATGCCAAAAACAATATCATCACTAATAAAACCTATCCTAACGGCATTAAAAAATCAGATTGAAAAAGTAGATTTGAAACTACAAAAACTCATCAAAGAATGTGACGAATATAAGGTCAAGAATGACATTATTCAAAGTGTGCCTGGCGTTGGGAATGTTGTCGCGTTTAACTTACTTAGTGACATGCCTGAGCTTGGGTGTGTAAACAATAAAGAGGCTGCATCACTGGTTGGTGTTGCACCATTTAATCGAGAAAGTGGTGCTTATCAGGGGAAACGGATGATACGAGGTGGACGGCCAAAAATTAGAACCGCAATGTATATGGCAATGATGTCAGCTATCCAATGTAACCCTAAATTTAAAGCTATTTATCATCGGCTAGTCGCGGCAGGGAAACCTAAAAAAGTGGCTATTATTGCCTGTATAAGAAAGCTTATAGTAATCATAAATTCTATGGTGAGGGATGGTGTCATGTGGGATCCTAAAATGGTTTGAAATTAGGAATTGACACCATAGTCACTTGTTA
>NZ_JADYWQ010000041.1:0-1266 GCF_015864725.1 Pseudoalteromonas sp. NSLLW24 | reverse complement strand
TGTAGTGGTAGAGTAATTTTGGTCACCCATTAAGAAAGAAATGTTATGCTATTTGCATACAAATTTGGGTGAAAAAAATGACAAAATTAAACCGTGCAACGTACTCCGCTGCAATCAAATTAGAAACGGCTCAACTTGTAGTTGACCAAGGTTATACACAAGAAGAAGCAGCCAAAGCGATGGGGGTTGGTAAATCAACCGTAAGTAAATGGGTTGCTCAATTAAAGCAAGAACGTAATGGCCAGTCACCATTGGCTTCACCAATGACACCCGAACAAATTGAAATCCGTGAACTTAAAAAGCAAATCCAACGCATTGAATTAGAAAAGGATATATTAAAAAAGGCTACCGCTCTCTTGATGTCCGACTCCCTGAACAATTCTCGTTAATTGAGAAATTAAATCAACGAGAGCGTTACCCAATTAGTGTGCTATGTAGTGTATTTAATGTGCATCGTAGCAGCTATAAATACTGGGCTATACGGGATACGACACCGACACCAGAGCAAGTAAGGTTAGAGGCTGAAGTTAAAGCCATACATACAATGAGTGGGGGCTCAGCAGGTGCGAGGACAATCGCGGCAATCGCAACGAATAACGATTTTGAATTAAGCCGTTATCGTGCTGCTAAGTTAATGATTAAATTAAAGCTAGAAAGCTGCCAAGTACCTCAACATTCATATAAACGTGGCGGTAATGAACATCTTGAAATCCCAAACCTGCTTAATAGGGAGTTCGATGTTGTTGAGCCAGATACCGTGTGGTGCGGTGATGTTACATATATTTGGACAGGCAATCGCTGGGCTTATTTAGCGGTCGTTATTGATTTATTTGCGCGTAAAGTTGTGGGTTGGGCAATGTCATTGTCGCCAGATTCTAACTTAACGCTAAAAGCGCTTGAGTTAGCTTACGAAAGCAGAGGCAGACCAAGTGGGTTGATGTTTCACTCAGACCAAGGAAGCCATTATACGAGCTTGAAGTACCGCCAACGTTTATGGCGCTATAAAATCACACAAAGCATGAGTCGACGCGGAAATTGTTGGGATAATGCGCCAATGGAGCGATTTTTTAGAAGCTTTAAAACAGAATGGATGCCAAAGGTTGGATATGGGAATTTTATAGACGCTAAATATAGTGTGAGTGATTATATCAACGGATATTACAACAACGTTAGACCGCATCATTATAATGCTGGTTTAGCGCCAAATGAATCTGAGATTAGATACAAAGACTCTAAAACTGTGGCCAAATTTTATTGACCACTACA
>NZ_JADYWQ010000040.1:0-1342 GCF_015864725.1 Pseudoalteromonas sp. NSLLW24 | reverse complement strand
AGAGTTCATATATGGTCTCCTCCAGTATTGCAAGGTGTCATTCAACGATAGCAGGGACAGGTTTGCTGTCATATATACGGTCTTTTAGTGAAGATTATTACTTCTGACCTTGATGTAATCCGCGCATATTGTCCTGATCAGGTTATCGGTATTTACTACCACTGAACTCTATAGGTTTTCAATATGCAGGTTTGACCTGTTATGTCATCGTTTTAGCCACTTACGCAATTCTTTGAAGAGTATTTATACGGGTGAGTAACTCTCACCTGAAGCGCTAATAGCCCAAGCCATTCTCGCCATCTTGTTGGCATAAGCTACACATGCTCGATTATGCCCTCGAGTTTGAACCAGTCGGTTTATCCATTGACTTAATTTATCATTCTTCGTTTTTGCTCTTGAGACAACAGCTTTTGCTCCTTGGATCAACAGGCACCTTAAGTAGCTATTTCCTCGCTTACTTATCCCAAGTAAAGTATCTTTCCCGCCACTACTGTGTTGACGCGGAACGATACCTAAAGACGCTGAAACATCGCGGCCTCTTTTATAGTTACTGCCATTTCCAACTTCATTGAAATAGGCGCTTGATACCATAGGACCAAATCCAGGTATTGTTTGGATCCGTTGGCAAATATCATTATTTTTTGCTGTTTCAACTATTAATGTACTGTAAGTTTCAATGCAGCTGTCTAAGTTACTCAATTGTGTTTCTAACTGCTTTAGTACCGCTTTAAATGCGCCTGATAATCCGGTATTTTCATCTTCTAAAATTAGGGGGATACTTTTGCGTATTGTGTTTACACCCTGATTTAAAATAATTCCGTATTCAGCAGTTAAGCCTCGGATTTGATTGCATAGTGCCGTTCTTTGTCTGACCGCTAATTCTCTCGCTTTGTGCTGTGCTTGGTTATCTTGTTGCTCAACTGATTTTATACAGACACTCTTAATATGATGTTGCTTTGAAGCAACGCTAATTGCTAAAGCATCGTTATAATCATTTTTATTGCCAACTAAGAAGGCTTTTACATGCTGAGGTGGAATAAGCTTTATCTCATGACCACATTTTCTGATTTCTCGAGCCCAAAAATGAGAAGTTGCACAGGCCTCTAAAGCAACTAAACACGTAGTGTGTTGTTGGAAAAAAGATAACACTTGCGCACGCTTTAACATTTTCTTTTTAACTAAGCGCCCTTGTTCATTGCAGCACACCACATGGAAAAATCTTTTTGCTATATCTAAACCAATTGTTGTAATCTTCATTTTGGTCTTCTCCCTTTGATTATTGTAACCACTTTAATCATGGCACATAGATGCCGTATAGGGAGGAGACCATTACATCAGGTTA
>NZ_JADYWQ010000039.1:0-1481 GCF_015864725.1 Pseudoalteromonas sp. NSLLW24 | reverse complement strand
CAAATTGGTTCAAATGCAAACGAAACAATTAACGTATCACTATCGAGTGTAGCGGCAGAAAAAATTGGTTCTAACCAAGTTGATTTACAAGGTGGTACTGATAACGAAGGTTTTGGTACTGCTACAGCTGCTGCGGCTTCTAACGCTGCGGCAAGTACAAATGCAGGCGGTACATATGATATCTCTGGACGTAATGACGCTAAAGTTACTATTGCTGCAACCGCTAGCGCAGAAGATACAGCTGCTGCAATTAACAGTGTAACGAGCTCTACAGGTGTTAGTGCGCAAGCTAGAACAGAGGCCACGGTAGTTGTTGGTGGTACTGCAACCGTTTCTGGCGAGACGGTTAGTTTTGAGCTTAACGACGAGAAGGTTTCATACGTAGCTACAGGTAATGCAGATGGCGACCAGCAAGCAATGGCTGAAGCTATTAATGGCGCAACTGATGAGCATGGTGTAACAGCGAGTATTGAAAACGGTGTATTATCAGTATCTAATAATACGGGTGCAGATATAACGTTAGAAGGCTATGCAACAGCAGATGCCGCTGGTGCTCCTGTAGCGAGCACACTTGCAGTTACAGCGTTGTCTTATGGCGGTGCTGAAGATGGTACTGCAGTTACTCTAACAAGTGGTGTGGCTGGTACTGCGACTGATTCAACACGAATTTCAGGTGGTATTCAATTAAACTCTTCAGAAACATTTAGTGTGAAAGCGTCTGATGATTCACTAGCTAGTGTAATTACAGAAACAACAAGTAAGCTAAAAGATGTTTCTGACGTTGATATTACAAGCCAGAAGGGCTCGCAAGATGCGCTAGCAATTATTGATAACGCAATTGCAAACATCGACTCACAACGAGCAAGTTTAGGTGCGGTTCAAAATCGTTTTGACCACACAATAAGTAACTTAGCGAATATTTCTGAGAACGTATCTGCATCACGTAGCCGAATTCAAGATACTGACTTTGCAACAGAAACTGCTGAGATGACTAAAAACCAAATCTTGCAACAAGCAGGTACATCAATCTTGTCGCAAGCAAATCAGTTACCGCAAACAGCACTTAGCCTACTAGGTTAATTGAAATAAGGTATTAGCTATCTCTTTAATTTAGCGAATACCTATAATAATTTTAAAAGGAGATGACTTTGGTCATCTCCTTTTTTATTTGGTTTTGATATTTTACCAATTGGCTTATATGGCTTTATTTAACGACAGATGATTGCATTATAACAAGGCTAAATATTTCGTTACCTAGCTGTTTTCGGCAGTTACCCTCATATTGTTCTGCACCCGTGCAGTCGTAATAAGAAATATTTAATGCAGTTCGTGTCATAGTTAACTCCTAGTAATAAACTAATCAACAAGTTAGAAATTTATTAACATGAATTTGTAATTATTTAAAAATAAAAGCTAAAGGTATTTCACTTCCTGCCGTTAACTTAATCAGTAAGGGGCTTGTACATAAATTTGTTACGGCT
>NZ_JADYWQ010000004.1:0-346189 GCF_015864725.1 Pseudoalteromonas sp. NSLLW24 | reverse complement strand
TCTCCCTTTGATTATTGTAACCACTTTAATCATGGCACATAGATGCCGTATAGGGAGGAGACCATTACATCAGGTTAGTTAGACGAAATGAGCTACAGTGCCTCTGGATCTATCCAGCGGCGTAAACTTATCCATGTGTTTCCTACTACTTCGTGACTGTATTGCGTAACCACAAGTAAGGCATGAGCATTGGGAATAAACTGTTTGCTCCATGGAAGTGCAGCAAAATTATGATAATCAGTGGCTGCGGTTATGACTTCAATACCTTGAGCATTAAATAAGTCTTTTGCGCGTGGCATGTGCAGCACAGATGTTACTAGTGCAACTTTAAAGTCGACTAATTTTGATGCCAGTAACTTAGCTTCTTCACCTGTATCCATTGCTTTTGGGTTTTGGGATATACGACTCTTATTAACGCCTAAACTAATTGCCGTTTGATACATAAGCCCGCTATTAGTGATATTTTGATAACCCCCGCCTGACACTATAAGCTCTGCATTAGGGTAGTGCTTTGCTAGCTTTACACCTTCTACTAAGCGCGTTAGTGCACAATTACCTAATTGATTATTAGCACTGAGTGCAGGGTTTGGGTTTATATCGCAACCTAGTACAACTATTTTGTCTATTTTTGGATGCTTTAGGGTATTAAATGCAAGCGACGCAGGTTCATTATTTTGGATAATTAAATTGGCGATAAAGGGTGTGCTCAATGCAAGTAATACAATTAAGCTTAAAGTAGATAAGAAGAGAGCTGATTTGCGGCCTTTAAATGCGAGTAGGAGCATCAGGCACGCAAATAAACCAAATAGAGGCAGTGGCATAAGTAAGCCACCAATCATTTTTTTAATAACAAACATAAGAGTTAAACGCTGTAGAGTTAATTACAGCGATATTACTCATTATATTGATGATTATCGACCGTTATTTAGCTTACACGTATTTAAAAAGTGACGATAAACAGGGTTATCTTTCATGTCTTTTTTCATCGCTAAATACATAGGACGAGTAAGGCCAAGAGCGCCCAAAGGAATTGATTTAATTAAGCCTTGGCTTTCATAAGGTGTAACTAGCCAATCAGGTAAAGCGGCAACGCCCATGCCGGCACTTACTAGTTGAAAAATAAGTAATCCTTGGTCAACCGTTTTTAACGTACCGTCAAAACGTGCATTTTGAATGAAATGCTTAAATATATCTTGGCGTTCACGCGGGATAGGGTATGAAATAATAGTTTCGTTTTTTAAATCAAGCGCTGTTACATACGCTTTTTTAGCAAGTTCATGATCCGGTGCCACAATAAGCTTCAATTTAAAATCAAATAAGTGCGCGTACTCTAATGTGTCGGGTTCACGTATGTCAGATGTTAAAACTAAATCTAGCTCATCGCTTAGTAAGTCAGGAATAGCGTCGTAACTAAAGCCGCGCTCGTAATCAATTTTTATATCAGGCCAAAAGTTATTAAATTCTTTAATAGTAGGCAATAACCAATGAAAACATGCATGGCATTCCACACTTAAACGCAGTTGAGAAATAGGCTGATTTAAGCTTTCTTTCAAACGGCATTTTGTCGCTTCCATTTTTGGTAATATTTCGTGAGCCAACTCAAGTAATAGCATTCCCTGAGGGGTAAAGCGGACTGGTTGAGTTTTACGCTCAAATAATTGGCAATCTAATTTATTCTCTAAATCTTTGATTTGATGAGATAAAGCAGACTGTGTCAAAAATAACTCTCGTGCTGTATTAACCAAAGATCCTGTTTCTTTTAGGGTTGCTATGGTTTTTAAATGTTTAATACCAATCATCTTTAAAAATTCTCATGGGAAAAGTGAGTTCAGCTCAGATTAACCACATACTACGCCTATACAAAAAACGTTTCAACGTCTAGATGGCTAAAAGTTTGCGATTTATTGTGGTTTATTGCAGTTTGTTGTTATGAATCGCGAAAATATTAGAATTAGTAACGATAAAAGTCATTCAAAAACTGGTTTGATGAGTTTTAGATGAGTTTGCTTCATGTTGTATTTTAAGTATATCGATTGCGGTGTGCTTCACCTCAGTGTGAATTTTGACTATATAAATAACTGTGTGGGGTGGGGAATGGTTACTTTAGGTTGTGGTTTAAAAACTAAAGTCATTTTGCTTTTTAGCTTTAGTTTAGGTTAATGGATGAGTATATACGTAATACCTAAGCCAGCGACCAACTCGCTGGCTCTTTTTATAAAGGCTTATTAATAAGTAATATGGCTTCTTTGGCTATGACCGGTTTTGACTTTAAAAAACCTTGGCCATAGTCGCACGCGGTGGATTGTAAAATGGCTAATTGTTCAAGTGTTTCTATCCCTTCAGCAACAACTTCAAGTTTTAATGATTGCGCAAGTGATAAAATGGCTTCAACAAGTGGGTTGGTGGAATCTTGTAGGTGGTCAATAAAACTTTTATCTATTTTTAAAATATGAATAGGCAGTTGGTGCAAGTAGCCCAGTGCTGAATAACCCGTTCCAAAATCGTCAAGGCATAATTTTACTTTTAAAGGTGAAAGACCTTCTATTATTTGAGTGGCGAGTTCTAGATTTTCTATTAAGCCTGATTCGGTAATTTCTAAACATAAAGAACCCAGAGGTAATTGGTATTTATTATAAATAGAGTGTATTTGCGCTACAAAATCGAGGCTTGCAAAATGTCGTGACGATACATTAACCGTTACTTTCAAAAAGCGATGACCTTGCTGGTGCCAATTAGAAATCTGCTGAGCGGCTAAATCAAGTAAATGTAAATCAAGATTTATAATTTGCCCTGTAGTTTCAGCTATCGGTATAAAGTCATTAGGTGGTACAAATCCTTTTTTAGGATGATGCCAGCGCACAAGTGCTTCAAAACCAATAACCTCACTTGTGGTAATTGTAAAAATTGGCTGAAAATAGAGTTCAAATTCGTTGTGTTCTATACCGTGTTGCAAGTCGTTTTCGATATCCGCATGGGTTTTAAGTTTTTTACGCATCGTGTTATTAAAAAACTTAACTTGTCCACGCCCGGTGGATTTTGCTTCATACATAGCAGCATCAGCTTGTTGCAGTAATATATAAGCTTTATCATTTATGTTGTCGGTATAGGCAATACCAATACTAGTAGAGGCTTGAAGTAAGTGGCTATCTACATTTAGAGGTTTTGATAATGCGCTTTTAATTCTGTTTAAAGCTTCATTAACTTGGTTTTTATGTGTGATATTTTCCATAAATATAGCAAATTCATCACCGCCTAAACGAGCAAATGTATCGGTGCTTCGTACTGTACTTTTAATTAAGTCGCATATTTTTATAAGAAAATGGTCTCCGACCTCATGCCCCAGCGAATCATTAATACTTTTAAAACGGTCAAAATCTAGATACAGCAGGGCATGGCTAGTACTTTTTTTAGCACGCGTTAAACGTAAAATAGCATGCTTTATTCTCTCAATGAGTAATGAGCGGTTAGCAAGGCCGGTAAGCTCGTCATGCAATGCTTTATGCTCGAGCTCTTGTCGGGCTAGTTGCCTATCAATTGCCATACTTATTTGGCGACTTACGTAAGTTAGAAGAGCGCTGTCGTGTTCGTTGTATTGCAGTGTTTTATCGTAGCTTTGTACAACAATAACACCGCTTATACGATCACTTGTTTTAAATGGAACACCCAACCAAGACTCTGATTGTCTACCTACCATTTTAAAATCACCGTTATCAATATGACTTTGAAAGGCATCTTTATTGAGTAATAAGGTTTGCTCTGTTTGCAGTAGGTAATATGAAGCAGTGTCTTTTAGCTGTTCTTTAGATATTTTTTGATGTGTTTTAGTGTTTATGCCTTCTTCGACTATATAAACAAGGTCAAGTATATCTACTTTTTTGTCATATAAAGCGATAAAAAAGTTATCAGCACGAAGTAAGTTATTGATAATTGAATGCAAGGCTTCAAAGAAGGTATCTAAGTCGTTAGCTTTGTAGGTTAGGTTAGCTATTTGTAATAAGCTATTTTCTAATTTTTGTGCGTTGTTAAGTTGCTCAACTGTTTTTTGTAAGTTATTTACCGTATTTACCTGGTTGATTTTAGCACTGAGTAAGTGGGCAACTGTTGTAAGAATTTCAAGATGTGCGTTTGTAAAGTAGCCTTTAATAGGGTGCTCACAATCAATAACACCTAAAACTTGTTCTTTATATATAAGAGGGACGCATAGTTCTGATTGGGCAGGGCGCTCATCTGCGATATAACGGCTATCTTTTGTTACATCATCGATAACTACGGCTTTACCAGTTGTGGCTACAGCCCCAGTAATTCCTTCACTAAAACGTATTACTTTACGTTCGGCTTGATATTTATCACGGGCGTGAGCAATACCCATCGATGCAACTTGATTTAATGTATAAGCATTGTTATCGGCAAGGTAAATAACGCAATCAACAAATCCTAAACGGTTAACAACGTGCGTTGTAACATACTCAAATAGCTCGTCTAGTGTGTCTAGTTGCAATAAGCTTGATGAAAATTGATTAATAATACTCAGTTGATCAGTTTTTATCTCAAGTGCTCTTGAGGCATTGTTTTTGTAAGACATAGGCAATTTATATTATTCTTTTTATTTTTAAATACGTAGCTAAGTTAACCTAATCTTAGATTTTGTACAAAATAAAGCGATGAGTGGTTTTAATTGGCTGTAAATTATTGTGACGAATGACTTTAATTAATTGTAAGTAATAACAATGGCTAACCCCAATTGAATTGGAGTATTAAGCTTTAATCACACAACTCGGTAATGTCATCAACATATGCATTATTTTTAATAAAATCTTTACTCGAAAACATCATATGCCTATGATCGGATAAATTCAGCCTTGGAACAAAGTAATGACAAGCAATAATACAAACTCTGTAACAACCCTTACTATCACTCGCCCAGATGACTGGCATGTACATTTACGTGATGGCGACCAGCTAAAGGATACTGTACGAGACATTAGCAGATACATGGGTCGCGCTATTATTATGCCAAACCTTGTTCCGCCGGCAACATGTACTGATACCGCTCTTTCTTATCGAGAACGTATTATGGCAGCAGGCCCACAAGGTGCCTTTGAGCCTTTAATGGTACTTTACCTTACTGATAAAACGACACCAGATGAAATAAAGAAAGCAAAAGTAACGGGCAAAATAGTAGCTGCAAAGCTGTATCCTGCGGGCGCTACAACCAATTCTGATTCGGGTGTTACATCAGTCAAAAATATTTACCCGGTTTTAAAAGCAATGCAAGAAGTAGGTATGTTGCTGTTAGTACACGGAGAAGTTACTGATTCATCAATTGATATTTTTGACCGTGAAAAAGTATTTTTAGATACGATTTTAGGGGATGTGGTAAATGGCTTTCCTGAACTTAAAATTGTACTAGAGCATATTACAACTAAAGATGCAGTAGAGTTTGTAGTTAATGCACCTAGCAATGTAGCAGCAACAATTACAGCACATCATTTACTTTATAATCGTAATCATATGTTAGCGGGTGGAATTCGCCCACATTATTACTGTTTGCCAATCCTCAAACGTAACATTCACCAGCAAGCATTAATGGCCGCAGCTATAAGTGGAAATAAAAAGTTTTTCTTAGGAACTGATTCGGCACCACATTATAAAGATAAAAAAGAAGCTGCTTGTGGTTGTGCTGGTGCATATACGGCGCATGCCGCTATTGAGTTATACGCTGAAGCATTCGAAGAAGCGGGAGCTTTGGACATGCTTGAAGGATTTGCAAGCCACTTTGGTCCTGACTTTTATGAGTTGCCGCGTAATGCCGATACAATAACATTACAAAGAAAACCATGGGACGTACCTGCAAGTTATACCCTAGGCGACTCTGAAGTTGTGCCTATAAAAGCAGAAGATACTATTGATTGGTCTGTTAAATAGTTAATATTTTATATTTAAACCAAAAGCCGCTTAATTTTTAAAGCGGCTTTTTTGTTTGTATTTTTGATGTTATTGAAGCGTTATTTGACAGTATTGCTGTTGTAGAGGGCTTTTATACGCGTTTATAGCAATATATATTACAATAATACTTTATAGTTTTCGCTTGGAAATTAGTCAGTTAAAGGCGATTTGAAACAAATTTATATTTTTAATAAATAATTCCCAATTAATAGAGCGAAAAAAAATATAATGTGTTAATCTTACCTTGCTTTGAGTTTTTATGTATTGAATTTACGGATATTGTGCTGCGTTTAAGGTTACCGGTTAGGTTATTACTTGTTCCTGTACTGTACCTCCATATTTTTGAGCATTGACTCAGGGAGGATATTGCCATAATAATATGGCTGAATTTTAATTATTGACTTACAGGAAAATTTAGTATGTCGGTTACTGGTAAAGTAAAGTTTTTCAACGAAGCTAAAGGCTTTGGTTTCATTGAACAAGAAAATGGTCCTGACGTGTTTGTACATTTCAGCGCAATCACTGGTTCTGGTTTTCGCACTCTTAGCGAAGGTCAAGCAGTGACATTCAGCATCAAACAAGGTCAAAAAGGCCCTGAAGCTGAGAACGTAGAAGCAGCATAATTTATTATGTGAACTCTAGTTCATCTTGGTGAAGCAGGTCTCTGTTTCACCATAATTCCTCTCTATGTACATAATTAATAAAATCCTTCTTTTTAAATCCTTGAACACAAATTTCATATATTCTTAAATCCTCTATTTTAATACAAACCCAAAATTCAATTATCTGAATAACTTATACAATCGAACCACTTTCTATCGCATTTAAAACATCCCTTACAATTTATCCAACTGATCTGATACTTATATACATAAAAATGATGCCAAATAACAATCTGTGTAAATTTTAGTGTAAGTCTTGCTAGTGCAATCAGGTTGAAGTTTTGTACTTTAACTATAAATGGGCAAGGGAACCTCTATAGGCCTCTGATAGCTTATTACGGAAGCGTTAGGCATCATTTATAGTCCATTATTATTAAAGTTGAGCAGCTTTTTGTGATTAACTTTGTTACTAAATAAATTTAACTGTCAAATAGTATTAATGAGCACTCTAAAGCGGTAAATGTAACTCGTCTAATTATCGAAAGCTATTTGGCTATTTCAGGCCTTGCTAAAAGAAACTTATTATTACTATTTATGGGAAACACGTTTTATAAATGGCTTTAGGCATTGCGTGCATAAAGCAAGGTGGGCGGTATTGTAGATTATCCAGTGTTGTTTTTTTGTGCGACAAATGGTTTGTTTTTTCAGATGAAGTGTTATTGGGGAGATAAAATGTGCTGAAATCGTTTAAAAAATAACTTTTGTTATATCTATCTATATTTTTTTTTGTTTTTTTTCAGTGCGAATTCAGCTTCGGCTAAATGTTGCAATAATGTTGTTTTATGTCAGTACAATGCGAATAAATACACCCCTCAAAAGGCTTTAATCGAAATATTAAGCAAAAGCTTAGTTGCAATAATGTTAACAGTTGTGTGCTAGTACTTTTGTTTAAGCATTAACTTAGCTATTTATTTGCAGAGATTAGTAAACATCAAGTTGACAGCGCTAATTGCATTTAGCATTATTGGAAGGTTGATATCTATTAAAAGATATCAGGGTTGTTCTCTTCGGAGGATAATTAAATTATAAAAGTAACATTACTTAATTGGTTGGGAACTATGTCTGTTAAAATCAGAAAGAGTCTTGTAGCAACTGCGTTGGTTGGCGCATTTGCATTTGCAAGCAGCAATGTGATTGCAGATCCTTTGAATGACGTGCAAAAAGCAGGTCAACAAATTCAAAAGGCTGCGGTTAAGTCTCAAACTAAAATTGACAATGTATATGGTCAAACTCAGGAGCTAATCGCTGAGTACCGTAGCGTTGTTGATGAGACTGAACTTATGAAAGTGTATAACGATCACGTGTCGCGCTTGGTTGATAGCCAAAACGCGTCTATTGAATCGTTTGATCGTCAAATCGCTACGATTGATAACACGAAACAAAACGTTGTGCCTTTGATGTATCGCATGATCGATACGCTTGAGCAATTCATCAAAGCGGACGTTCCATTTAATCTAGAGACGCGTTTAGGACGTGTTGAAAGACTACGTGAAATCATGGTTTCTGCGTCTGTAACGACGTCTGAAAAATTCCGTCAAGTACTTGAAGCTTACACTATTGAAACAGCATACAGCTCACTTGTATCTGCTTCACAAGGTACACTAGAAGTTGATGGCAAAAGTATTAACGTTGATATCGGTCAGTTAGGTCGTATTACTTACGTTGCTCAGTCTTTTGACTTGAAACATGCTTGGGTGTGGGATAACAACACTAAACAGTGGAAAAAATTAGGTGAAGAATACCTAAAACCTGTTAAAGAAGTTATTCGTATGGCGCGTAAGCAAGCGACATTAGAACTTGTTAAACTACCTATCTTTGGCGCGGAGTAATCAATAATGAAGAAACTATTTAAAGGTTTTGCTGTTGCCGCAGTACTAACTGTTTCTGCAGGTACCGCGTTAAATGCACATGCAAATACTGGAGCTCTAGATAAAATACTTGAGCAAGTAAAGCAAGAGCGTATCTCTGAAGGTAAAATCGATAAGAAACGTGAACAAGAGTTCTTATCAGATCGTGCTGACAAGCAATCTTTACTTAATAAAGCTAAAAGCCAACTTGCTTCTGAGAAGTCTCGTGGTGAAAGCTTAACTAAGCAATATGCACAAAATGAAAACACGTTAGCTGAAAAAGAAGCGGCTCTTCAAAGTGCTCAAGGTACTTTGGGTGAGATGTTTGGTGTTGTACGTCGTGCAGCTCAAGACGCTATCGGTTCTATCGAAGCATCACTAGTTAGTGCTGAGAAACCTGGCCGTGCTGAAATCTTACGTTCATTAGCTGCTGCTAAAGAACTTCCTACAGTTCGCGAACTTGAAGAACTTTGGATTTCACTTCAAACAGAAATGACTGAATCAGCTAAAGTTTCAACTTTTGAAACTGAAGTTGCTGGTCTTGACGGTAACCCGTCAATGAAGAAAGTAACGCGTATCGGTAACTTTAACTTAGTTACAGACGATGGTTACTTAATTTATTCACCAGAAACTAAGTCTATTCAGCCTCTAGGTAAACAGCCTGATAGCTATATTTTAGACGGTATCACTGATCTTGAAAATACATCACCAGATAACTACGCTGGTGTTTATATCGATCCGACTCGTGGTGCTATCTTACGTATCAACACTCAAAAAGCGACACTTATGGAATACTTCCATCAAGGTGGCGTAGTTGGTTATATCATTACAGCTTTACTAGCTTTAGGTATGCTAATTACTCTAATTCGCTTTGTTGACCTTACACTTACTACTAGTAAGATTAAGAGCCAGCTTAAAAATGTTGCTACACCGAATACAAATAACCCACTGGGTCGTATTCTTAAAGTGTACCATGACAACAAGAACCAAGATGTTGAAAACCTTGAGCTTAAACTTGATGAAGCGATTCTACGTGAAACGCCACGCATCGAAGCTGGTATCAACATAATTAAGATTCTTGCTGCAATCGCACCATTACTAGGTCTACTAGGTACAGTAATCGGTATGATCTTAACGTTCCAAACAATCACATTGTTCGGTACGGGTGATCCGAAGATCATGGCAGGTAACATCTCTCTAGCACTTGTAACTACAGCGCTAGGTCTAATTGCTGCATTACCACTAATTCTACTTCATGCTCTTGTAGCTGGTCGTAGTAAGTCGGTATTACACATCCTTGATGAGCAAAGCGCGGGTATCGTTGCTACTCACGCGGAGAAGGAGAAAGCCTAATGCTAGTCCTGATGGAGATATGGGAATCTATCAGGGATTTTGTTGGCACAGGCGGCCAGGTTTTATACGTGGTCGCGATAGCACTCTTTCTGATGTGGGTTTTAATGATTGAGCGCTATTGGTTTCTACTTGCAGAGTTTCCTCGCACAGCGAAAGAAATTGTAGCAAAGTGGGATGCCCGCCAAGACACTACGTCTTGGTACGCACACAGAATCCGTGAAGCATGGATTTCTGAAGCGTCTGAAAAATTAGATCAGCGTATGTTGTTGATTAAGACATTAGTAGCTGTTTGTCCTTTAATAGGCTTACTTGGTACTGTTACTGGTATGATCTCGGTTTTTGAAACCATGGCCAACCAGGGTACGGGTAATGCACGCTTAATGGCATCAGGTATTTCAATGGCAACAATCCCAACAATGGCTGGAATGGTTGCGGCACTATCTGGAGTATTTTTTAGCTCACGTCTTGAGACAAAAGCTAAAATGGTGAAAGCCAAACTTATTGATAGTATGCCTCATCACTAGAGAGAGAATTAAATATGGCACGTAAACAACGTTTTCGTGAAGAAGAAGAAGCAGCGGTTGATATGACGCCAATGCTTGACATCGTATTTATCATGCTTATTTTCTTTATCGTAACTACATCGTTCGTTAAAGAGGCTGGTATCGAGGTCAATAAACCAAAAGCTGCCCAAGCTACTAAGCAAAAAAATGCTAACATTTTTATTGCTATTCGTAGTAACGGCGAAATCTGGGTTGATAAACAACAAATTGATGTTGAACGTATTTCAGCAAAAATCGAAAGTTTATTAGCAGAACAACCTACTGAAGTTGTGATTATACAAGCTGATAAAGAAGCTAAACACGGCACAGTGGTTAAAGTTATGGACCAGATTAAAGCGACGGGTGACAACCTTAGAATTTCAATAGCTGGAGATCAGTAATGATTCGTTTTCTGTTTTCACTGATTGCAGGTGGGGCAGTTACTTTCGGCTTGTTCTACTTCATGGCCTTCCTCATCTCTGGTGGGGCTGACCGTAATACGGAACAAAAAGAGCAGATCATAGTCGAAATAATGACGAATCCGCCTGAATCTAAGGTGCAGGAGAGGAAGCGTGTACCGCCTCCTCCTCCACCACCGCCAAAGCAGCCGCCTAAACCGCAGCCGCCACAGCCGGAAAATAATAACCCTAATCCTGGTGCTATGTCATTTAATATGGGTAGTATCGATATAGGTAGTTCAGCTGGTGGATTAAGTGGTCCTGGTGCATTTGGACGAGATGGTGATGCGACACCTATCGTTCGTATAGAACCAAAATATCCAACGCAAGCAGCACGTGATGGCAAAGAAGGTTGGGTACAACTTTCATTCACAATTGATGAGTTAGGTGGAGTGATTGACGTTGAAGTAATTGACGCAGATCCGAAACGTATTTTTGACCGTGAAGCTAAACGAGCATTGCGTAAATGGAAGTACCGTCCTAAGATCATTGACGGAAAACCACAGAAACAACCAGGTTTACAAGTTCAATTAGACTTTAAACTTAACCAAGGCAACTAAGGAGGCGAGTAATGAGAAATTTTTCTAAAGTAACTGCTCTTGCGATTCTTATGTCTGTGACTGGTGCTACTTTAAGTGCATCTGTTTTAGCAGCGCCAGATTACGCAAAAATTGAAGAGCGTAAAAAAGCAAAAACTAAAATCATGGGCGAGCGTACTGGTAAAAAGGTAATTAAAGCATTTGACTTGTACAATGAAGAAAAAGTTGATGAAGCAATTGTGTTGCTTAGAGAGATTGATGCTTCGAATGACTTTGATAAAGCGACTGTAAATCGTTACTTAGGTAGCATGTACGCGCAAAAAGAAAAGTATGACGAAGCGATTAAGTACTCTAAACAAGCAGTTGCCCCTGATGTTTTAAACTTTGCTGATCAAGAACAAACTCTAAAACTGTTAGGCGATTTATACGCCGGTACTGAAAAGTATCAAGAAGCCAAAAAAGCTTATGTAGCTTGGATGGACTTCACTGGCCAAGAAGACCCTACGGTTTACACACGTATTGCCCAAGCTAATTTCCAGTTAGAGCAGTTTCGTGATGTTTTTGAACCAGCAGATAAGGCAATTAAACTTCAAAAAGAGCCAAATAAAGGCCCTTTCCAACTAAAACTAGCTGCATACTTTGAACTTAAAGATTATGCAAGTATGGTTAAAGTTGGCGAAGAGATTGTTCGTGTATGGCCTGATGATAAAAAAGCTTGGATTGGTTTAGGTAAATATTACCTACAAACTGAGGATTATTCTAAAGGTTTAGCAACGATGGAAGTTGCTTACAAGAACGGTTACTTTGAAAATGAAGTTGATTATAAAGTCTTATCTAACTTTTACTCTCTAAACGAGATCCCTTTTAGAGCAGCTGTAACGCTAGAAAAGGCCGTTAAGAGTGAAAAAGTAAAACGTACAAAGCAGAATATTAACGCGATTGCTAGTAACTATCATCGCTCTAAAGATCTAGAAAAAGCTGCTAAGTACTATGAAGAAGCTGCTAAATTTGATGACGACGCTGAACTTTACCGTAAAGCTGGTTCATTACTTTTACAATCTGAGAAATTCAGTGCTGCTGTTGTTCGTTTGAACAAAGCATTAGAGCTTGGCTCTGACAAAAAAGGTACTATTTATTCAGATTTAGCTGAAGCGTATTACTATCAAGGTAAGTATAAGCAAGCATATGCTGCAATTACTAAAGCTATGGATGACCCTCGCACACGTAAGTTTGCAAAAGGTTGGTCTACATATATTAAAGATAAAGCCGCTCGCAACGGTGTTAAAATTTAATTTTAATTAGCTAAAGCAACTTATAAAAAGCCCCTCTGGGGCTTTTTTTATTGGAACTACTATGTATAAAAAGCTCTCTTTTTCATTACTACTGTGCTTATTTTTAGCTGCATGTTCAAAGCAGCCTCAACCTTATGAGTCATTTGAAGACGCACAAGTTGCTTTAAAAACTTTAAACATGGCACTTGTACAACCAGACGCTAAAAAAATCGATAGGATTACTAAAGAGCAATTGGTCTTTTCTGATGCGTATTTAGTTAAACGTCATACTATTTATCAGAACCTAATGGGTATGGAGCTTAATCTCAATCAAATTGCACAAGTAAACTACTTGGTTATTGCAGAGCGCTTTCCTGAGCGCTATTTTAATTGGCCGGCTCAAGTAGACGTATTAAAAAACATGCTTGCTTTTGAGGGTTCAAAAAGTACGCCGGATAATATTATTACTTGGCTTAAGTTAACCCAAGATACGCTAGACAGTGCTAAACAAAGCAATTTAAAGCTGAATAAAATTGAGCTCACACTACTACAAAGCTATGTATTGAGTGCGATAGGTAGTAATGACGTTCAACCAGCGCTTAAGAGTCATATAAGAGCTTTTAGCGATTATTTAGCTAGTTACAAGCCTAGAGGTAGTGTTGGTCTGAGAGGCCTGCCAAATGGGTCACAGTGGTATCAGAGCAAACTAAATTACTTTAGTGGCGAAGTACATTCACCGCTAGAGTGGGTTACTATTTTAAATGAAAATATAAAAGTATTAGATCGTGTTGCATTCGACAGTAAATTGTCTATTTCTCATAAAAAATCGTTTTTAGTGCAGTATCTATCGGATGAAAAATTAATTGAAGGGCTTGATTGGCAGGCTGATTATCAAGACTTACCTGCAATGGCGAGCAATATGAACATGTCTGATAAAGATAAAACATTGATGCTTGCAATGATGGAATCAGATATTGGCATTCATTACCATGCGTGGACTTTGCCACAGGCAAAGGTAAACCTTATGAAACGCTTAGAAATCACCCAAGAAGAGGCTCAATATTTAGTTGAAGATATAATACTCTACCCAGGGCAATCATTTAGCTTTATACAACAAATTATATAATGATTTGAAAGTGCGCTTATTGTGCGCACTTTGTACACCGTTGAGTTGCGGGGTCTAGTTCAAGTGATTTGGCTGGTATTTTTTCTTCACAGTCGCAGCAGTAGCCATATTGCCCAATTTCTATTTGGCTGACCGCCGCTTCTAATTTAGTCATGCGACTGATCAAAAACGCATACTCAGGACCTAGCTTCTCTGCTGCACAGTCTAACCATTCATTGTTTGCTGTATTATCTAAAATTTGTATTAAATGCTGATGTGTAGGGTAGGCTGATTTAGAAAGCATAGTTAATATATTTAATTTAATTTGTGCTATTTCATCGTTTAGTCTTTTTTGATGATGCATTATCAGTACAACCTTATTAAATTGGCTTCACGTTATACTGATATTATCTAGAGGCTTTAGGTTAGCCGTTATGATTTGAATCAAGTTGCGGTGCTTTGGCGTATTTATTTAATACGCTTGCCACATCTTCTTTACTTTTTAAACGCCTGATTTCATCAAATAAATCGATCGCTTGCGGGTATTGGCGTTTAAGGTAACCTAGCCATTGCTTTGTACGAGAAGCAAAATACTTTTCATCTTTTGCAGGGTCTTGATGAATAGCAGAGTGGATTAAGTGATAAATAATATGCTCCCATTGAAGGCCATCATATTGTTCATTATTTACATGAGCTTTAATTTTTTTTGCTAAATCAGGGTGCGAAAGGGCGCCACGACCAAGCATCAAATCAGTACATCCACTTCGTTTTTGGCAAAGCATTGCGTCCTCAACTTGCCAAATTTCACCATTGGCAACAACGGCAATATTTTTATCTTTTATTATTGGTGGAATTTTTTCCCAATAAGCTGGCGGGTTATAACCATCACGTTTGGTTCTGGCGTGTATAGCTACACTATTTGCGCCTGCGCTTACCACAGCATCAACAATTTCTTGGCTGTTACTGTCGTCATCAAAGCCTAAGCGAATTTTTGCACTTACTTCATGTTTATCATCTACAGCATCTCGGACTGCTTTAATAATCGTATACATGTGGTCAGGATCTTTAAGCAGCACAGCACCCCCTCGACTACGATTAACGGTTTTTGCTGGGCAACCAAAGTTAAGGTCGACCCCATGAGATCCTAAAGCAATTGCTCTTACTGCATTTTCGGCTAACGGATTTGCTTCTTGGCCGAGTAATTGAACACGCACAGGAGTACCTGCTCGCGTAAATCCATTATTATGTAGTTCAGGGCAAAATCGATGAAAAACTTTATCAGGTAAGCATGTTTCAACCACTCTTACAAACTCGGTAACGCACAAATCGAACCCACCAATGTCTGTGAGTAATTGGCGCATTTTAAAATCAACGACACCTTCCATAGGTGCTAAAACAAGTTTCATAAAGTGATTAATTTTGATAAAAAACTGGACGCATAGTTTACCTGTAAATCACACATTGATAAATCTGTAATTACCAACCATATTTAATGTAGAAACCGCAAAAGTAAATATTATGAAAATAAATGAAAGTTTTTATTCTTGTACAGGTCTACTTAAGCATACAAGCAATTTAAAATACATTTTTATTGCTGAGATTTACAATACTTGATTAAAGAGAGTCACAAAATGAATACAGTTAAAAAAAATACAATCGCGTTAACTTTAGGTGCAGTAGTTGTTGGCTCTGCAAGCTTTGTATCTGCAGATGTACAAGCCAACCCATTTGAGTTTCAACAATTAGTAACAGGTTACCAACTAGACGCTAAAGAAGGTAAGTGTGGTGAAGGTAAATGTGGCGGCGATGCTAAAGATGCAAAAGCTAAAACAGAAGGTAAGTGCGGCGAAGGTAAATGTGGCGGCGATGCAAAAGATGCAAAAGCTAAAACAGAAGGCAAATGTGGTGAAGGTAAATGTGGCGGCGATGCAAAAGATGCAAAAGCTAAAACAGAAGGCAAGTGTGGTGAAGGTAAATGTGGCGGCGACGCAAAAGATGCAAAAGCTAAAACAGAAGGCAAGTGTGGTGAAGGTAAATGTGGTGGCGATGCAAAAGCTAAAACAGAAGGTAAATGTGGTGAAGGTAAATGCGGCGGCGATGCTAAAAAAACTAAAAAAGAAGGTAAGTGCGGCGAAGGTAAATGTGGCGGTCGTTAATATCTTATTCTAAATAAGTTATGCTAAAAGGGCCTTAAGGCCCTTTTTTGATAAGTTAGAGGTAGTTATGACACAAATCCAGAGTACAGATTTCGGGATGGTGGGCCTTGGCCTACGACGAGAAATGCTTGATGAACTGCTTGAACACGTACCTAATCAAGTAGATTTTTTGGAAGTTGCGCCAGAGAACTGGTTAAAACTAGGTGGGCGCTTTAAAAAGCAATTTAGAACATTAACAGATGCAAACAATTTTGTGTGTCATGGATTATCACTGTCTATCGGTTCACCCGAACCACTGGATGTTGAATTTGTTAAGTCTTTAAAAGTTTTTTTTGAAGAGCACAATATAAAAATTTACAGTGAGCACTTAAGTTACTGCTCCGGTACAGGCCATATGTATGACTTAATGCCTATTCCGTTTACACAAGATGCTATAGCACATGTTGTCCCTCGTATTAAACAAGTACAAGACATACTTGAGCAGCAAATTGCGATAGAAAATGTTTCCTATTATGGCGCTCCTGGACAGCAATTGTCAGAGCTGGAATTTACAAATACCATTTTAGAGCAATCAGACTGCAAGCTTTTACTGGATGTGAATAACATTTATGTGAATTCGATTAATCATGGCTATAACGCACAATCGTTTTTAACTGGGCTGCCTTCTAATCGTATTGCCTATGGGCACGTTGCTGGCCATTATAATGAGGCTGATGACTTAATAGTTGATACACATGGTGCTGATGTCATTGATCCTGTGTGGGAGCTACTGGATAAAGCATATGAAGTGCATGGCGTATTTCCAACCTTGCTTGAGCGCGATTTTAATATTCCTACCATGAATATTTTAACCAAAGAGTTAGATATAATTCATGAGCTACAAGCTAAACACATTACTTCAACGGTTTCAAAACAACGAGCTTAATATAAGCCTTTATAAATATTAAAAGAGTGCCTGGTTATGAGCTTTATTGAAATACAAAACGAATTTATGGCGCATATTCGCGAGCCTAAAAAAAATAAAAAGCCCAGCGGTATCGAAGACAGACGTATGGCCATTTATCGCGACCTATTTTTTAATAACATTGAAGGTTTTATATCATCAGGTTTTCCGGTATTAAAAACCTTATATACAGACAAGCAATGGGTGGTCCTTGTACGCAAATTTTTTAGCGAATATGATTGTCATTCGCCGTACTTTTTAGATATAGCAGGGGAGTTTATTAATTACTTATCAAGTGATTATAAAATGAAAAGATACGATCCCGTGTTTATGCTAGAACTTGCACATTATGAATGGGTAGAGCTAGATGTATCGATTGCACACGAAGATGAGCAAGAGCAAAAATTACAAACAACAGCGCTTACTAGTTCTGCTTTGTATTTATCGAAAACGGCAAGAAATTTAAGTTATCAATTTCCGGTTCAAAATATTAGCAATCGCTTTAAACCAAAAGAGCCATCACCTCAGCCTAATTATTTTGTTGTATATAGAGATGAAGATGATGACGTTCAATTTCTGGCTACGAATGCGATGACTGCTTTATTACTATCAATTATTGAGGCAAGTGATGGAGCGACATTTGACGACGTTTGCCAACAGGTATTTGCTCATGCACCACAATTTAATGCAGAGCAAATTGCTCAAGGCGCATTGGTTACCCTCAATGCAATGGTTGAACGCGGTGTAATTGTGACAAAAAATCAAGATTAAGGTCTTTATTGATGATTTTACATCGTCTATTATGGCAGCCTTATTTGTCGTGCTTAATAAAAGGTTGTACCAATGTCAGATGATAAAGACTTTAAAGATCCGTTCAACGCTACTTATTTTCTTGCTTTCTTAGCTGTATTTGCAGGAATTGGTTGTTTAAATGCAATATTAGGCTGGATCACTAGCTTAACTTAAAATGCATAGCGTTTATTAAGGCTGTTGCTTACTTCAGCCTTGAACCACTTTATTTTAATTACCCCCCATAGTTAATACTTCTTTTATAGTAACGCCAAACTCGCAATTAAAGGTTAGTTAAGGTTATAATCACCTGCTTTGTAATATAAACAATTGAGCAGTTAAAATTATGACTCAAGTAACACCAGCAATTATCAAAAACAGCATAACTACAATTGCTGATTATCCAAAGCCGGGCATCATGTTTCGCGATGTAACCACTTTAATGGCAAATCCAGAAGCCTTTAAAGCAACTATTGACGCGTTTATCGCAGAATATAAAGATCAGGGTTTTACTAAAATAATTGGCACAGAATCACGTGGCTTTATTTTTGGTGCACCACTGTCTTACGCATTAGGCATCCCGTTTATTCCAGTTCGTAAACCAGGTAAGTTACCACGCGAAGTTATTCGTCAAGATTACTTACTTGAGTACGGTGAAGACACGCTAGAGCTGCATGTTGATGCAATTGTACCTGGCGATAAAGTATTATTAGTTGATGACTTATTAGCAACTGGCGGCACAATTGAAGCCACAGCTAAATTAGTTCAAAAACTAGGTGGCGAAGCCACAGATGCTGCATTTGTTGTATCACTACCAGAACTTGGTGGCGAGCAGCGCATCAAAAAAATGGGTATTAAAATCCTAAAATTGGTTGAATTCGAAGGCGAGTAATCGATGAGTTATCAGGTTCTAGCGAGAAAATGGCGTCCTCAAACCTTTCATGAATTGGTTGGGCAGTCTCATGTTAAGCAAGCGCTTGTAAATGCGCTTACACAAAATAGACTACATCACGCTTATTTATTCACTGGAACCCGCGGTGTAGGTAAAACGACTATTGCGCGTATTTTTGCTAAAAGCTTAAATTGCGACGAAGGTATATCTGCAAATCCGTGTGGCCAATGTAGCAGCTGTTTAGATATAGAAGCAGGGCGCTACATTGACTTACTCGAAATAGATGCGGCTTCTCGTACAAAAGTAGAAGACACCCGCGAAATACTCGATAACGTTCAATATGCACCAACACGTGGACGTTATAAAGTATACCTAATCGATGAAGTTCACATGCTTTCTAAGCACAGCTTTAATGCGCTTTTAAAAACGCTTGAAGAGCCACCAGAGCATGTGAAATTTTTATTGGCGACGACCGATCCTCAAAAACTACCCGTTACTATTTTATCTCGTTGTTTACAATTTAACTTAAATGCGTTATCGCAAAGTGAGATTAAAACACAGCTTGAACACGTACTTACTCAAGAGCAGCTTAGCTTTGATACCGATGCACTTAGCATTATTTCAAAAGCAGCTGATGGCAGTATGCGTGATGCGCTTAGCTTAACCGACCAAGCTATCGCACAAACAAATGGTGATATTAATAATCAAGCAGTACAAACAATGCTTGGTTTAATGGATACTCATTATAGCCAAAGCTTGCTTGCAGCATTACTTGCACAAGATGGCGCTGCGCTAATGGATGAGATTGCGCAGGTGGCAAGTCGTAATCCTAATTATGTGGCATTGCTTGATGATTTAATTGCACTTACGCATTTGACCCAACTAACCCAGTTAGTGCCAGAAGCGGCAGGGCTAGATGAAAAAAATGTAGATTATATTGCTCATGTTGCACAACATACGAGCCCACAACAAATTCAAATTTATTATCAGTTACTGTTAAATGGTAAAAAAGATTTACAATGGGCACCAGAACCTCGCTTAGGTTTTGAAATGATAATGCTAAGATTATTAGCATTTAAGCCTACAGACACTCAACAAACTGTACACACAGTAAACGAAGAGCCGGCCCCAAATAAACAAGGCCGCGCAAATGCACTGCGAGATATATTAAATAAAAATAAAACATCGCAAAACACTGTAGCTAGCCAAAGTAGTGCCCCTGTAAATAATACTAAGCCAGTTAGCAATACAGAGCAGCCTAAATCCCTTGAGATAGGGCCTTTACCAAATGTTGCCGCTCAGACATCGAATAATGACGTCGTACAAAGTAATAATGAGCCTGCCCAAGTTGCAGTAGAGCAACCGGTTCAACAAAGTGAAAACGTTATTGAACAACAGGCTTCAGCTAATGAGCAACCACAAACCAATGTTGTTTCGGATGCTCAAGCCCAGCGCCAAAGTGAAGATGAAGCTTACATGCAACATAGTGATGCTGAGCAAACGTTAGCTTCGCAGTTTGATGATATAATGAGTAGCGCTGTAGATCAGGGTTTTAAACCTGCACCTACTGCAAACTCAGAGTCTTCACCAGAGCCCTTAGCAAATCACAATTCAAGTACGCCAATAGCTGAACAAGAAGCGCAGGCGCAATCTGCCATTGCTCGTATTTTACGTGACAGAAATATATCGGGTGCGGGTAGGTTATCAGGCAAGAGTACAAGTACATCTGCAAATAATGTAGCAGTGCAGCCAAGCCAAGCGCCTGCTAAAAAGCCAGAACAGCATCCAAGAATGCCTCAAGCCCAAAGTGTTCATCAAGGTAGTGCAGATACAAGTGCAAGTGAGCTTAATAGCCCTTCAAGTACTGCGTCTGGCGATATCCCTCCTTGGGCAACTGATAGCGAAGGTGAGAGTGAAAAAAAGCATGAGCTCCCAGTAACAGGGGGCCAAACCCAGGCACATAATCACTCCAACATAAAGCCAGCTAGTAAGATTGATTTTAAAGCAAAGCACCAAACAATTACTGAAAATCTTGCGCCAGAATTACTTGAGCAAATAAACCCTCAAAAAGCGCCTGAAATAGTGCCAGAGGAAGTAAGTATTCCTGCCCCTGATGATTTTCAAAGCCCAATTAGTGAAATTAGATTTGCACATCAACAAGATGAATGGGCTTATTTAATTAAACGTATGGGACTGGGTGGTCGTATGCGCCAATTTGCATTGCATTCAATATTTACCAAGCAAGGCAACAGTTTACATATAGACGTTGATGAATCACAAAAGCATTTGGATACACCGATGCTTCGCCAAAGATTAGATGCCGCATTGTCGAGTATTTATGAGCATAACGTGTCGTTAAGTATTAATTTTGCTAAGGGAGTTATTGACTCTCCTTATCTTATTCAGCAAAAAATTGATGCAGGTCGTCATCAACAAGCAATCGATGTGATCACATCTGATGAAAACATAGTACAATTTCAGCAAGTATTTAGCGCCGAAATTGACGAAAACAGTATTCAGGCATTGTAATTACTTACAATCGCCCTTATGTTCATGTTAATTAATGTATTAAAAGAAAGAGAGAAAGTTATGTTTAAAGGTGGAATGGGCAACATGATGAAGCAAGCGCAGCAAATGCAAGATCGCATGCAAAAAGCCCAAGACGAAATAGCAACATTAGAGGTTGTTGGCGAAGCCGGTGCCGGTTTAGTTAAAGTAACCATGCTTGGTAACCACAATGTACGTCGTGTTCAGCTTGATGAAAGCTTGATGGAAGACGACAAAGACATGATTGAAGACTTACTTGCAGCAGCATGTAACGATGCTGTACGCCGTGTTGCAGAAGAAACACAAGAGCGCATGGGTAAAGTGACTGGCGGTATGCAATTACCACCAGGTATGAAAATGCCGTTTTAAGTAAATAATGCAACTTTCAGATAGTTTAAATCAGCTTATAGAAGCACTGCGCTGTCAACCGGGCATTGGTCCAAAGTCAGCGCAACGTATTGCTTTTCACTTGCTTGAGCGCGACCGAAAGGGAGGCACTCAGCTGGGCAATGCATTGACTAAAGCAATGACAGCCATAGGGCATTGTCAGTCTTGTCGTACTTTTTGCGAACAAGCTCAGTGCGATATTTGTTTAAGTACAAAACGCCAAGACAGCGGCATATTATGTGTTGTTGAATCGCCTACTGATGTGCTTGCCATTGAGCAAACGGGTCAGTACTTAGGGCTATACTTTGTTTTAATGGGTCATTTATCGCCAATTGACGGTATCGGCCCTAAAGAAATTGGCTTAGACGTTTTAGAGCGAAAACTTGCTCAAGGCGGTATTAATGAGGTTATTTTAGCGACTAACCCTACCGTTGAAGGCGATACTACAGCTCATTATATTGCTCAGCTTTGTCATAAATATAAAGTAGGTGCTTCGCGGATTGCTCACGGTATTCCTGTGGGAGGCGAGCTTGATTTAGTAGATGGTAGAACGCTTATGCATGCTTTTAGCGGCAGGCGTTTAGTTACACAAGACTAACTTTAAGTCACTATTTGAAAAGATATTATAAAAGCCTACATGATTAAATTATGTAGGCTTTTTTGTTTTTAAGGTAAGCTTAGAAGCAATCTAATACCAATCCGCAATAATACTTAATCATTTTGCGGGGCTAAACGTGTCGCTACCTGCGTTAAAAAATTCTCATTTAGAACAACTAAATAGCGAATTTTTTGCCTAGCTATCAACACGTTTTTCCGCCCTCAAAATAGATCATTTAATTAAACGAATTGGTATAATATATTTTTGGGCTATGTCTCTAATTAGTAAGGAATACAATGAAAGATAATCAACCCTACCAAGGTACATTACTGGGTAGTAAGCGTTTTTTACCGCTTTTTATTACGCAGTTTTTCTCAGCGATAAACGATAACGTGTATAAGCAATCAGTGCTTATTCTATTGATATTTCAGGCTGCAACGCTTGCTGATGGCGCACTTTATTCAAATATTGCTGCTGGGTTATTTATCCTACCTTTCTTTTTATTTTCAGGGATAGCGGGGCAGTTAGCTGAAAAAACAGAAAAATCCAAACTAATCAGAATCGTAAAGCTATGTGAAATCCCTATTATGGTTGTAGGGGCTGTCTCTATTTTAACGCAGTATGTTTGGCTGATGTTAGCCACCGTATTTTTAATGGGCGTACAAAGTACGTTTTTTGGTCCATTAAAGTACTCTATTTTACCGCAGCACGTAGCCCCTAACGAATTAACAAAAGCGAATGGCTTGGTTGAATCAGGCACGTTTGTAGCAATATTAATTGGTACAATTTTTGGCACCTATTATATTACTCAATCAGTAGGGCCTACGCTTATAAGTATTGCCGTATTAGTACTGGCTGTTATGGGTTATGTGAGCAGTCGCTTTATACCCATTAGTGAGGCAAACGAGCCTAACTTAAAATTTACCTATAATATATTTTCATCCACGAAAAACGTATTTTCAGCACTTAATTCGCAAACAGAATCGGTTGGTAAATCAGTCCTCGGGATCAGTTGGTTTTGGTTAATTGGCGCAATTATTTTAACGTCCCTACCAAATTATGTAAAACACACAATGGGCGGCGATGAACTGGTTGTAACTAGCGCGCTTGTTGTGTTTTCACTAAGTATTGCTATTGGTTCGTTATTGTGTGAAAAGTTATCTCGTTCTCGTATTGAGCTGGGCATTGTGCCCTTTGGCGCTATTTTAATTACCTTGTTTTTATATTTACTGAGCCAAGAGCCAGCCATTAGCTCTTATTTACCTCAAAACCTTGAATTATTGACGCTTGATCAGTTATTAAAAACAGGCGACATGTTGTGGCATTTTGTATGGATGGCAGGCATTGGTATTGGCTCTGGTTTTTATACTGTACCGCTGTATGCGCTTATTCAACAGCGTACTGAAGAGTCGAGTCGCTCACGAGTTATAGCGGCTAACAATGTATTAAATGCACTGTTTATGGTGGGCAGTGCTGTTTTAAGTATTGTAACGCTGTCTGTTTTTCAGTGGAGTATTTCAGAGTTGCTACTGTTACTTGCTGGGCTAAACTTGCTTATATCTGTTTATATTTATACCAAAGTACCAGAGTTCTTTTTACGATTTATTATATATATTTTAGCTATTTGTATGTACAGAGTGCGTACAAAAGGTGAAAGTAATATACCTGATGCAGGCGCTGCGGTTGTCGTGTGTAATCACGTGAGCTTTGTCGATTGGATGTTTATTTTAGCAGCATCACCAAGGCCTATCCGATTTATGGTATTTGCCCCTATTTATTATTCGCCAGCCCTACATTGGTTATTTAAAATGGCCAAAGCTATTCCCATTAACAGTGAAAAAACCAATCCAGAAGCGTTTAAAAAAGCGTTTGACGAAGTGGCTGCTGCGCTTAATAAAGGCGAACTTGTTGGTATTATCCCTGAAGGAAAACTAACCAGTGACGGCTCTATCGATATTTTTCGCCGTGGAATCGAGCGCATTATTGAGCGCTCACCTGTGCCCGTTATTCCTGTGCATTTAGGGGGCTTGTGGGGAAGTATGTTTAGCCGAAAAGCTAAGTGGCAACTACCACGATTAAAATGGTCTTTGGTGTCGGTTGCAGTAGGCACCCCGATTGCTGCTGACAAAGTAGTAGCAGACGATTTACGTGAGCAAGTATTGGCTTTAAAAGCGCTTCATTCAAAAGATATTGATTAATTTAATGGCTAACTCAATATTGGATACACCAGTAGAGTCACAAATGATTGTTGATGACTTTGTAGCGCCTAAGTGCGACGGGTTTATTGAAATATTATATCAAGATGATGATATTTTACTGATCAATAAACCCAGTGGGTTATTAAGTTTGTCTGGTAAGAATCCGCTTAACTGGGACTCAGTACATTACCGTTTAGTACATGGTCAAAAAGAGTTAACAGCCGCATTTGCTGAGGCAAAGTTACCGCATCGGTTAGATTTGGGTACATCGGGCATTATGATTGTTGGATTAAACGCCAAAGCATCAAAGCATCTTAATAAACAGTTTCAGGCGCGTACTATCCAAAAGCGTTATGTAGCCATGTTAGAGGGTAGCTTAGCTGTTGATGAGGGGGAAATTACTGCACCAATAGCAAAAGATAAACTGCTTTTTCCGCGAGTTAAAATTTGCCAAACGACGGGCAAAGTAGCGGTGAGTGAATATAGTGTGCTTGAGCGGCTTAAACAACCGTGCAGAACCTTAGTGCAATTTACGCCCGTTACCGGACGTACCCATCAATTACGAATACACAGCCAGTTTATAGGGCACCCAATTTTAGGCTGTGATTTATATAAAAGTGCGCAAAGTGAGTACATGGCGGGACGCTTACAATTACATGCCAGCGATTTATATTTTGAACATCCAACAACAGGTGAAAAGATTCATATTAATTGTCCGCACCCATTTTAGATAAACGAGATATTCTATTTTTTCGTTTCACCTTTTTTTGATTTTTCCCTTGAAGTTCTAACACCTCACCCCATATTAAGTGCATAACGCAGACACTTTGCAAATTGGAGATATATAAATGACTGCAGCACAAAAAGAAACATTAGGCTTTCAAACAGAAGTAAAACAATTATTAAACTTAATGATTCATTCTCTTTATTCTAATAAAGAAATATTTTTACGCGAACTTGTGTCAAACGCATCAGATGCGGCAGACAAGTTACGCTTTTTAGCGCTATCTCAAGGCGACCTTTACCAAGGTGATGCCGATTTACGTGTTCGTATTAGCGCAGATAAAGAAGCAAATACAATTACCATTTCTGATAATGGTATTGGTATGACACGTGATGAAGTAATAAGCTCATTGGGTACTATTGCAAAGTCGGGTACTGCTGAGTTTTTCAAAAACTTAACGGGTGATCAAAGTAAAGATTCACAATTAATTGGTCAATTTGGTGTTGGTTTTTACTCAGCATTTATTGTTGCTGATTTAGTAACTGTTCGTACACGTAAAGCCGGTGAAACAACCGCTTACGAGTGGGAATCTCAAGGTGAAGGCGAATACACGCTTCAAGAAATTGAAAAAGAAGGCCGTGGGACCGACATTATTTTACATCTTCGTGATGAAGAAAAAGAATTTGCTGACGATTACCGCTTACGTGGCATTGTTACAAAATACTCAGACCATATTTCAACACCTGTACAAATGTTTAAAGCAGAAGTACCAGAGTCTGAAAGCGAAGACGGCGAAAAAATTCCAGCAGTACCAGGTGAGTGGGAAAGCATTAACCGTGCAACTGCATTGTGGACGCGTGATAAGTCAGAGCTTTCTGATGAAGAATACAAAGAGTTTTACAAGCACGTAAGCCACGACTGGGAAGATCCACTTAGCTGGGCACATAATAAGGTTGAAGGTAAAACTGAATACACGAGCCTTTTATACATCCCTAAAAAAGCACCTTTCGATTTATGGAACCGTGAACGTCAAAGTGGCTTAAAGCTTTACGTACAACGTGTATTTGTAATGGATGATGCTGAGCAGTTCATGCCAAGCTACCTTCGTTTTGTGAAAGGTTTACTAGATTCAAACGATTTACCTCTAAACGTATCTCGTGAAATTCTACAAGACAACAAAGTAACGCAAGCTATTCGTAAAGGGTGTACATCGCGCATTATTAAAATGCTTGAGCGTATGGCTAAAAACAAAGCTGACGATTACCAAGTATTTTGGAACGAGTTTGGCCAAGTAATGAAAGAAGGCCCAGCTGAAGATGCGGCAAATAAAGAAGCTGTATGTAAGCTACTACGTTTTTCGTCTACTCATACTGATTCAGAAACGCAAGATGTGTCGCTTGAGCAATATGTTGAGCGTATGAACGAAGGCCAAGACAAAATTTACTATGTAGTAGCTGATACATTTACTTCTGCGAAAAATTCTCCTCATTTAGAGATTTTCCGCAAAAAAGGGATTGAAGTATTGTTACTAAGTGACCGTGTTGACGAGTGGATGATGAGCCACTTAACTGAATTTGCTGATAAGCAACTACAGTCAATCACACGTGGTGATTTAGATTTAGGTAAGCTGGACGACGAAGAAACTAAAAAAGCACAAGAAGAGTCTGAAAAAGAGATGGCTGGCCTTGTTGAACGTATTAAAACAGCACTAGGTGATGACGTTAAAGAAGTGCGCTTTACGCACCGCTTAACAGATTCTCCAGCATGTGTTGTAAGCGACGACAACGACATGAGCTCACAAATGCAAAAGCTAATGGAATCTGTTGGTCAAGCAGCACCAGAAGCAAAACCTGTGTTTGAGCTAAACCCAGAGCATCAACTTGTTAAGCATTTGAATGACGAACAAGATGAAGATAAATTTTCACAGTGGTCACATGTTTTATTAGACCAAGCATTACTTGCAGAGCGCGGTACACTTAAAGATCCAACAGGATTTGTTACTCGCCTAAACAAACTTATGCTTGAACTAAGCAAGTAGTCAGTTAACTATTTAGTTAATAAAAGTATAAATTATATACTTTAAATAAAAGGGAACGTATGTTCCCTTTTTTAATGCGCTGTAAATGCATCAACGACTCATCAATTAGTATAAGTTGCTTGAGTATCGGCGGCGCTTGTGGAAGAATTCAGGCTTTAAAATAAATATCCATACTAGGGGACAATAATATGCGCATTATTCTTTTGGGCGCGCCGGGTGCAGGTAAAGGTACTCAAGCTCAGTTTTTAATGGACAAATACGGTATTCCACAAATTTCTACTGGCGACATGTTACGTGCAGCAATTAAAGAGGGCACGCCATTAGGCTTAGAAGCAAAAAAAGTAATGGATGCTGGTCAACTAATTTCTGACGATATTATTATTGGTTTAGTAAAAGAGCGTATTACTAAAGCTGATTGTGAGAAAGGTTTTTTACTTGATGGCTTCCCACGCACAATTCCTCAAGCTGATGCGATGAAAGAAAATGGCGTAGTGGTTGATCACGTTATTGAATTTGACGTGGCTGACGAAGTGATTGTTGAACGTATGGGCGGACGTCGCGTTCATCCTGGTTCTGGTCGTGTTTACCACGTTGTTTATAATCCACCAAAAGTGGAAGGTAAAGACAACGAAACAGGGGAAGACTTAATTGTTCGCGCTGATGATACTGAAGAAACAGTACGTAAACGTTTAGGTATTTATCACGAGCAAACTATGCCATTAGTTGATTACTACCAAGCAGAAGCTGCTGCTGGTAATACTCAATACCACAAACTAGATGGTACACAAGCTGTTGAAGCTGTTAGTTCACAACTTGGTGAGCTTTTAGGTTAATTATAAAAGCACATTAAAAAACCGCCAATTGGCGGTTTTTTGTTTTAAGGCAGTTTAGCATTGCTTAATCAGTGCTATTTAATCGGCTTTATAGCGTTTTTAGTTTCTCAATTACGCTGTTGTATTCTGGTTCAGTTGAAAGGCTACTAACTAATTGTTTATAAATGACGTTATGCCTTTCATCTAAAATAAATACAGTTCGCGTTAATAAGCCCATATCTTTAATAATCAATCCGTATTTTTGGCCAAAATCGCGCCAAACAGAATCTGATAACGTAGTGATTTTATCGATATTTTCGGCTTTGCAAAAACGCTTTTGAGCAAATGGTAAATCAGCACTAATTGTTAGCATTACAACACTTGGAAATTGCGAGGCTACTTTTTCATTAAAATGCTTAGTTTGCAGGCTACAAATACCTGTATCAAGACTTGGCACTACACTTATCAATACAGCTTGGCCTTTGTAATCCTCAAGCGTTACAGGGATGAAGTTGTCATCAACTACTTTGAAATTTGGCGCGCTATCTCCAACAGAGATCCCTTTGCCTAATAAAGTGACTGGTTTGCCTTGTGCAGATACTTTTCCTATGTCTAGCGTGTTTTCTGGGTAATCGGCTGCAATAGCCACAGAGCAAAATGCGCTCAAAGCAAAGGTAAGTGAACGTAACATAAGGTATTTCCTTTTAAATTAACGCAATGGGCGTCAGTGTATTATACTGCGCTATAGTAACCAAGAGATTATACCGCTCTGATGAAGTTGGGATTAGTTCTGCAATATAAAAATTGTAACTGTGCTAAACTTTGATTAACATGAAGTTACAAAATATATCTTCGATAATAAAAATAAAAACCATCATAAAATGATTTTAATGCTCATTACTGGTTTAGAAACAGAGAGATAATATGTCAACATCGGTACTAATATGTGATGACTCAAAATTAGCTAGGCGTCAGCTAGCTCGTTCATTACCTGAAGATTGGGATATTAAAGTTGAATTTGCACTCGACGGCGTTGATTGCATAAAGCAAATAAAGTTAATTGAACCAGAAATACTTTTTCTCGATTTAAACATGCCTGAAATGGATGGGTATGAAGTATTAATCGCTATGAAAGAACAGGGGCTAAACATACTCACTGTTGTTGTCTCTGGTGATATACAGCCAAGTGCACATCAAAGAGTGCTTGAACTTGGTGCTATCGATTTCATTCAAAAACCATGTTCCCCCGAAAAACTAGCCAGCATAATTGAACACCATGGGATTAAAGATAAAGCCATGCGTGAGCGTCTCTCTCATTCGCTTGGAGAGCAAGTCGACCCTGATGTTCGGGATATATACCAAGAACTCACTAACGTTGCTATGGGACAGGCTGGGGATTTACTTGCACGTCTTCTTAATGTGTTTGTAGAGCTACCAATTCCTAATGTGAATATTTTGGAAGTTAATGAACTCGATATGGCGCTGCAGTCTATAGATAATAATGCAGCTACATCGGGTGTGTGCCAGGGCTTTATTGGCGGTGGCATTTCGGGCGAGGCGCTATTACTTTTAAATGATTCAAGCTTTAAAGAAATAGCTTCTTTGATGAATTATGACGGCGAGTTAAACGATAAAATTGAACTTGAGCTGCTTATGGATATTAGTAATATTTTGATAGGCGCTATTTTAACGGGTCTTTCAAAACAGCTCGATATGTCATTTAGCCAAGGGCACCCAATAGTACTTGGCCAACACAGAGATGTGTCTGAGCTGGTTAAATCAAACAAGTCACGTTGGCAACGCACCCTTGCTATAGAGATTAGTTACGGTATTGAAAACCATGATATAAATTGCGACCTCATGCTGTTATTTACTGAAGATTCACTTAAAACTTTGAAGTATAAAGTTGCTTACCTATTAGAAGATTAAGTTATGGCTGCAGATTTAGAAATGAATGAGATCCATTGGCTTATGGATATGTTTAATACCGTTGATGTAGGCCTTGTAGTACTTGATAGAGATTATAAGGTGTGTGTATGGAATGGTTTTATGGAAAACCATTCAGGGCTTCTACCAAGCGCAGTAAAAGATAAAGACCTATTTGATTTATTTCCAGCAATAGACGAAAAATGGTTTAGAAGTAAATCAGAATCGGTTTTTGTTTTAAAAAACCGCTCTTTTACGATTTGGGAGCAGCAGCCATACATTTTTAGGTTTAAAAATTATCGACCTATTACTGGTAAAGCTGATTACATGTATCAAAATGCAACATTTATCCCTCTTACAAATACGATGGGCGAAGTTAGCCATATTTGTATTATTTTGTATGATGTAACAGATGTCGCGGTAAATAAAAAAGAGCTTGAAGAGTTAAACAAAAAATTAGAACAAGTAAGTCAAACAGATAGCTTAACGCAGCTTGCAAATCGTGGACACTGGGAAGGTACGCTACGCCAAGAGTTTTTAAGAGTTAAGCGAAGTGGTGGCTGTAGTACATTATTAATGTTTGATATTGACCACTTTAAAAAAATAAATGATGAATATGGCCATAGCTGTGGTGATGAATCGCTTCGTCATTTATCTAACTTACTACGTACGACGCTGCGTGAAACTGATGTTGCAGGGCGTTATGGCGGTGAAGAGTTTGCAGTAACATTACTTGATACAGATAAAGAAGGCGCTTTTGTATTTGCTGAGCGTTTAAGGGTATTGATTGAAACTAACCCTGTTAAGTATAAACACTTTGAAATAACAATGACGGTAAGTATAGGGCTGGCTGGTAGCAGTAATGATTTTAAAAATCATGAGCGCTGGATAGAGGCTGCAGATAAAGCACTGTACCAATCTAAAAATACAGGGCGAAATAAAGTAATAGCCTACGAAGATATAAAAAATGACGCTTAAGCGTCATTTTTTATGTTCAGAATTTAGGGTTAAATAATAGGTTTTTTTTACAATCTGCTGAGCAAACCCAATCAGTATAAAAATTTTATTGCCCTTCATTATTGTGTTGTGTGTCGAGAGTCATCTATTGGGCATTGACCAATCATTGAAACCTCACCAGAATTTGACTCTTGCTCTAGTTTTACTTTAAAGCCCCATAATCTGTAAAGATGCTTAAGCACTTCTTCATGCGAGTTTGCTAAAGGAATATTGTTATGGGGTACATAGCGTAGGGTTAGTGAACGGTCACCTCTAATATCAACGTCATATACTTGAATGTTAGGCTCATGATTACTCAAGTTGTACTGCGCTGAGAGTGCTTCTCTCACTGCTTTATAGCCGTTGTCGTTATGTATTGCGCCAATTTCTAAATGGGGATTATTAGTATGGTCAATAATAGTAAATAATTTAAAATCACGAATTAACTTAGGCGATAAAAACTGGCTAATAAAACTCTCATCTTTAAAGTTTTCCATTGCAAAATGCAGTGTATCTAGCCAATTACTGCCTGCATATTCAGGAAACCAGCGTTTATCTTCTTCAGTTGGGTGCTCACATATTCTGCGAATATCAACCATCATATTAAAGCCTAAAGCATATGGGTTAATGCCTGAATAATACTTACTGTTATAAGGTGGCTGATAAACTACGTTGGTGTGGCTTTGTAAAAATTCTAACATAAACGAGTCGGTGAGTTTTCCCTCATCATATAAGTGATTAAGGATGGTGTAATGCCAAAAAGTTGCCCAACCTTCATTCATTACTTGAGTTTGTTTTTGTGGGTAAAAGTATTGCGAAATTTTACGAACAATACGTATCACTTCACGTTGCCAAGAATCGAGTAATGGGGCATTTTTTTCAATAAAATACAAAATATTTTCTTGGGGTTCAGAAGGAAAATGGCGTACTTTCTTTTTGGTTTCTTGCTGTTGCTCAGGAATAGTTCGCCATAATTCGTTTACTTGCGATTGAAGGTAGTCTTCACGCTCTTGTTGGCGTTTTTGCTCTTCAAATAGCGATATTTGTTGTGGACGTTTGTAGCGATCCACTCCGTAATTCATTAAGGCATGACATGAGTCGAGTAGGGCTTCTACTTGTGTAATACCGTGCTTTTCTTCACAGCGACTTATGTAGTTTTTAGCAAATACCAAGTAATCAATAATTGAGCCAGCATCGGTCCAGGTTTTAAATAAGTAGTTACCTTTAAAAAATGAGTTATGTCCGTAACATGCATGTGCCATTACAAGCGCTTGCATAGGTAGGGTATTTTCTTCCATTAAGTACGCAATACAAGGGTCTGAATTTATCACTATTTCGTAAGCGAGACCCATTTGTCCGCGCTTATAATTTTGCTCTGTTTGAATGAACTTTTTACCGTACGACCAATGACTATAACCAATAGGCATACCAACGCTTGAATAAGCATCCATCATTTGCTCTGCGGTTATCACTTCAATTTGATTAGGGTATGTGTCTAACCTGTAGTGAGCTGCAACACGGGCAATTTCACCTTGATACTCATCTAATAAATCAAAGGTCCAATCTGGGCCATCACTCAATCGTTTATCATTCATAATGCTACCTCGCTTTTGGCTATGCAGAGTTTTGCTGTTGACGACCTTTTTTAAATAGCTCCCTAAAAATTGGGTAAATATCTTCAACGCTTTGAATATGCTGTATGGCGAAATTATTATGGCTGTGTGTTATTGATTCATATTCGCGCCATAGGCTTTGATGAGCACGAGTGGTTATTTCAATATAAGCAAAATAGCGTACTGCGCTTAAGAGCTTATTACGTAAAATTTCACCACACTGCGGGGTGTCGTCCGCCCAGTTATCGCCATCAGAGGCTTGTGCGGCGTATACATTCCACTCGTTTGCGTGGTAACGCTCTTTTATTATTTCGTTCATTAATTTAAGAGCGCTTGAAACAATAGTGCCGCCAGTTTCTTGAGAATAAAAAAACTCTTGCTCGTCTACTTCTTTTGCTTGTGTGTGGTGGCGAATATAAACAACTTCTATGTCTTTATAGCTGCGTGTTAAAAATTGATAGAGCAAAATATAAAACCGTTTTGCCATGTCTTTTGTTGGCTGATCCATTGAGCCTGACACATCCATGATACAAAACATTACCGCTTTGCTGGTGGGGTGAGGGCGCTTTTCGTAATTACGAAAACGTAAATCGTAGTTATCAATAAATGGAACCGACTTAATTTGCACTTTTAATGCTGCAATTTCTTTTTGTAATAAAGCAATTGCTGCTTTATCGTTATGTGGACCAGCAAGCAGCAGAGCAAGTTGTTCTTTGAACTCTTTTAAACGGCGTTTTTTACCTGCACTCATGGCAACACGCCGTGCAAGCGAGCCTTGTAATGAGCGGACAATATCAATATTACTTGGCATACCATCACTACAAAACCCTGCGCGATGGGTTTTCATTTGCACTAACTTATCAAGCTGGTTCTCTTGTAAGTTAGGAAGTTCTAAATCTTCAAACAGTAAATCAAGGTATTCATCTTTTGATATTGAAAATACAAACTCATCTTGCCCTTCGCCCGAATCGCTGGCGTCACCTTCACCGGCACCGCCGTTTTGTCCGCCTGTAGGGCGCTCAATTTTATCACCTGTAGAAAACTGATCGTTACCAGGGTGAATTTGTTCTCTATTCCCGCCTTGCCCTTGATGAAACGTGGGTTCGCTGATATCGCGCTGTGGAATAGAAATACTCTCACCAGAGCTTGAATCTGTAACGCTGCGTTTGTTAATCGCATCTGAAACCGCTTCTTTAATTTGCTTTTTATAGCGCCTAATAAAGCGCTGGCGATTAAGCGTACTTTTGTTTTTACCGTTTAAACGCCTATCTATAAAATGCGCCATATTGACCTCCTATATACTACGACTATGAAGGTTATTGCGATTTTCTAACCCGTAAATACCACTCAGAAAGCAAGCGAACTTGTTTTTGTGTATAGCCTTTTTCGACCATACGGTTCACAAAGTCTTCGTGCTTTTGCTGATCCTCTGCAGACGTTTTAGTATTAAACGAAATAACAGGGAGTAAATCTTCGGTATTAGAGAACATTTTTTTCTCAATAACCGTGCGTAGTTTTTCGTAGCTTGTCCATAGTGGGTTTTTACCGTTGTTATGCGCACGGGCACGCAATACAAAGTTCACTATTTCATTACGAAAATCTTTAGGGTTAGAAATACCTGCTGGCTTTTCTATTTTTTCAAGTTCGGCATTAAGTGCCTCGCGGTCAAATAGTTGTCCCGTATCAGGGTCGCGATATTCTTGGTCTTGTATCCAAAAGTCTGCATAAATAACATAACGGTCAAAAATGTTTTGTCCGTATTCTGAATACGATTCTAAATAGGCAGTTTGCAGTTCTTTACCTATAAACTCTACATATTGCGGAATTAAATAGCCTTTTAAAAAGCTTAAATAACGCTCTTCTATTTCGCTTGAAAATTGTTCGCGCTCTATTTGTTGCTCAAGTACATAAAATAAGTGCACCGGATTTGCAGCAACCTCTGTGGTATCAAAGTTAAACACGCGGGATAAAATTTTAAACGCAAAGCGAGTAGAGAGCCCCGTCATACCTTCATCAACACCTGCGTAATCACGATACTCTTGATACGATTTTGCTTTAGGGTCGGTGTCTTTTAGAGTTTCGCCATCGTATACCCGCATTTTAGAATAAATACTTGAATTTTCTGGCTCTTTTAAACGTGATAGCGTTGTAAATTGCGCCAATGTTTTAAGTGTACCCGGTGCGCATGGCGCGTTGTATAGCTCGCTGTGCTCAAGTAATTTGTCGTAAATTTTAATTTCTTCAGTTACACGTAAGCAGTAAGGTACTTTTACAATATAAACACGGTCTAAAAATGCTTCGTTGTTTTTATTGTTTTTAAAGGTTTGCCACTCAGACTCATTAGAGTGAGCGAGGATCATGCCATTAAAAGGCAGAGCACTAATGCCTTCTGTGCCGTTATAGTTACCTTCTTGGGTTGCGGTAAGTAAAGGATGCAGCACTTTAATAGGCGCTTTAAACATTTCTACAAATTCCATCAGCCCTTGGTTAGCTAAACATAAAGAGCCCGAGTAGGCGTATGCATCAGGATCGTTTTGAGCAAAGTGCTCAAGCTGGCGAATATCGACCTTACCCACTAGCGCCGAAATATCTTGGTTGTTTTCATCTCCAGGTTCGGTTTTGGCAATGCCTATTTGGTTTAAAATTGAGGGGTAGCGCTTAACCACTCTAAACTGGCTAATATCACCATTGAATTCTTTTAAGCGTTTGCCAGCCCAAGGCGACATAATGGTTTTTATGTAGCGCGGTTTAATACCATATTCCTGCTTAAGTACGTCGGCGTCCTCTATTGGGTCAAATAATGCAAGAGGATGGTCGTTTACCGGAGAGCCTTTAATTGAATAAATAGGTACTTGTTGCATTAAATATTTGAGTTTTTCAGCAATGGATGATTTACCCCCACCAACAGGTCCAAGTAAATAAAGCACTTGTTTGCATTCTTCAAGCCCTTGGGCGGCGTGTTTTAAATAAGAGACTATTTGCTCAATGGCGTCTTCCATACCATAAAAATCAGCAAAGGCAGGGTAGCGCGCAACTACTCTATTTGAAAATAATCGACTTAGTCGTGCATTCGTTGCGGTATCTACCATGTTTGGTTCGCCAATTGCCATGAGTAGGCGTTCTGGTGCGCTGGCGTAGGCAGACTTATCGGTTTTACAAATCTCAAGAAATTCAGCGATACTGTATTCTTCTTCCTGTGCCGCTTCGTATCGTGCTTGGTAATGCTCAAAAATCGTCATAATAACCTCCGAAACCCGCTGTAAAAAGGTGCTTACCTTTTAAAGTCTAGTCACGAATGTGTATTTTTGTGCAATAAAATTAAAAATTTAAGTGAAAAAAGATCATGTTACTAAAAGCGCTTTATTAAATGATGAGGCACTTAGGTGTGATAAACAAGAAACAAAAAAAGACGCCTAAGCGTCTTTTTTACATTAGCGTTTAAAGGCTAATTAAGCGAAGTTAGCGTTCGCGAATTCCCAGTTAACAAGCGACCAAAAACCTTTAAGGTAATCTGGACGAACGTTACGGTAATCAATGTAGTAAGCGTGTTCCCATAAATCCACTGTAAGGATTGGAGTAACGCCATCATCAGTTAATGGTGTAGCAGCGTTAGATGTATTAACGATGTCTAGTGAACCATCAGCAAGCTTAACTAACCACGTCCAGCTTGAACCAAAGTTATTTACTGCTTTGTCATTTAATGCAGCTTTAAACGCATCAAAAGAACCCCATTTAGCGTTGATTGCATCAGCAACTGCGCCAGTAGGCTCGCCGCCGCCGTTTGGAGATAAGCTGTTCCAGTAAAAAGTATGGTTCCAGATTTGTGCTGCGTTGTTAAATACGCCGCCTTCTGACGAACATACGATCTCTTCTAGAGATTTGTTTTCAAACTCAGTACCAGGGATTAAACCATTAAGCTTAACCACGTAAGTGTTGTGGTGTTTGCCATGGTGAAACTCTAGTGTTTCTTTTGAAATATGTGGCTCAAGTGCGTCGATTGCATATGGTAGTGACGGTAGTTCAAATGCCATTTTTTTATCTCCATCTTCTTTGGTTGATAGTCCATTTGGTAATACGTAATGCCTGTTGAAACAGAGCAGTTACCTATACCAAGCGGTAATATAGTGTTACTATAATTGTTGAGTATTTTACTCAAGTTTAAGCAAACAGCAATGCTATTGCGAAAGACTATTTCAATTGCGGCTTTATTTGCCCATTTTAAGTTATATATTTGTGGTCACGATGAGTTATTTTCAAGACCTAAATATATTTAGCTATCGTTACTTTGAGGTTGTAGATGGAAACCATTGATAAAATTAAACAGCAAATTTCAGAAAACCCAATAATCCTTTTCATGAAAGGGTCACCAAAATTACCAAATTGTGGTTTTTCTTCACAAGCATCGCAAGCGTTAATGTCATGTGGTGAACCATTTGCATACGTTGATATTTTACTTAATCCAGACATTCGTGCTGAGCTTCCAGCATACGCAAATTGGCCAACATTCCCGCAATTATGGGTAGATGGCGAGTTAGTTGGTGGTTGTGACATTATTATCGAAATGTTTCAACGCGGTGAATTACAGCCGTTAATTACAGAAACTGCTGCTAAATATAAAGAAGCTGACGCAGAGTAATTTATTACTCAACCTGAACTCAGGTTATTAAGCTCTTTAAACACAAAGCCACTTTTTAAGTGGCTTTGTTGTTTTTAATTTTTGTGAATTTACGAATAAGGAAGGCTCACTTGTACGTTTAAGCCGCCCTCTATTTTGTTGTGTAAACTTATATGCCCCTGGTGCGCTTCTGCTATTTCTCTGCATAAGGCTAGCCCTAAACCACTCCCCGTACTTTTTGTAGAATAAAAGGGCACTAAAGCATTTGCCATTACTTGCTCGCTCATTCCTTTGCCGCAGTCGCTCACATTTATAACACAAGCTTGGGGTACAAATTCGACCTGAATATGTATTTCATTGGCGTTGGAGCCTGACTCGTGTGAATTTTTTAATAAGTTTATGAGCAGCTGCTCGAGTTGGGCTTGATCAGCTTGTAATTCATTGTGTGAATTTTTTATTTCGTAGCTAAATTGCCAGTGATTTTTTAAATTATTGAGTGTGTTTTGCCAGTTAATCCGTGTTTTTTGTGGCTGAGGTAATTTAGCAAACTTGCCATAGCCTTGTACAAATTCAGTTAAATGACTAATTCGCTCATCAATAGTTGCAAATACACGGGCAAGGCGGGGCTCATCAACTTTATTTGCGAGCAATTGTGCGCTGTGTAACATGGACGACATAGGGCCGAGTGAATTATTCAATTCGTGGCTGATAATGCGTATTACCTTTTTCCACACGGCAACTTCTTGGCGACTAAGCTCACGGGTTAATTGTTTAAATATATATAAATGATGCTTTTGGTTATTGAGTAAAAACTCCCCGGTGGCTAAATGCCAAGTTTGCGAGTCTTGATTCTCTATTTCTATATTAAAGAGGCCATCAACACCGTGCTCTATAGCTGCTATTAATTGCAGGGGCGAATTTTCGAGCAATTTACTTAGCTGCATACCTTCAAGGCGGGTTGCGCTATTAAATAAACTACGGCTAATTAAATTACTAAATACCACCGTATTATTATCATTGACCAGTAATAACGCTTGCGGCGAGCTTTGCAATACTTTATCAAGCATTAACTCGCGCTGGTAAATCCATTGTTTTTCTTGGCGAAGCTGTTTAGCGGTTTGATTATAAAGTCGGCATAGTTTTCCAAGTTCATCATTACTTTTATACGCTAGTAAGCTGGAGAGCTCACCATCTTTAAAATTAAGCAACCCGGTTTCGAGCGATTGCATGCCAAGCTTTATTGGCTTGGTGAGAGCTCTTGAAAGCAAGGTGCTAAATGCAAGCGTTAGTAATATTAAAAACAGAGTGTAGTACATATCAAAACCACTAAGTGCGGCAATAATAAAAACAGGCAGCGCGCTACAAAGTGCGCAAATTAACACAACCTTTTGGCTTAGGGTAAAGTGGCTAATAATGTTTGGCATTAATAATCAATACCCATTTTTTGTAATCGACGATAAAGAGCTTGTCGGCTTAAACCAAATTCACGGGCCACTTTGGCTATAACACCTTGATGAGCGCGCATTGCGTGTTCTATTTCCTGTTTGGTCGGTTCTGCTTTTGCTTCTTGTTGAGCAGTAACCGATGACGAAAGTGCAAAGTCATCGACTGTAAGCGCACCTGTTGGTTTTAGTACCGCTACGCGTTTACAAGCATTTTCTAGCTCTCGAACGTTACCTGGCCATTTATAATGTTGAAGTGCTTGCTCTGTGTTTATAGTCAGCTCTCGGTGAGGTAAGAAGTGGCTAATGAGTGCTAAAACATCATCTTGCCTTTCGCTAAGGGCAGGCACATTGAGTTCAATTACATTAAGGCGATAATATAAGTCTTCCCTAAATCGACCTTGTTCAATTGCTTGTAGTAAGTTTTCGTTAGTAGCCGATATTACTCGCACATTTACTTTTTGTGTTTGTGTTGAGCCTAAACGTTCAAACTCGCCGGTTTGTACTACGCGTAGTAATTTTATTTGTCCTGAAAGTGGTAAATTACCAATTTCATCTAAAAATAACGTACCGCCATCAGCTGCTTCAAATCGACCAATACGTTGTTTAGTTATCCCCGTGTATGCGCCAGCTTCAGCGCCAAAAAGTTCGGCTTCTATAAGTTCTTGTGGTAGTGCGCCTGCGTTTACCTTAATAAAAGGCTGCGATACAAGCGGGGAGTTTTTTTGAATAATATGCGCAATACACTCTTTACCACTCCCATTAGGGCCTGTAATTAATGCAGATATATCAGATTTAGCCACTTGAAGCGCCATAGTGACCAGTCGTTCCATCGCAGTACTTTTAAATATTAGCCCAGCAAGGTCTGCGCTTTTAAATGTACCTTCACGCTCTTGTTGATGGCGATTATGTGCAGCAACTATTTTTTTAGCACTGCCTAGCTCTATTAAGTTAGCGATACAAACTAGTAGTTTTGCATCATCCCAGGGTTTTGGTAAGTAATCAGCAGCACCTGCTTTTACAAGCTCAATGGCGGTGGCAAGTTCGGTCCAGGCTGTAATAAGTATAATAGGTAGGTGTGGGTTTATTTCTCGTAGTTCATAAAACAACGCTTTACCTTCTTCGCCAGAGGTGGTGTCGCTGGTAAAGTTCATGTCTTGAATTACAAGCTCAATTCGTTGATAGCGAACTATTTGCAAAGCATCAAATGGATTTGTTGCAGTAACAACCGAAAAATCGTGGATCTCGAGCAACAATGAAAGTGCGTCGAGTACTGCTTGGTTATCATCAACAATGAGTATTTTATGAGTCATAGGTTATTTTTATAATTTTTTGATGGCTACACTGCCTTACTAATCAGTGTAGCATAGTGATTTTTACATGATTTAGTAACCTAAACTCTGGATAATAAATCTACCTTAAGCGGATTCTAGGTTAAATTGTGCGAGTTGCGATACTGGGCGAAATATTGGCAGCGCGTTTAGCCGGCGCTAATACTGCAAGTAAACTCATTAAAAATACAGCAATGGCGGTAACGGCTATATAACTTGGCGGTAGTGCGGCTACAGAAAAATACTGCATTAACATTTTCCCAAGTATTATTGCTGTTACTACACCTAAGGCTAAACCTAGGCTACAAATTAATGCATTTTCTACTAAAAAGTAGCTAACAATAGCTGACTTTCTTGCGCCAAGTGCTCTGCGTGTACCAATTTGCTTAGTACGTTTGCTAATATTAAATAAGGTTAAGCCAAAAATACCGAGAGCGGTTATAAGCACTAAAATAGTGATTAATACTATGAGCATGCGCATCATAAGGCGATCTTGAGCGGTATACTCATTTTTTAATTCATCAAGCCCTTTAATGTTGTTAATAACGCGTTTGCTGTAATTTTCGAGCATAGCATTTTCTATTTCTTTCATTACAGCTGCTCGCTGACCAGGCTTAGTACGAACGGCAACTTGTGCATAACTTGCTGCTTTAATATAAGGAATAAACGCAAGATTATCGGGTTTACTGTCTTTGAGCCACGGGCCTTTCATTTTTCCGATCACGCCAATAACTTTAAGTGGTAGGTCACCAAAATAAACTATTTTCCCTAAACCATCTCCATCAGGGTAGAGCTCATCAAGTAAGGCTTTAGTGACTATAGTGACGTTGGTACGCTTTTGTGTAATTTCGTTTGTAACGAGCACTTCATCTTCGGTAAAGTTTCGCCCTGCAATTAAGTTAACGCCGTAGGTATTAATTGCGTGGTCATCTATAAAAATATAAGCGGTCCTGACACTTAGGCCTTCTTGTGGAGCAGGTTTTAAATTAAAGCTCGAAGCGCTGCCACCCCCTGATAGCGGAATACTACTGCTTAATGCGGCATCAACTACGCCTGGCATTTTTCTAAGCATGCTTTCATCAAGCTCAAACTGCTGGCTTAAGTTAATATCAGTACCAAAGGTCATTACATTAAACTTAAATATATCTTGCTCAGGGTAGCCCGTTTCTTGGTTTAAATAACTAATTCTATCTTGAATGATAAATGCAGCATTACTGACTATTGCCGTTGTGATTGCAATTTGAATTAGCAGTAATACAGCCCCCACCTTTGAGCGGCATAAGGCGTTAAATATAGGTTTTATTTCTAACATTGTGACATTCCTTATTGGCTCTTAAGATAAATAGCAGGATTGGTTTTACATACTAACCAAGCTGGGTACAAACCAGCTAAAATGCAGGTTGTAATTGCAATCAATGGGGCGCTCAATAGCATGGTTAAATCCATTGTCGCTAAGTTTTCATAGTAGTCGTAGCTTTGCCCTACGCCCATTAAGCCAAGTTGTGCTAGTACAATTCCTAGCATGCCACCTATAAAGCCAAGCATGGCGACCTCAACTAAGTGCTGTAAAAATATTTGCCTTTTACTAGCACCTAATGCGCGTCTTACACCTACTTCTGGCGCTCTGCGTAAAAACTTAGCTAAAAGTAAACCTAAAATATTGGCTAAGCAGACACCTAAAAACATAAAGCTCAGGCCCACTAAAATTTTATTGTCTTCGGTGACGACGTTGTTGTATTGCATCCATTGGTTTACATCGCGAAGTTTATACTCAAGTTCTTTACGATTAAATCGACCACGTTTTTGTTGTTCTTGCATATAGGCTAATAAGTAATTTTGATAGGCTTGTTTTTGTTCAAGCGTATTTAGCTCTGCCCAAAACTGGATCCATACTTGTTCAGATTGCAGTTTATCTGCAAAGGTTGGTGTGTTTTCGTGTTTCCATCCATTGCTATTGCCCCAACTTACTAGCTCTTTTGTCTTTATTAAGCTAAAGGGCATAAATAACTCTTCTACTTGATTAAATGCACCGTTATTTAAATCATAATATTTAATATTGAGAGGCCAATGGTTAATAACACCAACTACTTGATAGCTTGCATCATCTAAGTAAATCAGTTCTCCGACAGAGTTTTTTCCTGCAAATAGTTTATCGTTTATCTCTTGGGTAATAACAACCACAGGTGCGGCTGAGTTTTCTTGCTCTTTGCTCCAAGCCCCTCCGTATAAAAATGACAAATTAAACATGCTAAAAAAGTCAGGCGTTGTCATGCGAGCATTACCTATAAAAGGTTTTATTTTGTCGGAGTCTAGATAAACTGAAAAGCCGGTACGCATCATAGCCACTTTTTTCTCTGACGTGGGTGCGTTTAATAAGTTCTCAGCATCTTGATAGGTCAGTTGCAGTGGCATGTTATCTTCTGTCCACCACGTACTACCATCGTCCATTGTTTGTAATTGCACACTGTAAAGTTGGCTGCTTTTTTCTGGGATAGGATCGGCCGACATCATGTGATAAACACTAAGGCTGGTCATTGTTATGCCTATACCTATCGCAATGGCAAGTACCATTAAAAAGCTAACCAGTGGGGTGCGCTTGAAGCTGCGCCAACTTAAATCTAAATAATGAATAAACATTAGTTAAACCCCCGATGCTGTTTTTATAGTTTGCGCGCCTTGATAAAGTGTAAAGTCGGCAAGTTGCCCATCAACTACTTGAATATTACGCGGAGCACGGCGGGCTAATTCGCTATCATGCGTTACCATTACAATAGTGGCACCGTCGCGATTTATTTGCTCAAGTAACTCCATAACTTGGCGAGCCATTAAGCTGTCAAGGTTACCTGTTGGCTCATCGGCAAGTAAAAAACGAGGTTCACCGGCAAGCGCACGGGCTATTGCCACACGTTGTTGCTGGCCACCAGAGAGTTGTTGAGGTAAGTGTTTAGCGCGAGATGCTAAACCAACTTGTTCAAGGCATTGTTCAATTCGACGTTTTCGCTCATTTGCTTTAATCCCTCTGTAGCGAAGAGGAACTTCTATGTTTTCATATAAATTTAAATCGGGGATCAAATTAAAGCCTTGGAATATAAAGCCAATTTTTTGATTACGTAAATCAGCACGTTGGTTATCGTTTAGGCTGCCAACATTAACGCCATCTAACAGGTACTCACCTTCGTTAAAAGGCTCGAGCATACCTGCAATATTTAAAAAGGTTGTTTTTCCTGAGCCGCTAGGACCGGTAACAGCAATAAATTCGCCTTCGTTTACTTGCAGGTTAAAGTCTCGAAGCGCATGGGTCTGTACCATTTCTGTTTGGTATACTTTACTTACATTGTTCATTTGTAACATGGTTGTTCCTAATTATTTTTAGCGTTGGTTGAGAGCGTCTGTTTAATTTAATAAAATCGTGTTGGCTTGCTTAAAGTCGCTGTAGCTTGAAATAATAATTTCATCGTTTTCTTTAACACCGCTTAAAAGCTCAACCGCATTAATGCTGGTGGCGCCTATTGTAATAGGAATGCGCTTTGCAATATTGCCTTCTACCTTGTAAGCAAAAATTCCGCCTTGCTGCATAAAAGCGCCGCGTTTTACCTGCATTACACCTTCTCGGTTGTCGAGTAAAATACGTGCAGTTAAGCGTTGGTTTTGACGGATGTTGTTAGTAACAGCTTTAAATCGGACGCGTGCTGTTACTTCACGATTATTAACTTCTGGTGATATGGCGGATAAATTCCCCATCACTGTTTCATTGCCTAACTTAAGCTCTACTTCCATACCGAGCCCTAATTCGTTTGCGTAACTTTCAGGAACTTGGAGTTCGGCTTCAAAATTACTTAAGTCGACGAGAGTCATAAGAGGTTGGCTTTGCGTCACAGCGGCTTTTTGTTGCACTAATAGGTTACCCACGATCCCTGTAACGGTAGCCTTAATAGATAGGTTGCTTACTTTTCGGATTAAGTCATCAACAATAAGTTGTTGGCGGGTCACATCACTTTTAGCAGCTTGTAGTTCAAAAGCGAGCGTGTCTTTGGCAAGCAATACCTCTTGCTGCGCATGCTTATAGGAGAGCTTAGCTCGGGATAAATCATCAACTGCTTTTTCTAGATCAATTTGGCTAATTAAGTGCTTTTGTATTGATAACTGTGCGCGACGATTTTCGCGCTCAGCGGCGTTAAGCTCGACTTGTGCCATATCGAGTGTTTTATTTAAGGTGAGTGTTTGGCGTCTTGCTTGCAAATGTTGCCTTTGCTGTTCGCCTTCAAGTCTTTTAAGTACAGACTCCTGTTGCTTTAATTCATTAGTTAACTCAGGGCTTTGCAGCAGGGCAAGTGTGTTGCCTTGCTTTACTGTATCGCCGGCCTTTACTTTTAAATCTATAAATCCACGTTCTGGACTGTAGATTTTAGGAGCATTAGCAGCAACAATTTTACCACTGGCGGCAATGTCTCGAATGAGCGCTTTAACATGTACTTTTGCAATCTGTACTTTTGAGCGGCTAATAGAGCTTTTAGCGCTATGGCTCGTTAAAAAAATATAAGCAATTGCAGAGACCACAATGAAAACAATCGCAGTGATTATCGCGTATTTTTTATAGCTTATAGGTGCCTTTACTTGTACGTCTTGTGCGCTGGTATCTTTAATCATTTAATTTCCCCTAAATTGCTTTTATGTATTTTTCGCACAGCAGTAATAAAGCTGCTGTGCAAATAGCGGCAATAGGAGAGAGTAAAAATAAGCTTAGAGTAAACATAGTAATTCCAATTAGCGATTATATATAAAGCTATACGATTAATATGCCAACTATTATGGCCTTGATATTTAAGTGATTTTATTTTTTTGTTATTGAAATTTATGTCCGCGGACAGTTTATGTGTCCGCATCGGACATAGTTTTAAATAAAAATTCACTATTAACGTACAAAAAATGACATGAACTTTCATAACTATACTAATGAGCAGCAATAATCGGGGATGTTAAGCCATTAAAGTAATGAAATAGCATAAAACTATCTAAATGTTAACTGAATAACCCCTTGGTTGATGAATACTTATTCACTTTCGGTTGACTTTACGTTTACGTAAGCTGACGCGCTGGAGGCTCGTGTTTTTTACAATATGTTAAATTTGACACCAGTGTCATGAAAAAATAGTGGTTAAAATAACGCTAAATGTTAAAAATAATGATAAAAAGAAATCTTGCTATGAAGTGAGAAATATTCAAGAATGTGAATATGTATTCAAAGTGCTATTGACTCTATTTACGATAGAGGCTAGTTTTGTCCGTCTGTTAGCAAATCGTCGAGCAGTTCATCCACGCTAACAGTGCAGCAAGGGGAGGGGTCTATGTTATACGACTCAAAGTTAGAAAAAGAAAATTGTGGCTTTGGCTTAATAGCCCAAGTTAATGGTCAAGCTAGTCATAGGCTTATTCGTACTGCTATTACGGGGCTTGATCGCATGCAGCACCGTGGTGGTATATCTGCCGATGGTAAAACAGGTGATGGCTGTGGTTTATTATTACAAAAACCAGATAGCTTTTTCCGTGCTATTGCTAGTGAACATAACTGGCACTTAGGCAAAAACTACGCAGTGGGTATGATATTTTTAAATTCAGACCCTGTTTTAGCGCAAGCTGCAAAACAAATACTTAGCGAAGAATTAGAAAAAGAAACGTTAAATATTTTAGGTTGGCGCGTTGTGCCAACTGACCCATCTATGTTGGGTCCTATTGCTGTACAGCAATTACCAGGTTTTGAACAAATTTTTGTTAGCGCGCCAGAAGGTTGGCGTTCTAAAGACTTAGAGCGTCGCTTATATGTAGCACGCCGCCGCGCTGAAAAGCGCATTGTTGATGACGAAGCTTTCTATATCGCAAGTTTATCTGGTTTGGTAACTATCTATAAAGGCTTAATGATGCCTGCAGATTTACCAAATTTTTACCTGGATTTAGCTGATATTCGTATGACGAGTGCGATTTGTGTTTTCCATCAGCGCTTTTCTACTAATACTCAGCCGCGTTGGCCTTTAGCTCAACCTTTCCGCTATTTAGCACACAATGGTGAAATTAATACTATTGAAGGTAACCGCCAGTGGGCACGCGCACGTTCATACAAGTTTGCGTCACCGCTTATTCCTGATTTACAAAGCGCAGCGCCGTTTGTAAACGAAACCGGTTCTGATTCATCAAGCCTAGATAATATGCTTGAGCTATTTTTAGCTGGTGGCATGGATTTATTCCGCGCTATGCGTATGCTCGTGCCACCTGCATGGCAGAAAAACCGTGCAATGGACGACGATTTACGTGCATTTTACGACTTTAACTCTATGCATATGGAACCATGGGATGGCCCCGCCGGTATTGTTATGTCGGATGGTCGTTTTGCGGCATGTAACTTAGACCGTAATGGACTTCGTCCTGCGCGTTATGTAATTACGCAAGATGGTTTTATTACACTCGCATCAGAAGTGGGTATTTGGGATTACACTGCCGATGAAGTAGTCGAAAAAGGCCGTGTAGGACCAGGTGAGCTGTTAGTAATTGATACTAAGCTTGGTAAAATTTGGCACTCAGATGAAATCGATCAAGATTTAAAGTCTCGCCATCCTTACAAGTCATGGCTTGAGGAGAACGTTAAGCGTTTAGTTCCATTTGAAGAGCTTACTGAACAAGACGCCGGTAATCGCTCATTTGATGACGAAACGCTAGCTAAATATCAAAAAATGTTTGGTTATACCAACGAAGAGCTTGATAGCGTTATTCGTGTAATGGGTGAAAACGGCCAAGAAGCAACCGGCTCAATGGGTGATGACACGCCATTTGCAGTGCTTAGTGAAGGGCATCGTTCGCTGTATGATTACTTCCGCCAAAAATTTGCGCAAGTAACAAACCCACCTATTGATCCACTGCGTGAAAATCATGTAATGTCGCTTGCGACATGTATTGGTAGTGAGCAAAACGTATTTAACGAAACAACAGGCCATGCTAAGCGCCTACAGTTTGATACGCCAATTTTAATGTACGCAGACATGCAGCAGCTATTAAATGCTGATGAAGCGCATTACAGCTACTGTAAAATTGATATTACCTACACAGTTGAAGAAGGTTTAGAAAATGCGGTAACGCGTATTTGTGACCAAGCACAAGAAAAAGCAGCCGCTGGTTGTATCATGCTTATTTTAACTGACCGTAACTTTAATGAAGCAAATTTGCCGATTCCAGCAGCTATGGCTGTAGGTGCGGTACAAAAACGATTAGTTGATAACAATCTTCGCTGTGAATCAAACATTATCATTGAAACCGGTAGCGTGCGTGATGCGCATCAGTTTGCTGTGTTATTAGGCTTTGGTGCTACGGCAATTTATCCATACCTTGCGTATGAATCGTTAGTTGCAATGAGCGACAGCAAAATTATTAATAAGTCGTATTGCGAAGTAACTCTTGCTTACCGTAAAGCCATTAACAAGGGCTTATACAAAATCATGTCTAAAATGGGCATAAGTACGGTTGCGTCATATCGCTGCTCAATGTTGTTTGAAGCGGTTGGTTTATCTGACGCTATTGTACAAATGTGCTTTAAAGGTGTGGCGAGTCGCATACAGGGCGCATGCTTTACCGACTTTGATGACGATCAGCAAAGCTTACACAAACTCGCTCTAAGTAAGCGTAAATTATTAAGCCACGGCGGCTTGTTTAAGTACGTACATGGCGGCGAGTATCATGCTTATAATCCTGATGTAATCCAAACCCTGCAAAAAGCAGTTCGTTCTGGTGAATACAGTGATTACAGTGAATATGCAAAACTTGTTAATACGCGTCCTATTGCCACTTTACGTGACATGCTTGCGCTTAAAATTCCAGAGCAAGGCATTAGCATCGATGATGTAGAGCCTGCAGAAAACCTATACAAGCGTTTCGATTCAGCAGCAATGAGTATTGGTGCATTATCGCCAGAAGCGCATGAGGCTCTAGCAATTGCAATGAACCGCTTAGGTGGTTGTTCAAACTCTGGTGAAGGCGGTGAAGATAAGCTGCGTTATGGTACCGAGAAAAACTCGCGTATTAAGCAAGTCGCTTCAGGTCGATTTGGCGTAACGCCGCATTACTTACGCAGTGCTGACGTTATTCAAATTAAAGTAGCGCAAGGTGCAAAACCAGGCGAAGGCGGTCAATTACCGGGTGAAAAAGTAACCCCATATATTGCTAAGCTTCGTTATTCTGTTCCAGGTGTTACGTTAATTTCGCCACCACCACATCACGATATTTACTCAATTGAAGATTTAGCGCAGCTAATTTTCGATTTAAAACAAGTAAACCCTAAAGCACTTATTTCTGTAAAACTGGTTTCAGAACCAGGCGTAGGAACCATTGCGACAGGTGTTGCTAAAGCGTATGCCGATTTAATTACTATTTCTGGCTACGATGGCGGTACAGGCGCAAGCCCACTTACTTCAGTTAAATATGCAGGTAGCCCATGGGAGCTAGGACTTGCTGAAACGCAGCAAGCCCTTGTTGAAAATGGACTGCGTCATCGCATTCGTTTGCAAACTGATGGTGGCTTAAAAACAGGTTTAGATATAATTAAAGCGGCAATTTTAGGTGCAGAAAGCTTTGGCTTTGGTACCGGCCCAATGGTTGCGCTTGGTTGTAAATACTTACGAATTTGCCATTTAAACAACTGTGCGACCGGTGTTGCAACACAAGACGAAACACTTCGTCAAAAGCATTACCACGGCTTACCAGAAATGGCGATGAACTACTTTAAGTTTATAGCGCAAGAAGCACGTGAAATCATGGCAAGCTTAGGTGTTGTAAACTTAACTGATTTAATCGGTCGTTTAGATTTGCTTGAAGCCATTGAAGGCAAAACAGCTAAACAGAAGAAAATTGATTTATCTTCAGTAATTGCTCAGCCTAATAACCCAACAGGTGAAACACTTTATTGTAGTGCGCCTAATAGCTCACATTATTTAGGAAAGCTTAATGAGAGCCTACTTGCTAAGGCGCAAGAAGCAATTGATGCTTCAAGCGGTATCTCACTAGTAAGTCGTATTTGTAATACGGACAGATCGGTAGGTGCAATGCTTTCTGGCTATATTGCTGATAAATATGGCAACCAAGGTATGGCGGCAGATCCTGTAGCAATTGAGCTACACGGTACTGCGGGTCAATCATTTGGTGTGTGGAATGCCGGCGGCCTTGAAATGACACTGGTTGGCGATGCAAACGATTACGTAGGTAAAGGCATGGCGGGTGGCAAGCTAGTTATTCGTCCACCACTTGGCTCTTCGTTCGAAAGTCACAAAGCCACAATTGCAGGCAACACATGTTTATACGGTGCAACAGGCGGCAAACTGTTTGCTGCAGGTTGTGCAGGCGAGCGCTTTGCAGTACGTAACTCAGGTGTGCAAGCGGTTGTTGAAGGTGTAGGTGACAACTGTTGTGAATACATGACGGGCGGCGTTGTATGTGTACTGGGCAATGTAGGCGTTAACTTTGGCGCGGGTATGACAGGTGGTTTTGCTTATATTTTAGATGAGCGAAATGATTTTGAAAAACGCATTAATCCAGAGCTTGTCGAAATAGTAACACTAGACGAATTAACGTCGCATCAAGAACATTTACGCGGCTTAATTGCTGAGCATTTAGAGCTTACGGGTTCGTGCAGAGCAGAAAGTATTTTGGCTAACTTTGAATTGTACTTACCTATGTTCAAATTAGTAAAACCAATATCAAGTGACGTAAAAAGTTTACTCGGGCATCGCGCTCGCAGTAGTGCCGAACTACGTGTTCAGGCGCAATAAGGGGGCAGTATGAGCGAAAATGTATATCAATTTATAGACGTGCAGCGTGTAGATCCACGCAAAAAACCAATCTCGTCACGTAAAAAATCTTTCGTAGAAATTTACGAACCCTTTTCAGAGAATCAGGTTAACTCACAAGCTGACCGTTGTTTAGATTGTGGTAACCCATACTGTGAGTGGAAATGTCCAGTACATAACTACATTCCACAATGGTTAAAGTTAATACGCACGGGCCGTATTATAGAGGCGGCTGAGCTTTCTCATCGTACAAATAGCTTACCAGAGGTTTGTGGGCGTGTTTGCCCACAAGACCGCTTGTGTGAAGGCTCGTGTACGCTCGATGAAGAGTTTGGTGCGGTTACAATTGGTAATATTGAAAAATACATTACTGATGAGGCATTTAAAATGGGCTGGAAGCCTGATATGTCTTATGTAACATGGACTGACAAAAAAGTAGCCATTATTGGTGCGGGCCCTGCAGGTTTAGGGTGTGCTGATATTTTAGTGCGAAATGGCGTTAAACCAGTAGTGTTTGATCGTCACCCAGAAATAGGTGGACTACTCACATTTGGTATTCCTTCTTTTAAACTTGAAAAATCAGTAATGCAAAAGCGCCGTGAAATTTTCACTGAAATGGGCGTAGAATTTAAGTTAAATGTTGAAGTAGGTGTTGATATTACACTTGATCAAATTTTAGCTGATTACGACGCTGTGTTTTTAGGGGTTGGTACGTATCAGAGTATGCGTGCAGGTCTTGAAAATGAAGATGCAGCGGGTGTTCACGATGCATTGCCGTTTTTGATTGGTAACACGAACCGTGTAATGGGCTACGACGAGACAAAACAACCGTGTATTGATATGGCTAATCAAAAAGTAGTTGTACTTGGCGGTGGTGATACAGCGATGGACTGTGTGCGTACGTCTATTCGACAAAATGCTGCAAAAGTAACGTGTGCTTATCGTCGTGATAAAGAAAATATGCCAGGCTCTAAACGTGAAGTTAAAAACGCGAAAGAAGAAGGCGTTATATTTACGTATAACGTTCAGCCTAAAGGCATTGTATTGAACGATAAAGGTAAAGTGACCGGCGTTAAAATGGTTAAAACTAAATTAGGCGAACCTGACGCAAAAGGCAGAAGCCGTGCTGAAGAAGTACCTGGTTCAGAACATGTTATTGAAGCTGATCAAGTTATTATGGCGTTTGGTTTCCAACCTCACAAAATGGATTGGTTAGAAAAATACGATGTAGAAATAAACAACTGGGGCGGTATTAACGCACCTGAACAAGGTGAGTTTACACATCAAACTACTAACCCTAAAATATTTGCTGGTGGCGACATTGTACGTGGTTCAGATTTAGTGGTAACTGCTATTTTTGAAGGACGTAACGCTGCAGAAGGTATTATGGATTACTTAAAAGTTTAATTTTTCGTTTTAAAATAACGATATTTAAAGCAAGCCAAGTGGCTTGCTTTTTTATTTGTTTTATCCAAATGTAATGTCAACGTAATTAGTGACAAATGGGGCTATATTTATACCACCTTTTGTATGGCTTTCTTGAACAACACCTTTTGTTAGTAACTTCATGTAGAAACCTTATATAGTAACTTTCAGAGAAACTGCTTTGTTATTATGGGTTGTTCTTTATAAGCCAAATGCGATTTCTTTGGGTATCTACTAAGCGGCTTTCAGGGCTCGTTTCATATATATAAACGTTATCGACACTTCTTTCTTCTATGTCGTTTATATACTCCAATACCAATTCGCTTAATTAAGTAATCTATTTTGAGATAACAAAATTATGTCGATAATGAGGCTAAAGTTTCGCTACTTAGGTGTTCTCGGCAATTACCTCTACATTGCTTTGTATTCATGCAGTCGTATCTCGAAAGTTTTAATGCAGTTAGCGCCAAGTTCAATCCTTGAAATTGATTGAGTATTATCGCGGATTGGTATAATGCGTGTATTTTTTTGTAACGGCACTTTTATTGATTAATGTGTTGTTTACTCGGTCCAGGCACAATTCATAGAATAGTTACTACCATCTTTAACTATGCAGGTTTAAATTATTTTTTGACTACCAGTCAGTTCGATTATTGCAGGAATAAAAGGGCGTACTTATATAATTTAGCAAATGGTATTAGTGCCAAGCAATTTAATATCGTAAAAATGTACTTACCTGAGATAAATGCAAGAGGCTAAAAATATGTGCACAATTGTCAGTGCTAATTACTAACCTTAATAGTTGATTTAAATATAAAGTAGGTTCATTATTGCACGCTGTTTACGGTTTGCTTACTTTATATCTATAAGTTTGCTTTTATACATTAATAAATAAATAGAAATTATGTACGAATATTCAAACAATTTAGAAAGGAAGCTCATTGTTCGGTTCTTTTCCTCAATAGGCTTTATAGCAACGTTTTCGATGGCTAGCTTAGCATTTATTAACAGTAGCTATTTATTAGCATTTACTTTGGTTGTTTCTTCGTTTGTTTACTTATCGGCGTTTAATATAGGTAGAGGTGTAGAGAAGTCTGCAACTGTAATTTTATATAACCTGTATGCACTGATGTTTTATCTTGTACTTACAGGAGGAGCACAAGGTACAGGGCCTATATGGATATTTATAGTGTCTCCTGTTACTTATTCAATTCGAGGGCTTAAACGAGGGACGTTTGATATTGTTTTATTTTTATCGGCGATTGTTCTCGGTTTCTATTGCGCTGATACATTTAATATATATGACTACAATCCTGAGCAGTTTCCAGTCAGAATCATACTCGCTTTTATAATTGTTGCATCGCTGAGTGGTTATTACGAATTTTCAAGAGAAAAATACAGCAGTAAATTAATTGCTTTAAGCCAAAAAAATGAATTTTTAGCAACTATAGATCCACTCACTAATCTGCCAAACCGTCGTTTCACTATGAATAAGCTTATAGCTTTTAAAAATGAGCTTAAAAATAATAATATTCCGTTTGTAATATTATTAGCTGATGTAGATAATTTTAAAAAAATTAATGATCAATTCGGCCATGATTTTGGCGATGAAGCTCTTATCCATTTAGCCAAAACATTTGAAAATAATATTCCGCAAAATGCGATTGCTTCACGTTGGGGCGGTGAGGAGTTTTTAATTGTGATTCCAAATGTAACCGTTGATGAGGGCGAGCTCGTTGCAGAAAAAATCCATAATGCCCTTAAAGCTTCAGCTGTAAGCTTATTTTCAGATAGTGTAAATATAACGCTAAGTATTGGCATCACAGCTGCAAACGCTGAGCGCTCAATTGACCTAGATATTAAGCATGCTGATGAACTACTTTATAAAGCAAAAGAGCAAGGTAAAAACAGAACGTGCTCTTTTTAAATGTTTATTTACTTTAATCCATTGAAAACGAATCAAGGGATGGCCTTATTTTAGCCTTTCTGCGTTTTAAGCTCATGTAGCATATTACAATACACGCAATCTGCATTGTAATTAAAACCCAATAACTAACACCTAAATCACTTAGTCCATTTATTTTTTCGCTAGTAAAGTAATAGGCCACAACGATTAGTTGAAAAACTAAAAAGCTATTTAAAAACTTAAATAAACGTTGTTTAAAACAAGTATGTTTATATTTACTAAATATAATTAAACAGGTGCTTAGTACTAATAACAACCAACTTAAAATTATACAAAAATCAACTAAAGTACTGTGCATTATTTAATCCTTGAAGACGTTATTTACTAACACATTAGGCGTGAGCCATTATTAGTTCTTTAGCATTTGCTTTAGCTGTTTTGCTTATGTTATCGCCGCCAAGTAAACGGGCTATTTCATTAATACGGCCATCTTTATTTAAAGGCAGCATATGAGTAAACGTTTCGCCTTGTGCTATTTCTTTAGCTACAAAAAATTGCTGATGTGCACTACTGGCAACTTGCGGTAAATGAGTAACACAAATTACTTGAGTTGATTTACCTAATTGGCGTAATAACTTACCTACAGCAGATGCCGTTGGGCCAGAAATACCTACATCAACTTCATCAAAAATAAGCGTTGGGGTTGTTACTTTTTGGGCAATAATTACCTGTATAGCAAGACTTATACGAGAAAGCTCACCACCTGATGCTACTTTAGCTAATGGCTGAAGTGGTTGCCCCGGATTAGTTGATACTAAAAACGAGACATTATCAAAGCCTAGGCTGTTTGGTGTACGATTACTCTCTTGAGTTAAGGCTATTTCAAAAACACCGTTTTCCATTGATAAATTAGCCATGCTTTCACTTATTAGTGTGTTAAGTGTATTAGCATACTCGCAGCGGCTTTTACTTAATTCATCAGCAGTTTGCTTGTAACTAAGTAACGCGCTTTCTATTTCTGACTCAAGCTGCTCCAGACGATTACTATTATTACTTATTGACTCAAGTTCTTGAGCAATCGATTGATGAAACTCAACTAACTGCTGTGGTTTTATATGATGCTTACGCGCTAAATCCATAGCACCACTTAGCCTATTTTCTACTTCAACTAAGCGGGCCGGGTCTAAATCTGCTTGCTCAGTGTAATTGCGCACTTCGCGGCTTGCTTCTTCAACTTGTACAGCGGCTTCGCTAAGCATAGCAGCTACGCTTGCTAAACTTTCGTCATATTGAGCCAGTTCGGTAAATTGTTGAGCGCTGTGCTGTAGTAATGAGCAAGCGTTTTGCTCATCACTTTCATATAAGTGTTGTAACTCACGTTGGCACGATTCTAATATTGTTTGGCTATTGCTTAGTTTGTAATGCTCAGCCTCAATTAAATCAAACTCATTTTCTTGTAATGCAAATTCATCAAGCTCAGCAACTTGATACTCTAACAATTGTTTTTGCGCTGCTTGTTGCTGCTGTTGTTGTTCTAAGTGTTTAAATTCTTTTTGTAAGTTAGCAAACTGTTTATAGTTTTTATTTACTGAGTTTACTAAGTGGTGATGCCCTGCATAGGCATCTAAAAGCTGTAACTGATGCTCAGCTTTTAATAAATATTGGTGGGCATGTTGTCCATGAATAGATATTAAATATTGACCAAGTTCTTTTAATTGTGATGCGGTAACTGCACTACCATTAATATAGCTCTTACTACGGCCATTTTTACAAACAACACGACGTAATAAGCACTCGTTGTCAGAAGTGCTTAGCATATGTTGCTCTAAAAATGCTTGAGCAAGCGGTAGATCTGTTAAGTCAAATTGTGCACATACTTCTGCTTTATCAGAGCTTGGGCGAACTGCTGATGCTTCAGCGCGCTCACCTAAGCATAGCGATAGGGCATCAATAGCAATAGATTTACCAGCACCTGTCTCACCTGTGATCGCAGTCATACCGCTGCGCCATTCTGTGCTTAAATTACTTACGATTGCAAAATTTTTAACTTCTAAACCAATTAACATACTGTTTATCCATCCAGTCAATTAACTGTTAATTTATACAGTGTTTTGGTTTTTTGCAAATTAATTTTTTATTATTTAAGCAACACTTACATCTTGAGTAAACTGTGTATCGGAAGTTTGGGAAGATGCATCAATTTGATCATCAACAATATCAGTAGGTTGTATACTCTCTTCGGTTTTAAGCAGAGCAATGAGGGGAGGTAATGTATTAATATAAAAACTCTTATTGTATAAAATGCCTTGCTGGGGCAACTCAGATACAAAGTACTGTATATTATCAATCAATGGTTGAATTATATTTGTTTGATTGATTTTAATTAACTCGTTGGACAACGTATTAATTAGTAGGTCGGCAGTATCTTCAAGCTGTTGCAAGTTCTCGTCTGTATGTGATTGAACAACAAAAAAATTATTTACAATAGCTTGAATGCGAGGAACGTATTTTGGGCGAATTATTTTAGCATCAAGTAGATCATTAAGCTTTGCTTTAAGGCGCGTATTTACATGCGAAACACGTTCATTAAATAGCTTTTTTCTAGCTTCTATCGCTTTTTTACGGTTACTCTCAATTTTGAGGTAACTGTATAAAAGTGTAATTAATAGCAGTAAAGCAAAGAATACTACATAAGTCATTGCTACTCGTTCCTAAATTAGTTGGTTATTATTTTAAGTCGCCATTTTGCTTTATAGTACTAAATTTGGCAATAAAATTAGTACAAACGACTACCCCAATTCAGTTTTGTACGTAAAACGTTGTAGTAAGAGTAATTTTTTGGATGAATTAAGCGCAATTGTTTATCGGCTTTTTTAATTACTACCTCATCGCCGGGTAATACGGCTAGCACTACGTGGCTGTCGCAGCTTACCTGTAGGCTATCTGTATTCTCTAGGCTTAGCTTTAAACGAACTTCATTATCGGCATCTACCACTAAAGGTCTGCTAGATAAGGTATGAGGAAACATAGGTACTAACGATATAGCATTTAGTTCTGGCGTTAATATTGGACCGCCACCTGAAAGTGAATACGCCGTAGAGCCTGTCGGGGTTGATACTATTAAACCATCGGAGCGCTGAGAAAACACAAAGTCATTATTTATAAAAGCTTCAAATTCAATCATGTGCGCTACTTTATCGGCATGAAGTACCGCTTCGTTAACGGCTGAGTTTGCACTTTTTAATTCGTTGTGGCGATATACTTCTACTTCTAATAAAAAACGTTTTTCTTCAAGATACTCACCACTGAGCACTTGCTCCAAGCTCGCTTCAAACCCTTCGGGGTTTAAATCAGTTAAAAAACCAAGGTTGCCTCTATTTACACCAATTACAGCAATGTTAAAGCGCGCAAGTACGCGTGCTGCGCCAAGCATGTTACCGTCACCGCCTACAACAATGGCTAAATCGGCTTGTTCACCTAAGTCGACTAACTTAACAAGTTTGTCATGCGGAATATCGTCTAACTGACTCCCTGTGCGTTTTTCTACTATTACCTCAAAGCCAAGCGCAAGTAAAAAGGTATGTAAACGCTGAAGGGTAGCAGCGGCTCCCGGGTGATTAGGTTTGCCAATTAGGCCTATGGTGTTAAAAGGAGAGTCCATAATGTACGCACAAAGAGATTTAATAATAGTAGAGTAACTCAAAACAGAAGTGTTTGAAAATACAGATTATAGCAATATTATAAACCTTCAATTTTATTCGTAGTGAGTTAGCTGCACGACTTGAAAAAGAACTAAACGCCCCGATATCTCTTTCATGCAACAAGATGTAGATACCATGAAACTAAACCCACGAGATCAGCAAATTTTTTCAGCTGTTATGAACATGTACTGTAATGGTGAAGGCTTGCCTGTTCCATCAACAAAAATTGCCAAGCTCAAAGGCATGGCAGTGTGTTCGGCTACGGTTCGTAATGCTATGGCTCGCTTAGAAAAAGTGGGCTTATTGTATTCACCTCATACATCCGCAGGGCGAGTGCCGACAAATGAAGGGTTTGATTATTGGTTTGACGAATTTTTTGTGCTTGCTGATATTGCTAATTATTGGCAACCACAGCAGTCACAACTCGTTGAGCTAGCGCATGGTTTAAGCCAAAAATATCAAGTATGTTGTTGTGTTGGTTTACCTCAAGCCAGTTCACAGCAAGTGTTTAGAGTAGAAGTGCTTGATTTTGATTCTACCGACTGGCTTATTTTATTAATAGATAGGGCAGGGCAGAGTCACAATATTTGTATTGATAAACCTCATGATTCGTCAGACTCTGTTCGTTATCAATTTGCCACGTGGTTGAATACTGTATTTAGCCAACAAACCTTAATGGAAGGTTTGTACCGTATGCAAGCTATGGCAAATACAGCGCCTCGAAATTGTCATGATTCGCTTAATCAATGGACGCGACAACTAAGCCAAAAATTAGGCTCAGATAATAGTATTGTTGTTGGTGAAAATTACCTCTACAAACAAATAGACTGCGAACAAAGTTTAAATATTGGTGTTTCGTTTTTAAATTATGTAGAAGATAAGCTTGCTTTTAAAAATGGTGTATCGGTACTTAATAGCGAAAAATTACCTTTTACTGAGTGCGATGAATTAATTGTAATAAGCGTGCCGTACTTTAAAAATCAAGAATATCAAAGCCGTTTTTGTATCATTTGTCCTAAATCAGCGCAGATTGAAGAAATAATTCAAGAATTTAAATTAATTGAGGCATCTAACTCTTGAATCTTTTTATTCAATCCCCATAATTACCGCAGTTGTAAAGAATTGGAGCACGTATTTTATGTCTGAGCAGACACAAAACCCTGAGCAAGAAGTAGAATTAAACGAAGAAATTTCTAAAATGCAGGCTGATGTAGAAGCAGCAGTAGAAGCCGCTGATCAGCATGCAGAACAAGAACAAAGCCCTGAAGCAGAAATTGCGATGTTATATGCAGAGCTTGAAGCTGCAAAGCAAACAATTGCTGATCAAAAAGACGGTGTTGTTCGTGCCGCAGCAGATGTAGATAATATTCGTCGTCGTGCAGCACAAGATGTAGAAAAAGCGCATAAATTTGCACTAGAAAAATTTGCTAACGAATTACTACCTGTAATTGATAACCTTGAACGTGCTATTGAATTTTCTGATAAAGAAAATGAGACACTAAAGCCGTTGCTTGAAGGTATCGATATGACGGTTAAGAGCTTTAATGACGCTGTTTCTAAATTTGGTGTTGAAATTGTAAACCCACAAGGTGAGCAGTTTAATCCAGATTTTCATCAAGCAATGTCAATTCAACCAAGTAACGATGTAACACCTAATACAGTACTTGCTGTTATGCAAAAAGGTTACACATTGAATGGTCGTTTATTACGCCCTGCAATGGTTATGGTTTCTAAAGCTGCTGACGCTTAATTAATTTAAGGTTATTAGCTTTGATAAAATGCCTCATATTGAGGCATTTTTTTTGTCTTTTTTATAGTGAATTAGCTGTACGAGCATAGTGAGTAACACAGCACTAAACATTAAACTTGAAAATGGTACTGCGCTTTTTGCATGCATAATGGCGAGTAACGGGCCAACTAATGCACCACTACCAAAACGAAGTGTGCCAATTACGGCCGTTGCTGTACCTGTGTTTCTTTCAAACTTCACCAATATTAGCGAATCAGCATTACTTGCAGTGACACCTAAACTCATCATTAATGGCGCAATAGCAGCCACAATATAATAAAGTGATAAGTGCAATAAGCTAAATGTTAACAGCGCAAGCCCCGATACAAACCCACAAACAAGTCCAATATAGAGCATTTTTCGAGAGCCCAGCCTTGGTACAATTCGCGTATTTAAAAAGTTACCAAACATAAGCGCCATTACATTAAACGCAAATAACACACCAAATAACTGTTCTGACACTTCATATAAATCTAAATAAATAAATGGTACTGAGGTCAAAAAGCAAAAAAATCCAAACGATACAAACATAGAACTGAGTATATCCGCACGTGCGTCTTTATTACTCAGTACTGTTTTATAGCTATCAAAAAATAGAGCGAGGCCTTTTTTCTCATTTTTATGAATAGGTATATCTATTAAATACACTTGTACAAACGCTAATATTAAAAAGCTATATCCAGCAAGAACCAAAAATATGGTTGACCAAACAGAAAATCCTAAAATAAACGAACCAACAGAGGGGGCTACTAACGGTGCTACCATCATGATCATCGACACATACGACATTCCCTTAGCTGTATTTTGCTGATAAATATGGCGAATAATACCTGGTACGACTACGGTAGCTGCAGCTCCCGTAAATGCTTGCACTGCTCTAAGAGTCCAAAACGCATGGATTTCGGTTGTAAATGCGAGTGCAAGTGAGCTTGCGCCAAATAGGGTTAAGCCAATACGTGCGAGCTTACGGCGGCCAATTTGATCGGCAATAGGGCCAAAAAATAACATCCCCAATGAATAACCCGCTAAGTAAATACTCAACGATATTTGTACATTTGGCATATTAGTTTGTAAATCGCTTGCAATTACCAGCATGGCAGGCAAATACATATCAATAGCCAAAGGAGTAATCGCCACGATACTGGCTAATAAAGGCAATAAAATACGGGTATTAAAAGACGAGGCTGAGGCGTCCATGTGTAAACTCAACAATCACTAAAAACAAGGGCTATAGTGTAACAGGGCATTGTATTTGGATAAACTTAGTTTGCCTGCTAAGTTTATCGTCTTATCGCATCTTTTTAATATAAAGGTATATAAAGCAAATATTTTAAATTGGTACTGTGTTTGCTATTCTACAAGCAATAAAAAATTCATTACTTAAGAGAATTATCATGAAAAAACTAGTACTTGCAGTATTAGCGACAGCCGTTTTAGTCGGTTGTAAAACGTCACCAACAGGACGCACTCAAATAGCGCTTTACTCAGATCAACAAATGAGTGAAATGGGCACTGCTAGTTTTGCAGATATGAAAAAAAGCCAACCAATTAATAAAGATGCAAAAACAAATGCATATGTAAATTGCATTGCTGAAAAAGTAGTGGCTGTATTACCAAAAGAATACGCGTCGCAAAATTGGGAAGTAGTTGTATTTGAAGATGAATCTGCTAATGCTTTTGCACTACCTGGTGGTTACATTGGGGTTCATACGGGCTTATTAAAAATAGCCACCAATCAAGACCAACTAGCAACAGTGCTAGGGCACGAAGTAGGGCACGTAATTGCTGAGCATTCTAATGAACGTGTTTCACAAAGCTCTATTTTAGATACCGGTATGCAACTTGGTAGTGCAGCACTTGAAATGGGTAACATTCAATATCGTAATGAAATTATGCAGGGTCTAGGCTTAGGCGCACAGTATGGTGTTGTTTTGCCATTTAGCCGTTCGCACGAGTCAGAAGCTGATGAAATTGGCTTAGATTTAATGGCGGAAGCAGGCTTTAATCCACAAGAATCAGTAACCCTTTGGCAAAATATGAGTGCTGCAGGCAGTGGTACAACACCTGAGTTTTTATCAACTCACCCAGCGCCAACTAACCGTATTAAAAACTTACAAGCGCAAATGAGCAAGGCTCTTGGCGAACAAAGTACAGCTAAAGCGCAGGGTAAAAACCCACAATGTAAGCTGTAATTTAGCTTATATAATAAAAACCCTGTAAATAGTTTACTTACAGGGTTTTTGTTTTTTTACTATAAAAACTTATTATCTAGTATTCAGGTTATTTAGTATTAAGTGCCTTGTTAAATACGTCTTTAAAACGATCAAAATCTTCAATTTGCGGCAAATGACCTAAATTATTCAGTTCAAATAGTTGAGCATTAGGGATAAGTGATGCAGCATGCTTACCTAACTTATCGTATCGACCAAGCTCGTAATCAACACCGTCTTTTTTCCAGTTGCGACCTGGACCGGTCCTGTCTCGTGTACCAATAATTAATTTAACCGGCACAGTTAAATCTTTAAATTCGGTTATTACAGGCTGAGTGAAAATCATGTCATATGTTTTAGCATTTACCCACGCCATTTTTTCTTTATCTGGGCCTTGTATTTGCCCTGTTATAAAGTCAGTTAAGGCTGAATATGTTGTATTCCACTTACCATCGTAGTAATTTTTTTGTTGATACTTTCTTACACCTTCAGGTGTTTTTGCTAATTCATTTTTATAGAAAAAGTTAGTATCTTTGTAATCAACATACTGCAAGTAGTTTTCAAGCCCAATAGGGTTTACTAAAATTAGCTTTTTAGTAGTGTTTGGATACATTAAAGCAAAACGACTCGCTAGCATCCCGCCCATAGAGTGCCCAAGTACAATCGACTCTTTAATATTAAGTGAATCTATTAACGCGTGAGTATGATGAGCAAGCGTCGCAAACGAATACTGGTAATTAGTTGGCTTAGACGACTTGCCAAAACCAATTTGATCAGGAATTAATACGCCGTAACCTAAAGATTGCAGATACTGAGCGGTTGTAGTCCAGTAGTCAGCGTTAAAATTTTTGCCATGCATAAGTGTAACTGTAGGCATATCGGCTTTAGTTGGCTTTAAGTAAATATAAGCCATTTTTAATGATTGTTTTTGCGACTCAAGTGCAAAGTAATTTACCTTAAAATCGTATTCGTAATTGCTTAATAGTGCATCATAAGAAAGGGCGGATGTATCTTGAGAAGGGCCAGCTAAGGCATTGTTTGTTAGTACTAATAAAGTAGAGAAACAAATAACTTTAATCGACGACATTCAGTTACTCCTATTAAAGGCGAGCGCTTGGCTTAAAAAGAAGTACAACAATAACTAAGTATTTAAACCTGTTCAATTAAATGTTTTACGTGGACGAAAAAAAGCGAAGCTAAAATAGTGCTTCGCTTATTATTACTGAGTAAAGAGCTGATTGTTGAAGCTTAAAATGTCCACTCAATATGGATTTGTGGTACCGATTCAGTGACTTCAGTACCTAATTTGTTGTGCCAGTATTGTAATTCCATTCCCAGCAGTAGTGTGTTTTCTTTCATTTGAAGGGCGTGACCCATATCCCACACTAAAATAGGCTGTGCTAGTATCCAAGCTTGTACATCGTTACCAAATTCATCTTCACGCTCTGCTATGTATTCAGCGTGGCCTTTAAAGCTAAACTTTTGTGAGCCAATAGTGAAAGGATATTCAAAAGCTACATCAAGCATCCAGCTATTAGTTTCAATAGGTGCGCCGCCTTTTGCTACACCTTCACTATCGTCAATGTAGGCTGTGAACAGCGTTTGAAAAAAGTTAAACCCAGGTACATCCCAGCTTAATTTAACACCTGGTAGATACTTCATTACTTTTGCATCACCAGCAACGTTAATACCGCCCGTTAGGCCAACATCTAATAATGCGCCAGAGCCAATTTGCTTACCAGTGATGGCAGATAAGCTTACCGTTGAATACCACTCACCATAAAAATCAGCATCTTGGTAACCATCATCTATATCGTCTTTACTGTAATCGATAAAAAAGAAGTTATCGCCGTAGTCATAGCCCGATGCATGTTGAACCGAGTAAACTGTAGTGTCTGACTCTTGCTCAGTGAATGGATTTTTTTGGCTGCCATTATTTATATGTAGTGCTGTACTGCTCCAATTGGCAGCAAAAGCCGACGATGATAAAGCTAGAGAAGTAAGGGTAATAAAAGGGAGTAATTTTTTAAATTTCATAACTGTTTAATAACTATAATTTTAGTGACACGCGGAAGCGGCAATTATAGCAGAAGAGATTGATTTGTTGATCGCTAATTTAACACATGTTGCAGCCTACTTAATAAGCTGCAACATGTAATAACTCAATGTATTACGCTTTATTACGGCGTAAACAAATAATAGTAATCGCCGTAAATGCTAAAATAAAACAGTAATAAGAAGACGTTGATACTTCCCACGGGCTAATTTTAAACGTAGCACCTAACAGTAGCGCTTGTGCGCCATAAGGAAGTGAGCCTTGCGTTACACAAGCAAATATATCAAGTAAACTTGCAGAGCGTTTACCGCTTATTTCACCATCATCTGCCAGCTTTTTAGCAATAGGGCCAGCAACAATAATAGATACGGTGTTATTGGCAATACACATATTACTTGTCATAACCAATGCTGCAATACCTAATTGATCGGCCACTTTACGGTGCCATTTTGCGATGATTTTAGTTATGGCTTGAATTTTTTGAGCAATGTAATCAAGGCCACCGTTAATCCGAATAAATTCAGATAAGCCACCTATAAACATTGATAGTAAAAATATTTCCTGCATATCGGTAAAGCCTTTGTAAATATCTTTTACAAAGCTTGCGCCTTCATAACTTCCTGTAAAGCCCATTAATGCAGCAAAAATAATACCGCTAAACAACACTACAAATACGTTCAAGCCAGCAACGGCTAACACTAAAATAAAGGCATAAGGAAGTACTAACCAAATATCGTAATCTTTGGTTTCAACAACTTGCGCCGCAGGTGTTAAATAAAACAATAAGCCAATAGTTAGTATTGCAGCAGGGACTGCAATTTTAAGATTCTCTTTAAACTTGTCTTTCATTTCACAGCCCTGTGTACGTGTGGCTGCAATAGTCGTGTCTGAAATAATTGATAAGTTATCGCCAAACATAGCACCAGATACAATCGTACCTGCCATTAAAGCAGGATCGATACCTGTTTTAATTGATACCGCATAGGCAATAGGCCCAATAGCACCAATCGTTCCCATAGACGTACCCATTGCAGTAGATACAACCGCTGCAATTAAAAATAAACCAGGAAGTAATAGCGAAGGTGGAATAAGTGATAAGCCAGCATTTACTACCGCATCTACACCACCGGTTGCACTGGCAACGGCAGAAAACGCACCTGCAAGTAAGTAGATTAAACACATGGTAATAATATTGTTGTGTCCGGCACCTTTAATAAAGGTCTCTACACATTCGTTTACTGTGCCTTTATTTAATATAAACGCAAGCATAATAGCGGGTAATATAGCCACTGGAGCAGGAAGTTGATAAAAAGCGTAATCAACCCCTTGCGATTGTAAATATAAACCAGAGCCCAAAAATAGTGCTACAAAGGTTAAAAGGGGTAGTAAAGAAAGTATTGCTTTGTTTTTGTTAAATGATGGCTGCATCATAATCCTCGAAACCAGTTAATTTACAACAGCCAAAAATTCCTCTTTTAGCTGAATTTAGCAAATCTACCTACTATGTTAATCATTAACAAAATTAGGAGAGTGCAGCGCCCGCAAGCCAAAGACCAAATCGACGCGAAAGAGAAGTTTAAATGTATAGATGGCTAAAGTAAACTGGTATTGTTATTATTATTAAATTAAAAGGTCACCTGACTATTGCATGACTTTTAGATAATATCTACAAAGTAATGCTATTTTCAGCGATTAATATTTGTCCAACTGCATAAAAATACCTAAGCGCGTATTTGTAATGCACCGGATATATACTTAGATTAGTAAAAAACGGATCCAAATTTAAATTAGGTAAAAACAATGACTACAAATCGAATAGGCGTTTTTGGTGCTAATGGCAGAATGGGCTTAGCTTTATTAGAAGCCGCGACAATTAAAGAGCAAACACAACTTACAGGTGCATACGTTCGTAGCAGTTCATCGTTATTAGGTATTAATGTAAATCAAGTAAATAGCGCCGCCGATAACAGTGTTAGCTTTAGCGAAGAAACCACAATAGATAATGTAGATGTTTTAATCGACTTTACGCTTCCCGCTGGTATGAAAAACCATTTAAAAACCGCTGTAGCACAAAAAATTCCTATGGTTATTGGTACAACGGGCTTAACAAGCGACGATATGGCACTTTTACACGATGCCGCTAAGCATATTCCTATTGTATTTGCGCGAAACTACAGTGTAGGAGTCAATGTACTACTGAACCTTGTGCAAACCGCAGCGACCAAATTTGGTGACGATTTAGATATTGAAATATTTGAAGCGCATCATCGTCATAAAATCGATGCGCCATCGGGCACAGCATTAGCCATTGGCGAATCAATTGCACAGGCTAAAGGCTGGGACCACGACGAGGTTGCTGTATACGACCGCAGCCAAGTGGAGACAGCTAAATCGCAAAATGAAATTGGTTATTCGGTACTAAGAGGGGGCGATATAGTAGGTGAACACACCGCATACTTCGCTACAATGGGCGAAAGGCTCGAATTAACCCATAAAGCAAGTTCAAGAATGACATTCGCTCTAGGTGCTGTAAGGGCTGCAAGCTGGTTGAAAAACAAACCTGTAGGACTTTATGATATGCAAGATGTACTAGATCTGAAGTAGTTTAGTTACTTTTTTAACTGTTTGGGTCTAATTTTGCCTACAGTGACTTGTTTGTAACAATTTACTAAATAATATTAGACCTAAAAGCTAACTTAATGTAATATGCAGCCAATTTGCCAAAAATTACTAAATGCGTGTTTCCAATTATACCCAAGTGGCTAGTAAATCCGGGGTTTCAGTGGGAATAAAAATAGTTTTAGGCAAGAAAAAATGATTGAAGGTTGAATGCTTTACATCTGCATCATTTAAGACTGCGTAAAACAATTTAAGCTCACAGAAATCTGGTTTTGACGATCCCTCTGGGTATTGGCGGGGTGTTAAGCAATTGCTTACTCCCGTTTTTTACTGTTAGGAGGTTTAACTTGACTAAATCCGCTCTGTTAGTCCTAGAAGACGGCACAGTGTTTCGCGGTACTGCAATCGGCGCTGACGGCATGTCAGTCGGTGAAGTAGTATTCAATACGTCTATGACTGGTTATCAAGAAATTTTGACTGATCCATCATACGCGGAACAAATCGTAACTTTGACGTACCCACATATCGGTAATACGGGTACCAACAGCGAAGACGAAGAAGCGAATCAAATTTGGGCTAAAGGCCTAGTGATCCGTGATTTGCCACTGCTAGCGAGTAATTTTCGTAACGAGCAATCGTTAGATGATTACTTAAAAGAACGTAATATTTTAGGTATTGCGGACATCGACACCAGAAAGTTAACTCGAATTTTGCGTGATAAAGGCGCACAAAACGGGTGTATTATTGCTGGCGACGAGCTAGACGAAAATAAAGCGCTACAAGCCGCGCAAGCCTTCCCAGGTTTAAAAGGTATGGATTTAGCAAAAGTTGTCTCAACCAAGGAAAATTTTGAGTGGCGCGAATCAAGCTGGACATTAGGCGAAGGATTTAAAACCCTTGATGCTGCTGATGAAAAGTTTCATGTTGTTGCCTACGACTTCGGTGTAAAGCGTAATATTTTACGTATGCTTGTAGACCGTGGCTGTAAACTTACAGTAGTACCAGCGCAAACCTCTGCCGCTGACGTACTGGCTTTAAACCCTGATGGTATCTTCCTATCTAATGGCCCTGGCGATCCTGAGCCATGTACTTACGCTATTGATGCAATTAAAACCTTTTTAGAAACCGACACACCTATTTTTGGTATCTGTTTAGGTCATCAGTTATTAGCCCTTGCCTCAGGTGCTAAAACAGAAAAAATGAAATTTGGCCACCACGGCGCTAACCACCCAGTTAAAGACCTAGACCGCGATGTAGTTATGATCACAGCTCAAAACCATGGTTTTGCAGCTCAAGAGTCAAGCCTGCCAAGTACGCTTCGCGCTACGCACAAATCGTTATTTGACGGAACGCTTCAAGGTATTCATCGTACAGATAAACCTGCGTTTAGCTTCCAGGGTCACCCTGAAGCAAGCCCTGGTCCGCACGATGCAGCCCCATTATTTGACCACTTCATCGATTTGATGCAAGCGCGTAAACACTAATTTAACTGGAGTAATAATGCCAAAACGTACCGACATAAAAAGCATTCTTATCTTAGGCGCAGGCCCAATTGTAATTGGTCAAGCTTGTGAATTTGACTACTCTGGTGCTCAAGCGTGTAAAGCACTTAGAGAAGAAGGCTACAGAGTTATATTAGTTAACTCAAACCCTGCAACTATCATGACCGACCCTGATATGGCTGATGCAACATACATCGAACCAATTCACTGGGAAGTGGTAGAAAAAATTATTGAAAAAGAAAAGCCAGATGCAGTACTGCCTACAATGGGTGGTCAAACGGCATTAAACTGTGCGCTTGAACTAGACAAGCACGGCGTATTGGCTAAGCACGGCGTTGAACTCATTGGTGCAACCGCTGATGCAATCGACAAAGCAGAAAACCGTGAACGCTTTGACGTAGCAATGAAAAATATTGGTCTTGAATGTCCTCGTGCTGAGATTGCTCACTCTATGGATGAAGCCAAAGACATCATAACGCGCATTGGTTTACCATGTATTATCAGGCCTTCTTTTACTATGGGCGGCACCGGCGGCGGTGTGGCGTATAATTTAGAAGAGTTTGAAGAAATTTGTGAACGAGGCTTAGATTTATCGCCAACGAACGAATTACTAATTGATGAATCACTGATTGGTTGGAAAGAGTACGAAACAGAAGTTGTACGTGATAAAAACGACAACTGTATTATTGTTTGTACCATTGAAAACTTTGACCCTATGGGTGTTCACACTGGCGATTCAATCACCGTTGCACCAGCGCAAACGCTAACCGACAAAGAATACCAAATTATGCGTAACGCCTCTATGGCAGTATTACGTGAAATTGGTGTAGAAACTGGCGGATCTAACGTGCAGTTTGGTATTAATCCTGAAGATGGCCGTATGGTTATCATTGAGATGAACCCACGTGTATCACGTTCATCTGCATTAGCATCAAAAGCAACGGGTTTCCCAATTGCTAAAATTGCAGCAAAACTAGCAGTAGGTTATACGCTTGACGAGCTTCAAAACGACATTACTGGTGGCAAAACTCCCGCGTCTTTTGAGCCTTCAATCGATTACGTTGTTACAAAAATTCCTCGCTTTAACTTTGAAAAATTTGCCGGTGCAAACGACCGTTTAACTACGCAAATGAAATCAGTTGGCGAAGTAATGGCAATTGGTCGTAACCAACAAGAATCATTACACAAAGCATTACGTGGTCTTGAAGTGGGTGCAACGGGATTTAACCCGATAGTTGCGCTTGATGATCCTAAAGCAAAAGAAAAAATAATTCGTGAACTACGCGAGCCAGGCGCTGAGCGTATTTGGTACATTGCTGATGCAATGCGCCATGGTATGAGCGTTGATGATGTTTACGAACTGACTAAAGTTAACCGCTGGTTCTTAGTACAAATAGAAGACATTTTAAAAGACGAAGCAAAAATAGCGAAAGTAGGCATGGCGGGTTTAAATGCTGACTTCCTACGTAAACTAAAACGCAAAGGCTTTGCAGATCCGCGTATAGCAGAAATTGCAGGTGTATCTGAAGCTGAAATTCGTAAAAAACGTCATTTATTAAACATCGTGCCAGTATACAAACGTGTTGATACGTGTGCTGCAGAATTTAGCTCAGACACTGCTTACATGTACTCAACCTACGATGAAGAGTGTGAAGCTAACCCAACCGATCGTGATAAAATCATGGTTATTGGTGGTGGTCCAAACCGTATCGGTCAAGGTATTGAGTTTGATTACTGTTGTGTACATGCCTCGCTTGCACTTCGCGAAGACGGTTACGAAACTATTATGGTTAACTGTAACCCTGAAACGGTATCTACCGATTACGATACATCTGACAGGTTATACTTTGAACCAATTACGCTTGAAGACGTACTCGAAATCGTACGTGTTGAAAAGCCAAAAGGCGTTATCGTACAGTACGGTGGTCAAACACCACTTAAGCTAGCGCGTGAGCTTGAAGCCAATGGCGTACCAGTGATTGGTACTTCACCTGATGCGATTGACCGTGCAGAAGACCGCGAACGTTTCCAACAACTTGTTGAGCGTTTAAACTTACTTCAGCCAGAAAATGCAACAGTAACTTCAACCGAAGAAGCCTTACTTAAGTCAGTTGAAATTGGCTTCCCATTAGTTGTACGCCCGTCGTACGTACTAGGTGGTCGTGCAATGGAAATTGTATACGACGAAGATGATTTACGTCGCTACATGACCGAAGCTGTACAAGCATCAAACGAAGCACCTGTATTACTGGACCGTTTTTTAGATAACGCGATTGAAGTTGACGTTGACGCAATTTGCGACGGCGAGCAAGTAATTATCGGCGGTATCATGGAGCACATTGAGCAAGCGGGTGTTCACTCGGGTGACTCAGCCTGTTCATTACCAGCACATTCTTTATCACAAGAAGTGCAAGATGTAATGCGCAAGCAAGTAACCGACATGGCGCTTGAACTTGGTGTTGTTGGCTTGATGAATACACAGTTTGCAGTAAAAGAAGACAAAGTGTACTTAATCGAAGTTAACCCGCGTGCTGCACGTACTGTACCGTTTGTATCAAAAGCAACCGGTGTGGCGCTTGCAAAAGTAGCTGCACGTTGTATGGCTGGGCAGTCTTTAGCGAGCCAAGGTATTACTAAAGAAGTGATCCCTCCTTACTACAGCGTTAAAGAAGTTGTTTTACCATTTGCTAAGTTTCAGGGTGTGGATCCAATCCGTGGTCCTGAGATGCGTTCAACAGGTGAAGTGATGGGTGTTGGTGATACTTTCGCCGAAGCATTCGCAAAAGCACAATTAGGTGCAAGCAACACTTTACCACGCGGTGGTCGCGCGCTATTATCTGTTCGTAATAGCGATAAGCCACGTATTGTTGAATTAGCCAAAATCATGACCGACTTAGGTTTTGAACTTGACGCAACTGGTGGCACGGCACAAGCTCTTGAAGAAGCTGGCATTGAAGTACGACGTGTAAACAAAGTATATGAAGGCCGCCCGCATATTCTTGATTATATCAAGAATAAAGAGTACAGCTATATCGTTAATACCACCGAAGGTCGCCAAGCGATCGAAGATTCGAAGGTGTTACGTCGTGGTGCATTGCAAAATAAAACCAACTATACGACAACCTTGAACGCGGCATTCGCTAACTGTACTGCTAATAAAGCAGATGACCGCAGCAAAGTGACGTCAGTTCAAGAGCTACATCTGCGATTGAACTAAGGAAATGTGCCAAGGCCAACTAGGGCCTTGGTGTTAAGTGAGAAAAGTATGCAATCAATTCCGATGACAGTTCGTGGCGCAGATTTACTGCGTAAAGAGCTTAACGAATTAAAAACAGTTACCCGTCCTAAAATCGTAAGTGATATTGCGGTTGCACGTGAACATGGTGACTTAAAAGAAAACGCTGAATACCACGCTGCGCGTGAGCAACAGGGTTTTTGTGAAGGGCGTATTCAAGAAATTGAAGCTAAACTTTCAAATGTTCAAATTATCGACGTAACTAAAATGCCAAATACCGGTAGAGTTATTTTTGGCACTACGGTAACTATTGTAAATATAGAAACCGATGCTGAAGTAAAATACCGTATTGTGGGCGATGACGAAGCAAATATTAAAAACAACTTAATATCTGTTAACTCACCGATTGCACGTGGCTTAATTGGTAAACAAATGGACGACGCAGTGTCTATTCAAACGCCAAAAGGTATTGTTGAGTTCGAAATCATTGAAGTTGAGTATCTTTAACGCATAACTCACTTTAACGTTTTTAAATAAAAACCGATGTAATTACATCGGTTTTTTTATGTCTGTAATTTAACCTTTAATGGTAGGCGCGTTTGTACAGTATTCATGTTCTATAAATATGGTCTATGTTGGTATAGTAGGTACTTATATCAATTTACTAAAAACATGAGCATTTAGCGCATCAAATAACTCGCTGATTTAATGTAATTGGTATTAACGTATTCTCTAAAAAGGAAAATATATGCCTAATATACTTTACCCAGCGCCTTTAAAAGTAGGATCAAAAATAGCAATTTGTTCACTTTCATCAGGCCTTAAAGAAAAGTACCATGCACGGTTAGACATTGTTATTAATGGATTAAAACATCGAGGGTATGATGTTGTTGAAGGAGAGTTTTTACGTCAAAGCAAACCGCATGGACAGCTTAACGCTAAAGCGCATGCTCAGCAGTTAATGGGTTTTTTATTAGATGACCAGATAGATGCAATTATGCCACCATTTGGTGGCGAGCTTGCAATGGAAATACTGCCCCTACTTGATTTTAATGCAATTAAAGAAGCAAAGCCTAAATGGTTAGTTGGGTTCTCTGATGTAAGCACCATTGCATGCGCACTCACGGCAAAATGCCAATGGGCAACACTACACAGCGCTAATCTTATGCAGTTACATCCTGACGAAAAAAGTCCTTATTGCCTGCAAATATTTGAAACACTAAGTTATGAAGCAGGTAGCAAATTTGAGCAAGCACCGTCATCGCATTATCAAAAAAATAGACCTGATTACGTACAAAACCCAAATGCATTGTTTGAACACACAGAAGTTACTCAGTGGCAGTGTTTAAATTACTTTGATGCACGCACTATTGAAATGTCGGGTCGCTTATTTGGTGGCTGTTTAGATACAGTTGGCTTATTACTCGACTCTCCATTTTTGGCACTACATGAATTTAAAAAACACAGTGCACCCGAAGGGCTTATTTTATACCTAGAAAACTCAGAGCTGACGCCAACAACCGTTGCACGGTTTTTACTTTCATTAAAATTGGCAGGTATATTTGACGATATAAACGGTATTATTATTGGTCGCAGCGTGATCACTCAAGGTCAAGATGCTTCTTTTGATTACCGCCACGCGCTTGATGTTGCACTAGGTGGGTGTTTATTTCCTGTGATTATTGATGCCGATATTGGTCATGCTCCACCTAACTTAAATTTAGTAAACGGCGCTACTTGTACAATCACCGCTGACATAAATGAAGGTAAAGTAGTCAAAGCCTCATTAAATACCGAGCTTTGTTAGAAGTTTATTCACTTACCTTTGATAAGTAATTAAGTTAAAGGGTATAATAAGCCCGCTTTTATAGCGCTTTAGTTATAAAAGTACATTCTCAGGGCGGGGCGAAATTCCCCACCGGCGGTATGTCTAATGTTATTTATAACTTAGACGAGCCCGCGAGCGCTTTATTTAACTTATTTTTTAACTAGGTTCAGTAAAGGTCAAGCAGATCTGGTGAGATGCCAGAGCCGACGGTTACAGTCCGGATGAAAGAGAATATGGCTTATTATACTAATATCAATTTTATTAAAGATACGATCATTGTATCGCGTTAAGTGAGCTATTTTTCTAGCGTTATAATAGGTCACTAATTTAATGCCGTTGGTATAACAGTGTGCGCTGCTTTTTGCTGCGTGCTTTTTGTTATTTTATTTAAGCTATTTTGGTAGTGATCGTTTTAAATTTAAAGCGATATATTACTGATCCTTTCACAGTCCTGAATCTATTATTTTTTATTTGGAATATAATGATGATTCAGTCTCTACTTACTCAATTCGGCGAAAGCCATATCCGCGTACAAAGCGCAATTGCTGCACTACAGCAAGGGCAAGGCGTACTTGTTGTTGATGATGAAAACCGTGAAAATGAAGGCGACTTTGTATTTTCAGCTGAGCATTTAACTACTTCTCAAATGGCCGAAATGATCCGCGAAGGCAGCGGTATTGTTTGCTTATGCATGGGGGAGGAGCGCATTAAACAGCTCGACTTACCGCAAATGGTAACCCACAACACAAGTCAAAATAACACCGCTTATACAGTCACTATTGAAGCTAAGCATGGCGTTACAACAGGCGTGTCTGCTGCTGATAGAGTAACTACTATAAAAGCAGCGACAGGCGATAACGCTAAACCAAGTGATTTATCGCGCCCAGGGCATGTATTTGGTTTAAAAGCACAAACGGGTGGAGTATTAGTTCGTCGTGGTCATACCGAAGCATCCGTTGATTTAATGCAGCTTGCCGGCTTAAAACCATTTGGCGTAATTTGCGAACTAACAAATCCAGATGGTTCAATGGCGCGCTTACCTGAGGTGAGTGATTATGCTAATAAACACAATATGACTGTGGTTTCTATTGAGGATTTAGTGCAATACATTCAGGCTGCGCAGCTTCAAGTAAGTTAAACTGCTTTAAAGCAAAAAACCACTTATTTAAATAAGTGGTTTTTTAATATTGTTATCATTTAAGTTTATAACGTATTACTTATAAAACCTGAATAACTTGCTCTTTTGCCAAGCGAGATTTAGGTAATTTAGCATTATAGTCTTCTGCGCTATCGTGATAGCCAAGTACTAATGCTACGTCGCACACGTAACCATCAAGTTCTTTTTCAAAAACTTCGCCAATCAGCTCGGCATCTACGCCTTCCATTGGAGTAGAGTCAATACCTAAGCGTGCAGCTGCATGCATAGTGTTACCCAGTGCAATGTAAGTTTGTGCTTTAGTCCACTCTTCATTATTGCCTTGCTCATCAGTATTCATATCAACAAACGCGTAAGCACCAAAAGCTTGTTCGCGATTTTCTGCTTTAGTACGACCATTTTTAATATCTGCATCAATGATTTGTGCGTAATCATCGCGGGTATATTTAGGGTTGTGAGCAAATAATATTATATGCGAAGCTGTTTTAATGTGTGGCTGGTTAAACGCAAATTTATTAGCAAATGTACTATGCATACGCTCTTTAGCCTCATCTGATTCAATTACGATGAATTTCCAAGGCTGCGAGTTAATAGATGAAGGAGACAGGCGCATAGCTTCGTAAATAACGGCTAAATCGTCTTGAGATACACGTTTCGTTGCATCATAACGTTTTGCTGTGTAGCGCTTTTCTAAGTCATTAATAATAGGGTGAGTCATTAGTTTTTCCATTGAGTAGGTGTTTTACCAGTATTTACTATGTTGAGTCAGTTTTAGTAAAAACAAACCCTTTTAAAAATTTATTACAAAAATAATATCGTGCTTTTAAATCACTCTACTTACTTTATACAATCGATATATCTACGTAACGTAAGGCTTATCAATATAGCTATGTGCGGATAGTAGAGGATTATTACAATATGATAAACAGGTATATGGTTGAATCATTATCAAATATTATTAGGTAATAGTTTCTTTAATAAATATAAATACAGCAAAAGCCACCCCGAAATATTGGCTGGAGACGCCAATTGCATTGGCGCCTTTAATCAATTCAGGTATAAATAAGGCGTGTAATATTTATAGAATTAAAAACCTTCCAACACTATTTTGCCAATAGAGCGACCTTCTTCAAGTTCTGTGTGTGCAATACGCAGGTTAGCCGCATTTATAGTGCCTAAGTTTTTACCAATTGTGGTTTGAATGTAGCCTTGGTCAATCAAATCGGCAACATGATTTAATAACTTACTTTGCTCAATTAAATCTTTGGCATTAAACATTGAACGGGCAAACATAAATTCCCAATGTAGAGATAAACTCTTCATTTTTAATTTGCTAACATCTAATGACTCAGGATCGTCAATCATTGCAATTTTACCAAATGGTGCAAGTACCTCTGTATACGCTTCAAAGTAAGTATCAGTACTATGCAGGCTTGCTACATGTGTTACCGAGCCAATGTTTAACGCGTCAATTTGAGCAGGTAATGGTTTTGTATGGTCAACGACATAATCTGCGCCTAGTTTTTTAACCCATGCTTGAGAGCTTTCGCGCGATGCAGTGGCAATCACCGTTGCGCCAGTAATCGCTTTAGCAAGTTGAATAAAAATAGAGCCAACGCCGCCTGCGGCACCTGTTACTAAAATAACCTCTTCTGATTTTGTTGTTGCATCAGCAGCTTGTTTTACAATGTTTAAATGCTCAAATAATAATTCGTACGCTGTTATTGCAGTAAGGGGTAATGCAGCCGCTTCAGCATCGTTTAAGCTCTGCGGTTTAAATCCTACAATGCGCTCATCCACTAATTGAAATTCTGCATTACTACCTGGGCGAGTAATGTCACCTGCGTAATAAACCGCATCACCGAGTTTAAATGCCGTTACAGCATCGCCGATTGCAACAACTTCACCAACTGCATCCCAACCAATAACTTTTACTTCACCCTCAGCAGGGGGCATAGATGCACGCACTTTGTAATCTGCTGGGTTAACTGCAATTGCTTTAACTTTAATTAATAAGTCGCGACCTGTTGCAACTGGCTGTGGTAATTCAACATCAATTAACGATTCAGGATTAGAAACAGGAAGAGATTTTTTATAACCAATGGCTTTCATAATAAATGTCCTAATTTGTTTACGTATAAGGTGCAAGCCATGCTTTGGCTAGCTGATGGATATATAGTAGACCTTGCTTTAATGTAGATAAACCGCATAATCGTTGAATCATTATCAAATATAAATAGATAATATGAACATAGAAGATTTAAAACTTATTTTAAAAGTAGCTGAGTTTAGAAGTATTACGCTAGCAGCTGCTAAGTTAGATATGCGTACAGCCACAGCAAGCGCCGCTATTAAACGCGTGGAGTTAGCGCTTGGTAGCGAGCTGTTTGTTCGTACCACACGTCATTTGAGATTGTCGGCTGCTGGGGAGCGCTACATACCACAATGTGAGCAGGCTTTAGCAGTACTTGAGCTTGCAAAGCAAAACCTTAAAGGTGAACATGACGAAATCGAAGGGGAGTTACGTGTTGCACTTTCATCTGACTTGGGGCGCAATTTAGTGATCCCATGGATTGATGAACTCATGGATAGTTATCCTAAATTAAGCCTCAGAACCCATATAAGTGATAGTAATATCGACTTTTATCGTGACTCAGTTGATATAGCACTTCGTTATGGCTCGCCTAATGATGCTAGCGTTTATGGTTTTAAAATTTGTAACGTACCGCGCTTATTATGTGCAACTCACGAATACCTCTTACAAAACGGGACTCCCGTGCATCCTGATGATTTAGCGTCGCATCAAGGTTTGTTTTATCAGTTGCAGGATATTATAAATAATACGTGGGAATTCACCGATGGTGAATCAAAATATAAAGTTAAAATGGATGGCAGGCGCGCCTCAAACGATGGCGATTTAGTCAGGCGCTGGTGCGTTGCGGGTAAGGGCTTAGCTGTAAAGTCGGCTCTTGATATGGCTGATGATTTACTCAATGACAGGGTGGTTACTGTAATGCCAAATTATCAACATGTTAATGGTGAACTTTGGCTTATTTGCCCAAGTAGGCAGTCAATAACCCCTGCGGTGCGTTTACTACGTGATGTATGCAGAGCAAAATCCCAAGCTATTTTGCAGCAGTTGGTCAATAAAGGAATTATTGATAAAAGCGTACTGAGCTAATTAAGGAAGAGTTATGCAAGTTGATGATATTAGAATTTTTATTCCCTGTAAAAATTATGAGCAATCTCAGCGCTTTTATAAAGCGCTTGGATTTAAGATTGAAGATGCCTCAAATGATTTATGCGTGTGTACTTTTGGCGAATGTACGTTATTTTTACAGCGTTATTATAATAAAACGTTTGCTGAAAACTTAATGCTGCAACTTTGTGTGTTAAATATAGATGAAGCATACGAACTCATTAGTAATTTAAACGGTTTTGATATCCGCTTTGAGGGTATAAAACGAGGGCGTGTTGAACTTTATGGATTGAAATTTGTTCAATCTAGGGGCGATTTAATCGCGGCGCAGGGTTTGTAACCTAGTGGGCTAAGTAAAAACCGAGCAACAAAGAGTCAATCGCCCCTAGAAAGAACCCAAAGGGCAGCGTATGTTTGGTCTTTATGCTACGTTATCGCCTATGTATGGGGAACAACCACATATCATAGGCTCTGCCTTGCCTAAATACCAAACACACAGCTGCAAATTCAACCACCAAAGGTCAACACGCCCTAGACCCTTGGGGTAGCGTTATTTACTTATGGGGACCATCGGGTGAGCTTTGGCACGTAACTGAATTAAATTAAAAATAAAAAGGAATAAATGTGAGATTTAATAAATATATAATCATTTTTATGGCGACCTTACTTGCTTCTTGTAGTTCGTTTGTGAGTAACAATACAGGTAAAAATACGCAATCTAGTAGCTTAATGGATTTCTTATATCCTGATCAACAAAGTCGCTCTACCTATAAACCTGAAATACCTGTTTTAAAACTCCCTGTTACTGTTGGAATTGCATTTGTACCGTCTAAAAACTGGCAGTCAGACGGGTTAGAGACCCAAAACCAAGTCGAGTTACTCGAAAAAGTAAAAAAGTCATTTCTACAATATGATTACATTGACCGCATTGAAGTTATACCAAGTACCTATTTAAAAGGGGGTGAAGGCTTCGCAACACTCGAGCAAGTCGGGAGGCTTTACGATGTAGATGTAATGGCACTGGTTTCATATGATCAAGTTACGCAATCTTATGAAAATAATGCAGCCTTACTTTATTGGACAATAGTGGGTATGTACGTTATTCCAGGTAATGAAAATACAATTCAAACCTTTGTGGATACAGCTGTTTTTGATATTAAAAGTAGAAAAATGCTATTTAGAGCACCAGGTATAAGTAAACTTGAAAAAAGAACAACAGCAATAGGTATTGATGAAACGTTATCTGAAAAGTCGGCTGAAGGTTTTAATCTAGCGGTTAGTGATATGAGTACTAATTTAGATGCAGAACTAGCAAGGTTTAAAACACGTGTTAAAGAAGAAAAAATTGCAAAAGTCGAAAATAAAGATGGCTCTAGTAGCGGTGGCTCTTTGAGTATTTATTTACTCGTTTTGTTGTCGTTATTAGTTATGCGTAGCAAAAAAATTTAAAGTTGATAAAAAACTAAGTATTTTTAATAATGCCACCGGCTTAGAGCTGGTGGCATTATTTTTTATTCGCTAACTTAGCTTTTTATTAAAAAACTCAACGGTACGTTGCCATGCAAGCTCGGCATTGTCTTTATCATATCGACCTGTAGAGTCGTTATGAAATCCATGATTTGCCCCTTTATACATATGCATAGTGTATTCAACATTATTAGCTTTTAAGTCTTGTTCGTACTCTGGCCACGACGCGTTTACACGTTTATCCAGCTCGCCTAATTGAATCATTAACGGTGCTTTAATATTTTTACGTAAACTTTCACTGGCAGGAGTGCCGTAAAAAGGTACGCCGGCACTGAGTAAGTTGCTATCTACTGCTGCTAAATAATTAACAATGTAGCCACCAAAACAAAAACCGACAGCGCCTAACTTACCGTTACTGTTAGCATGCGATTTTAAAAAGTGCGCTGCGGCAACAAAATCGTTTTGAATTTTAGCGCGATCCATGGTTTTTTGCATAGCGCGTCCTTCATCATCATTACCAGGGTAGCCACCCAGTGGAAATAGCGCATCGGGTGCAAATGCAATAAAGCCTACCTTCGCTAAGCGTCTTGCTACATCCTTTACGTATGGGTTTAATCCACGGTTTTCGTGTATCACAAGAACAACAGGAAGCTTACCTTCTATGTTTTTAGGGGTTGCTAAGTAACCTTTGCCTTTACCGTGCCCGTCTGGCGAATCGAATTCTTCGTATGTTGCTTTAATATCATCGTCATTAAACGATACTTGTTCAGCAAGTGCATAGTTAGGTAATAATGCTGATGTAAGTACAGCCATCGAAAAGCCAAGAGCAGCAAGGCCACCGAGTTTTTTCATAAAAGTACGTCGGTCCATTAAACCGTGGGCGTATTCGTCATACCAATCAAAGGCTTCTTGAGGAATGTGATCAGAGGGAGATGTATTCATGGCTGTTCCTTAACTTTATTATGTCTATTTATTATTTAAATACCATAACGTATTAGGGATAAAAAACGAACAATATTTCTCTCAATTATTAGGGGGGTTAATAAATCCTGCTTGTTAAACAATGGGTAGTAGAGGCAGTATTAGCAAATAGGTGAATATCATTTTTAAGCTAAAAATAAAAAGCTCGGCATAATATGCCGAGCTTTTTTGGTTGGGATGTTACTTAATTTAGCTGTGAGTAGGCGCTGGTTGGGCATCTACTAGTGGTGGCTTGCCACGCATTTTACGTACTAATCGTTTAGCATCTTCTAGTGCAACATACTGGCACGGTATAAGTATCAGTGTAATTACTGTGGCAAATAACACACCAAAAGCAAGTGATACAGCCATTGGGATAACAATTTTAGCTTGTAAACTCGTTTCAAAAATAATTGGCATTACACCAATAAAGGTAGTGATTGAGGTAAGTAATATCGCTCTAAAGCGACGAGCACCGGCTTGCATTACAGCATCCTTAATCGCAACACCTTCAGCGCGTGCTTTGTTTACAAAATCAACCATAACGAGGGAATCATTTACGACCACACCCGCTACAGCAATAATGCCAAACATCGATAAGCTACTCATGGTCATACCTAAAATCATATGCCCAAACATCGCGCCCACTACACCAAACGGAATAACCGACATTATAATAAGTGGCTGCGAGTAAGAGCGAAGCGGAATGGCTAACAAGGCAAATATAATCATCATTGATATACCAAAATCACGAAGCTGCTCTGAAGCGCTATCCATTTCTTCTTGAATGCGCCCAGCTACATCACTTGTAACGCCAGGGTAGCTTTTAAGTAATGTTGGTAAGTATTCATCACGAATTTCTTCTGCAATCGCAAATGGTTCGGCTTGGTCGGTATTTACCGCAGCCCATACGTTTACAGTACGTTTAGAGTTTTCGCGGCGAATACGGTTAACACCGTCAACAAGCTTAACTTCGGCTACTTCACTTAGCGGTACTTCAGCGCCAGTAGGTGTAATAATACGCACACTTGCGATGTCACTAATTGAGTTACGTTCGTCTTCTGGATAGCGGATCATGACTTTAATTTCTTCGCCTTCACGCAATATTCGCTGCGCTTCTAAGCCGTAGTAACTAAAGCTTACTTGCGATGCGACATCAGCAAGCGTTAATCCCATGCTATAAGCCAGTGGTTTTAAATCAAGTTGTACTTCGTCGGTAGCGCTTTGCATTGAATCGTTTACGTCGCCAACGCCTTCCATTGTTTGTAATTTGGCTTTTAATTTACCTGCCACTTCTTTTAGCTCGTCAGCATTTTTGCCTTCAAGTTTAAAGCTAACGTCGCCATCATCTCGACCGCCATTCATTATACTGTCTTGAATGGTCATGGTTTTAATGCCTGGTAGGGCGGGCATTTGCTCGCGCCATAACGCACTTAGGGCAAAGGTATCGATAGGGCGTAAATCAGGCTCTACCAAAATGGCCATAATATTTGCTTGCGTTCGTCCGCGCAGGCTTACCGATAAATCGCGGATCATCGGTTTACCGTATTGCTCTTGTAGTTGCTGATCGACCTTTAACAACACGCTTTCTATTTTACGTGCAGTTTCAAGCGTTGCTTGCTCAGATGAAGCAAGGTTCATCTCTATATCAATACGCGGAAAGTCGTGCGGTATTTTAGGGTTTGGTACAAACTTAACTAAACCACCTGCAAACATACCTGCGCTTACAATAAGCAAACACATAAAGCCAACAATTACGGTATAGCGGTAGTGAATACAGCGGCTAACAAAAGGAAGGTAGTAGTTATTCACAAAGCCTTTTAAACCACTATCAATCACCATACGTAAGCGATGTAATAGGTTTTTAGGATTTGGTTTACGCGGGTTCATTGCTGCAATATGCGCAGGTAAAATAAGTTTTGATTCAATGAGTGAAAAAATCAAACATAAAATAATCACGCCACCAATTGCCTTAGAAAAAGCAGCACCAGGGCCGGTTGCGAGTGTTTGTGGTAAAAATGCCGCAATAGTTGTTAGTACACCAAAGGTTGCTGGCATCGCAACACGTTTTACGCCGCGTACTACGTTATCAAGTGTATGGCCGTATTTTTCTATTTCGGCACTGGCTGATTCGCCCACAACTATGGCGTCATCGACAACAATTCCGAGCACAAGTATAAAGGCAAAAAGAGAGGCTAGGTTAATTGTTACGTCTAAAAAGCCAATGGGCATAAACAAAAAGGCACCTAGAAAAGACACCGGTAAGCCCATCATTACCCAAAATGCCAAGCGTAACGGTAAAAATAGTGCCAGCACTATCATTACTAACAAGCCACCCCAAATCATGTTATCGACCATCATATCGAGTCGACCTTCAAGGTAGTAAGTTAAATCAACAATAGGAGATAGCTTAACGCCTGCAGGTAAAAGTGGCTCTTTAGTTGCCATGTAGCTTTTAAGTACTTTTGCTACATCGGTAATGTCTTGATCTTTTGATGCGTTAACTTCAAACGATAATGAGTTTTTACCATTGTATTTTGAATACTGCAGGCCTTCTTCAAAGCCGTCGTTAATGGTTGCTACATCGCCTAAATAAATTTGTGCGCCATCAGCAAGGGTAATAAGGGGGAGTTTTTCAAACTCAAAGCCACGGTAGGCTTGTTTTTCAACACGCATCGAAATATAACCGTTTTCAGAGCGTATTTGCCCCGCCGACATATTGGCCGAAAAGTTTTGTACAGCGCCTGCAATATCTCTAAATGTTAAGCCGTACTCGCGTAGTTTATCGGGGCTAACTTCTATACCAATTTCGTATTCTAAACCGCCGTTAAAATTAACAAGATTTACGTGAGGCAGTGCTTGTAACTCGTCTTTAATATCGTTGCCAAGCTCTTTTAACTGGTAGTTACTCATGTCGCCATAAAGCGCGAGTATCATTACTTCTTGCTCAAATTTATCGCGGCGAACAACAGGGCGCTCCATCCCCGCAGGAAAGGTGTTTATTGAATCAACTTGTACTTTAATTTCATCAAGTACTTCTTGTGGATTGTATTGTTCTTCTATTTCAATCCACGCTTGTGAAAAACCACGGTTAGAGTAAGTAATTAGGCGTTTAATGCCTTCAATACCTTCGAGGTTTTCCTCAACTTTTATGGTTATGCCTTCTTCAACTTCTTGCGGGGCTGCACCTGGGTAAACCGCTTGTACGCTTATCCAGTTACTTTCAAACTGTGGGAACATTTGTTTGCGAATGGTCATCGCCATTAAAATACCGCCCACTAATATAAATATCATTAGTAGGTTGGCAGCAACGGGATTTCGGGCAAACCATGCTATTAACCCTGTTTCACGAGTGTTCATGATTATTCCTCTTTCAGCGCAAGTTGAGTTACATCAGTTTTATCAGGCGCAATATCTTCAACTTTTACTGCCATACCTTCAGTTGGATACTCAAGCGCTGAGGTAACAATTTGCTCGCCATTTTTTAGCCCTTGGCTGGCTATAATCATGCCGTTTTGTTCGCGTATAATATTGAGAGTTTTAAACGATAATGTTAAATCGTCATTTAAAATTACAATTTTATTATCTTTAACTAAATGGTGCGCAACAATAATTGCGTTATCAAGCGGGCGACCTTCAATGGTAGCGTTAATGTATGAACCAAAACGAAGGGGGCGTGTTTTATCGCCATAAGGTGTTGCAAGTTGTGCAACCAAGTAGCTCATACGGCTTGTTTGATCAACCACACCTTCGGTGCGAATTACTTTGGCTTGCCACATTGTTTGCTTACCCGCGTATTCTGCGTTAAATGTAACATTTGAGCCTACGCCGCCATTTTTTAAATATTGCAGTTCTTGATCGGCAACGGGTAAACGTACCTCTGCAACTGAGGTTGCACTCAATGCACCAAAACTATTACCTGGGTTTACTACTGAACCCAAGCTAATTGTGCGTTCATTAATAATGGCATCGTATGGGGCTTTAATATAAGTACGTTCAAGATTGCGGCTAGCACGTTTAACACTTGCTTGAGCAGAGCGGTAACGCGCTAGTTTTTCGGCCAGTTGTGGTTTACGTAAATAAAGTTCTGAGGCAATAGCTTCGCTTGAGTCCGATTTAATACGCTCCCATTCAGCTTTTGCTACATGTGCTTGTGCGCGTTCTATTTCAAGTGCTGAGCTTGCTTGTGCTAAACCTGCTTGCGCTTCAATAAAGTCTGCCTCGTAATCATTTGCATCAATTCGTGCTAAAATATCGCCTTGCTTTACAAACGCGCCTTCAACAAATTGATCTGATACCGAAATAACTTGCCCACTAACTTGTGCTATCAGCTCGGTACGGTCCTTTGGTTTAACAATGCCGTACGATTTAACATCGAGCGTTATAGAATCTAAAAGTATGCTTTGTGTTGCAACTAAAGGGCGTAAATCTTGCTCTGGCTTTTCTTCGGGTGGTTTTTTCATTGCCATAAAGGCGAAAGCTAAAGCAATACCGCCTGCTAAAACAGCAATTGGGAGTATTATTTGTTTTGTAGTAGCCACAAGGCATTCCTTCATAATTGGTGGTGACAGAGCAATAATACGCAATAAAGTGTTTACAAGGCGTTTTAAGATGTAACAAAGCATTACATATGTACATTACAACTCAACATGCGGCTAATTACGTTCCTAAAAAGGAATTAAAGTAAGTGTGTTTTATTCAGAGGATATTATGAAAACCGAATCGATGAGTTGCAGGCTAGGCTGCGGCGCATGTTGCATTGCGCCAAGTATTAGTTCGCCTATTCCAGGTATGCCAAATGGTAAAAAGGCCGGAGAGCGCTGTATTCAGCTGGACGAACGTAATTTATGTAAGTTATTTGGTGATTCAAGCCGACCTAAAGTATGTAGTGATTTTAGCGCCACATTTGATGTGTGCGGGTCAACAAATGCACAAGCTTTAGCACTTATTACAGAGCTTGAAGAGCTAACTTAATCCTCGTTTTTAATACACATCTATTTACAATATATTATTAATAAAAATCTTCATAAGGTTAATAAAAGCAGTCGTTAATTTATTTAATGGCGAAATATTAGACATATTTAACTTTGTTGCTAATATAGGAAATTGTAAGATACTTTTTATAAATCTCATTTATAGGTGATTTCGTTCAATCTTAATTTTTAAAAGGAAAGAAAAATGAAAAATTTACTTACAGCATTTACATTAGGTGTGACTTTATTAGGTTGTTCAAACTTACCCATTAAAACCGATATTAAAGAAGGCCACTTTAGACTCGAAAACTTTAAAAGAGAGCAGGGAGTAGATCTAGAATATGTCCACTTGATGTGCTTTAACAAAAAACCTACACAATGGGCTGAACCAAAGCAGTATATCAGTGGTGATCATGATTTATGGGTAAAGGCGAGTGTTTCAAACCCTGATGTTTTAAATAGTCAAAAAGAAGCTTTTGTTAATTTTAACGTTAATTTAGATTCTGATAAAAGCTACATGCTAAATAGAAAAAGGGAAGGGGATAAAATATCAATCTGGATACAAGAAGTTGAAACCGGTACGGTTGTTTCGCAGGTTCTTACAGATGAGCTTAGTCGCCCTTTACAAATTGATAATGAGCTAAGAAAAAGACAATGTCGTTCTGGTTCAATATAAGCTGAGTAATCAAAGCTCTTAATATTTAGTATGCCGTTTATTTTTTGCTGAATATTTATTCAAAGACCTGTCTTAAATAAACAGGTCTTTGAATGTGATAGCTCAATTCTACCAACTATACGTTGCGCTTAACGTATATTGCTCACCTCGCCCTGGTGTACCAGGTATCTCTTCAAACGATTCACCCCATAAGTTATCTGCTGCTAAAGTAATAAATAAGTTTTTTAGCATTGGCGGCGTAATTTTTAACGTTAAATGGGTAAATAAAGCATCGTCGTCACTACCGCGCAGCGCATTTTCGTGCTGTTTGCGCCACTCGTTATCTATTCTAAACTGCAATATATCAGTAGGATTCCACACTGCGCCGAGTGTTAGGCGGTGATCAGGAAAGTTTAATGCGTAAAAACTAGCGTCAATATCTGCCGCACCGTAATTTTCTGATTTATGAAGGTAGGTGTAACTCGCTACAATTTCGGTTGTTTCAAAGTGTTTAGTTGCTAAGAACTCAATGCCCGTTGTATTTATATCTACAGGGTTTGCAAAGCGCGCAGAGCTTGAGTCAAAATTAAACGTCCAATCGGTTAAGTTGTCATCTTTACGATAAAAAATAGCCGAATTAAGTTGCCAAGTTTGCTCATCAACTAATAAACCTAGCTCTAGGCTTTTAGTCGTTTCGCGCTCAAGGGTGTAATTACTTCTAAATAACCCGCCTGAATCACTTCCGCCAATGGCGGTATAGCCTGCTACTTGGCTTGCCTCTGCGTACGATAAATAAAACGTGCGCTCAAAACCTTTGCTGTTTTGTGTATTAAGCGTTATATCACCAATAAGTGACAGTTCAGAGTCGTCTCTATTTGTATCGTCAAACGCAGCACCTAAACGAAATGTAAGTTGTTTATTATCCTCAAGCGCCATTTTGTATTCAGGCAATACGCTTAATTTATAATACTTACGAGAGGTAAAGTTGTTTTCAAGCGTGGTAGATTCAATTGAGTCGTCAATAAACTGTGCTGAATAATTTACAGCAAATACATCGCTTTGAGCATGATGCCCCGATAGCGCTAACGACTTAACTTCACTTTTGTGAAAAGCTTCAAAAGCGCTTGGATTTTCGCGAGAGTAAATATAATGATCGTCGTGTGTGCGGTAATAAGCCGACACTTCAAAGTTACTATCCTGCGCATAACTTTGCTTATGGTTTAGCATTAATAAGCGGGTTTCTAGCTCTTCTGTTTCGTTAACGCCAAATGGAGTGTACAAATTTGGCCAACCAAAAAACTTATCTTGTGAGCCAAAAAACAAATCTGTTTGAGAATCAGCGCCAGCTAATTGAACGCGACCCGATGCACGCGTAAAGTCGTGATCGCCGTTATCAATAGTGCCATCGCTTTGTGAGTGAGAAATCTCGCCTTCAAAGCCAAGCTTCCAATCCTTTGCGCCTTCAAGGGGCATACTTACAGCTGCATGTAAGCTTTGTAAGTTAAAATCGTTTGTGCCAGTACCTACCGATACACTGCCGCCCGTGCTAATTGGTTTCCAGCCAAACGATACAGTGCCTACAGAGCTATTAGCACCATTAAGTGCATTGTCTGCGCCTGTTAAAATATAAGGGCCGGTAAGCATTTGCGGTGCAATAGGAATTTCAGCAAAGTAATGACCAGACTGTGGGTCAAGTAAAGTAGCACTACCAACTCTAAAGCCGGTATTTTCAAAAATACCACCGCGTATAGTTACATCGGCTTGCGCTTCAGCCATATTACGTGATTGTAAATCAACACGTGGGTCATACTCTAAATTAGATACTGGAGAGTCAAATGTACCTACAGGTAATGTGTTTGCAGTGGGCGATGCCTCAACTGTTATTTTTTCGATTGCCGGTGATGCTTCAGTTTTATCAATTACAGCTTCGCCGTAGGCAAAACTGCTCGCGCTGCATAGCAGTGCAGGGAGTATAAAGTGCGGTGACCATTTCATGTTGTGTGTCTCATTTTTTATATGCAATTACGGTAACAATTAAATTCAGAACACACTTTTAAGGCGTGATAAAATAATTCAATTAAACAACTGCGATTTTGGCGCGATTGTACATTAATTCATTAAAAACTGCATTTGATAATCATTTGCAACGTTAATGCATCTAACAAACTTGGTCACATTTATTATGAGTATAAAACAACAAGATACTATTTACTTTGCTGGTGGCTGCCTGTGGGGCGTGCAAGAATTTTTAAAGCACTTACCTGGTGTAATAAGTACTGAAGCAGGGCGGGCTAATGGAAAAAACGATAATACACAAGGCGAATACGACGGTTATGCTGAGTGTGTAAAAGTAATATTTAGTACAAAAGAGGTTAGCTTAAACGAGCTGTTTGGCTTCTTTTTTGAGATTATTGATCCGTATAGCGTTAACAAACAAGGGGATGACGTAGGCCCTAAATATCGCACTGCCATTTATAGCAAAAGCCAAGATCATTTAAAGGTTGCTAGCAATTATATAAGCCAGCGAAGTGATGCTGATAAAATTGTGGTAGGGGTAGAGCTGCTAACTAACTACGTGCCAAGCGATCCTGAGCATCAAGACCGCTTAACTAATCACCCTGATGATTACTGTCATATACCGCTTGAGTTACTGCATAAGTATAAATCGTAAATTTGAGTAGTGTAAGCGCACAAAGATAAGTAATTAGAAGCTATCGCTTCTCGCGCAAGCAAGCTTAGCGCCTACAGGTAAAGTTTAATCCGGTGTTTGTTTTGTAGACGTGCAGCTTGCTGACGTGACGAGCGCAGCTCGTAATTTAAGGTTGAATATAGCGTTAGGTAAAGGTAAGTGATTAGAAGCTATCGCTTCTCGCGCAAGCAAGCTTAGCGCCTACAGGTAAAGTTTAATCCGGTGTTTTTTTTGTAGACGTGCAGCTTGCTGACGTGACGAGCGCAGCTCGTAATTTAAGGTTGAATATAGCGTTAGGTAAAGGTAAGTGATTAGAAGCTATCGCTTCTCGCGCAAGCAAGCTTAGCGCCTACAGGTAAAGTTTAATCCGGTGTTTATTTTGTAGAGGTGCAGCTTGCTGACGTGACGGGCGTAGCTCGTAATTACTTCATTTTAAAAGTTCCAAAAATACACACCCACAAAAAAGCTCACGTACTGTGAGCTCTTTTAAAACTTAATTATAGCTAATTTTAACTTACTGCTGCTTTTGCGGCGGGAAGTTACTTAAAATTTCGCTCACTGTTTTATTAATTGATGCTTCACGTTGTTCTGGCGATTGATTTTTCTTTAATCGACCTTCTTTTGCGCCGCGCCATACTAGCTGGTTAGATTCACGATCCACAATATCAATAATCAGTGTACCCACTTCGTATTCACGCGCAGTTGTATCGCGTTGAAAACCAGTACCCCAATAACCCCAATGCGGGCGGTAGTTTATATTGAAGTTGTCTACTTCAAGCTCTTTATCTACCGATGCATGATAGTTAACAAGTACATCAGCTTGCGCTGCATCAACTAAACTCATACCTAGTGTTTGGCTCAATTCTGCATTAACGGCAGTGCGAACACGCTTTTCCATTAGGCCATTAATTTGATAGTTATTTGTGTCTTTAGTTAGGCTGGCGTTTTCTACCCAAGCAAATGTTTTAAAATTACTAAAGTTAGCTGATTTATCGTAATCCCAATCTGGGGTTTGTGTACAGGCTGTAAGAAGTGCTAGCGCTGCAACAATAAGTATATTTTTCATTACGTTTGCTCCAATAAAATGCATTAATTTAAAATAACACACATAGTTTAAATGTGTATTATTTAAACGTCCTAAATATTAGTCTAATTGTCAGGGCTGAACGACTAATTAACCTATGTTAATTAGTCTCGATTCATCAGCTAATGTTCAACTTCAATCCAATCTTTTTCATCTACCCAGTTTTGTGCACCGTCTTTTACCGAGCGAATAGGCACAATGTAGTCACAACTTATTTGTGGCTTAACGGAGGCAAATATAGGCACAAAACCAAAGCTTAGTGCGGTTTCTATGATTGCTTTTTGATTTTGTGGGTCAATGTCGGCCGCTTCATCTATGTAAATAGGTATACGGTATAGGTTTTGTTCCTGGTCACTCAATAAGTAACGAATAAACAACATGCCACACAATAACTTAATCGTAATACGTGTGCCGTTTGAACCCGCCGAATCTATTTTTTCAAAGTGCTCTGTTTCACCTGCGCGGTTAACTACTTCAAATCGAATATCAAATAAATCGGTAAGCGTTAAACCCGCTTTATCTGAGGCGAGTTTAATTAAGTGATCTTTCGCTTCGTTTACCGCACTTTCGCTGTACGGTTCTTGGCTCAGTAAATCAAGTGTGTCACCTTGCTCAAACTGATGCGACGTGCTGATAATGGTATCTATACTATCAACCAGCATTTTACGCGGTATGACGTTAATTTTAAACGCTTGCAGGTTTGAAATACGGTGCTGGCTTATGCCTTTATTAAAGCTATTCATTTCGCGGCGAAGGCGGTCTAAATCTTCTCGCAAGCCTTTAATAGTTGCGGCCACTTCGGTAAGCGCAACGCGTGCTTGGCGTTCAACAGCGTCGCGTTCGTTATCAATATTATGAAAGGCGCTTATTAGCTTTTGGTATTTAGTGTATTCGTCATTTTCGTTGTCGAATTTAGTAATACCCGCGTTATATACATGCAAATAAGTGTTGCGTACGTTTATGTCAAAATTACGCAGCTCTTGGCAGTCTTTATTAAAGTGATGAACAAGATCGCTTAAGTTATCAAAGTCGACCGTAATATCAATCATGTACGGGGTCACTTTGCCGCTGTACAAATCAAGCGTGTGGTCAATTCGCTCGCTTTTAACTTGGCGTAAGCGCTCAGTTTGGCGATTAATTTGCTCTTGTTTCGATTTAATTAACGAGCGACGATCGGCAATTGAGCCACTATTTTTTTGAATATCTTGCAGGTAGTCGTCAACTTGTTCGCGCTCAGCTAATAACTGCTCTTTTAGCATGGCTTGCGCTTCAACCGACTGTTGCATTATATCAAACTGCTCTAAGCGTTTTAGGGCGCTCTCTGCGCTCATAAGCTCATCGTATAGCGCGTCTTTTTCTTTTTGCTTGTCGGCAACGTTTGCTGCAACATCGCGTTGTTGCTTAAACTCTTTAAGTGAATGCTCAAGTGCATTTAGCTGAGCGGTTAATTGCTCCTTGTTTTCGCCGCTTTGCATTTGCACAGGCGAGAGCTTTTTGAGATTAATGCTCGCACCTGGTAGCGTTAATACACCGCCTTTAACGTTTTCACTTAATAGCGATAAAAACTCCCCAAACGCGTCTTCGTCATCAATGGTTATATCGCCATTAGTGGTGGTTGCAAACGAGAGAATATCTGGGTTTAAAATCCGCGATATTTCTTCTACTTCTTTTAACGAGAGGTCTTCGCGCATGCGGGTAAACAAATTAAACTCAAGGTTTTTAAGTTGCAGCTTTAAGCTCTTAATTTGTTTTTGTGTTTCGCTAATGCGGTAGTCAAGCGTATGTAGGCTTTGCCCTTGTGCGCTGGTTATAGAGTGCGAAAGCGACTCGTAATCTTGTTTTAACTGAGTCAGGCTGGTTTTAAGCGTGGCTTTATTTACTAGTTCAAACTCGCTTTTAAGCGCATCGTAATCTAAAAACCACTGCTCAATTTGAGTTTGTCGGCGCTCTATGTCGCGCGATTGCTGTACGTATAGGCTTTGCTTTTGCTCAAACTCGTGTTTTTCGTGCTCTATATCTTCAAGCGCAATGCCCAACTCATTAAGTTGCGATTCTTGATAGGTATCAAAATCAATCAGTGCTTGGTCAATTTTAGGCGCATACGCGGCTAATTTACCTTTAAGCACGGTTTGGTTTTCAAGCATTGATTCAAGCGCGGCTATTGGCTCTTGCATTGACTCAAGGGCTTTTAATTCGCGTTTTGAGCGATTTACTTTATCAAACGAGCGACGCCATACTTCATAAAAGTCGACCTTAGAGTTTGACATATGGCGTTCAAACACGCGTAGCATAAAGCGTTTTACGTCGCTTGCGCCTAATTTGTGTAAGTTAAGAATACGTCTAAATATTTCTTTATAAATAGAGGAGTCTTGCACATTATTAAGCGGGATCATTTTTAAGTTAATGTCGCCGTCAAAAGGCGTTGCACCGCCAGTCAGTAGCGCGTTTAGCTCTTGTGCTTTAAGCTCAATAGGGTTGTAATTAAGCGATTTTAAATGGTTAAACAGCTTGGTAAATTTAATAATAGTTTTACCTTGCGTGTACTGCTCTAAATCAAGCTTTCCTTGATAACAAAAGTACTGATGCGCATAACCGGCAATTTTACCAAGTCCTGCAACACCAATCACTACCGAGCCATGAGGCAAGTTAGCTTCGAGTAAAATGTAAGACTGATCGGATGAAAAATAAAACTTACGGGTTTCATCTAAATCGTGTCCGTCCCATTCTGTTAAGCGCAAATCGTTAATAAGCGGAAACTGCAGTGCGTTAATAACCGAGCTTTTACCTGTGTTATTGGGCGCGCAAATAGAGCTGCTTTTATCAAGCGGGATCACACACTTTGCATAGCCTGCAGTGTTAAGTAGGGCGAGTTTACTTAGTCCGTATAGATTTTTCATTCCTCGTCCTCTGTAAAGTAGGTTTCTTCGTTTACTTCCATTAATGCATCTATGTAGCGGTGAATTGGCGCTTGTAGCATAAAGCCGCCTTCTACTTCACGGGCTAACCCTAAGCGCACCATGCGCAGGTATACGTCTTTGCGCAGGTCCGATCCCGAAAATATCTCAAGCTGATCAAACAGATGTTTGTTAATTTGCACCAGCGTTTGCATAAGCTCTAAATCGTTTACGTCGTCAAACAATGCGCGCATTGGGTCTTTACCCGTATTGGCGTAGTGCTCAATTAAAATGTAAATGGTGAGTGCGATAGCGCGAGATATTTTGCCCATATTTGGCGTGCTCTCGTCGCTACCAAAATAATAAAAGCCACGGCTGTCGCGTTTTAAATCGTTACCTAGGGCGGTAAATAGGGCGGTGTAGTCTTCTATGTGTTGGTCAAGCTCTTGCCACATTACGTTGTCTTGCTCGCAAATGTGATAACCCGCTACTAATTTTTTATTTATGGCTTGTAGATGGGTTAGCTCGTCTAAGTTTATGTGTGTCATGGTTTATTTACCTGCCTTTGAATCTGGCTGAGGCTCTGAATTAAATGGATATAAAGAAAAGTGCTGACCGGCAATTTTTACGCGGGCTTTTTCATCGCTTTGAATTATTTTAATATCGCTGTCGCTAACTAATTTTTGATACAAAAATAGCATTTCGTCGGCATCGAGATCTGGGTAGCTTTCGTCTAAAAATTGCAGCAAGGGTTGCGGCTTTTTGCGTTTTTTATTAAAGCGCTTAGCAAAGCTGGTTTTAACATCGTTGTAGTCAGGAATGTTAGGCGTAACAAATGCAGGCACGTCTTGTTGATCTGGCAATTGGTATTCTTCGTGTTCAAACTCAACCAAGCTTGCCATGTAAGCCACAATATGGCGTTGCTGACCAAGCGAATATCGCTGTGCGTCGCTCACAAAATGTGGCTGCACCGCACTTAGCATGTTGTCTACGCCATTTTTGCGCACAAGCCCAAGTACTTTGGCTGCTTGGCGAGTAATTAAGTTATTACGGCGTAACTCTTCGCGCAGCGGCATAAGCATATCGGCACTTTTACGTAAGCTTTCTCGACCCACTAAATGCATTTCGAGTATACGGGTACGTAATTGCTCAAGCATACGTTTGTCGTTGTACGCTTTACCTGAGCGCTCAATGTGCAGTATTTGCTTACTTATTTGCTCTTCAATGAGGGTAAAACACGCATGAAATTCACCGCGAATATCAACCATTTCAAGCATTGGCTCTATGTATTCGTCAAATGCTTCTATTACTGCTTTGTAACGCTTTTGCAGCGATTGCACCGCATTATTTGATTTAGCTTGCTCAACAATATTTAAAATAGCGTTTTCGTTGTGCGTATAGAGCTTCATTATTTTACGCACCCGATCATCCATAATACGGCTGTAGCGGCGTAAATCGTCAAAGTCTTCTATTTCGCCAGCTTTATCTAGGCGATTTCCTAAACGAGCTAGGTCGTCTACTAATACGCTAATTTCTTGCGCTAAGCCTAAATGCTCTTCTTGCAATAAAAAAGTAGCAAAGTCGGCAATGGCACGATTTATTTCAAGCTGTGAGGATTTAGCCAGTGGAATTAAAATATCTTGGTTTAACAAACGATTTGTTTCTTTATAAATGCGTTCGTTTGACCACGTAGGCTGCTTTTGCTTAATAGCGTTTTGTACGTCTTTTAGGCTAAAGTCAGCCATTTTAAAACGTTTAAATAATAGCGCTAATACACCCCAATGTTCGGTTATGGTGTTTAGCAGCTTTTTAGCTGGGATCATAAGGGGTTACAACATCCTAGTATTTTATTATTGAGTTCTTTTAGAAGACTCATTATTACGTATTTTTAATTAACCTTGTCTGTATATAGTATTCGTTTTTAAGACCATTTAATAATAGTTTTTGCATAGAGGCAGTGCTAAAATTCGCGCCGAAAATAGGCACATGAAATGGAATGTTATTTGTGTGTTCTTTAAAACTATATCAAAGGTTGTTTAACTACCATGGTTTCCTCGATTATTCTAACCCTGATAGCGATTGCATTTTTACTGATCGTTATAGAAGATATAATCCATGTCAATAAAGCTAAAACCACGCTGTTTTTTGGTACGCTTTGCTGGATTCTTCTTTTTATATACCCTCTACACGGGCAAAGCCCCGATACAATTCAACACCTCCTAAATGAAAATATTTTAGAAATTGCCTCGTTATGGTTATTTTTAATGGCTGCAATGACCTTTGTAGCGTATTTAAACTCAAAGGGGTTTATAGAAAATATTGTCCATCGCGTTATGCCAAAAAGTATTAGCGAAAAAAAGCTCATGTTTTTGGTGGGTGGTTTTGCATTTTTGTTTTCGTCGATTTCAGACAACGTAACAGCCACGCTTATATCGCTTGCGGTTGTTATGTCGTTAAAACTTGAACCTAAAAAGCTTATTAAATATGCCACGCTTATTGTGTTTGGGGTTAACTCAGGTGGGGTATCGCTAATAACAGGTGACGTAACCACGCTAATGATATTTTTAGATGGCAAAGTAACCATTGCTCATTTATTACTACTTATAGCGCCAGCACTTGCAAGCGTTATGCTGCTTGCCGCGTTACTGTCTATCGGTATGAAAGGGCGTGTTGAGTTTGCTAGTGCAGGTAAAACCCGCATTGAAAAAACCGACATAACCATTGCTGTTATATTTTTATCTACCGTAGTGAGCACACTTATGCTGAGTGTAGTTTACAGCGTACCGCCTTTACTCACCTTCTTGTTTGGCTTATCAGTGATGTTTTTAGTGGCGCAATTTTTAATGCGCAAAAAAGACATAAACAAAGACATAATCGATTTTGTTCGCGATATAGAATACGACACATTATTGTTTTTTGTAGGTGTACTTTTACTTGTTGGCGCACTTAAAGAAATTGGTATGTTGAGTAAATTTACCGACCTATACACGGTAATGGCACCAGAATACGCAAACTACTTAATGGGCATATTATCAGCAGGGGTCGATAACGTACCGCTTACCGCTGCCTTATTAAAAGCCGATATAGTAATGAGCCAACAACACTGGTTGTCGTTTACGTATGCAACGGGCGTGGGCGGTTCAATGCTTATTATTGGTTCGGCTGCGGGCATTATTGCCATGAGCAAAGTTAAAGCACTTACCTTTATGAGCTACTTGCGTTTATCGCTGCATTTATTAATTTGTTACACGGTTGGATATGCGGGCTCGTATTACATGGGCAGTTTTATTTAACTCATAAATTATTAAATGCTTGACAGCTAGACGTCTAAACGATAACTTTCAAAGCCCCGCTACTTAGTGGGGTTTTGTTTTATTAGCCACTGGTTAATAAAGCATTCAGAAGAGGTGCGATACTTAGGTACTTAATGTTAGGCGACGAAAGCCGATGATCATTAAGGAGGGAAGTACTCGCCGAGGAAAATAATGGTACGTCGTCATTGTTTTTCGGTTTATGGGGCTGAATCCTCAAAACTGTCACCAATATAGGTGGAGAGCTTCTGGCAGTGGACTTATCTTCAAGCATTCCTTTGCCAAGTTCTTCTTGTTTTATTGCGGTTTGGATACCGCGAAAGGAGACTAAATGACTACCCAAACAGTGCTTCAAACAGAGTTAAGCGCAAAATCAGATTACATCGTTGCCAAATTTGGCGGAACCAGTGTTGCAAATTTTGAAGCGATGAGTCGCTGTAGCGAAATTATTGTTGCAGATAAAAGCGTACGTATTGTTGCCGTGAGCGCCAGTGCCGGCGTAACTAATCACTTAGTTGCACTGTGTAAATCAAGCATTACTTCAAGTGAGCGCCAAGAACACATAAACGGCGTGCTTGCTATTCAACAAACTATTTTAGATGAATTATCGCTAGATGCCGATTTAGCGGTTGGCTTTAACGAAACCCTAAAAGCATTTCAAACATTGGCTCAAGAGTCACTAACAACCGATCAGCAACACGACGAGCTACTTAGCTTTGGTGAGCGTTTGTCGTCGTATTTGTTTGCACAGGTACTTCGTTTACAAGGTTTAAATGCCGATCGCTTTGATGTGCGCAAGGTGCTTAAAACCGACAGCCAATTTGGCAAAGCAACGCCCAATGTTGCAGCCACAGCGCAAGCTGCTAAAGAGCATTTAATTCCGTTATTAGACGCTCAAGTAATTGTAACTCAGGGATTTATTGGTAGTGACGAATACGGTCACACCACAACGCTAGGACGTGGTGGTTCAGACTACAGCGCTGCATTATTAGCTGAAGCAATTAACGCTAAAAGTGTGCATATTTGGACCGACGTAGTGGGCATTTTTAGCACCGACCCGCGTTTGTGCGCAAAAGCGACGCCTATTGCACGCTTAAGTTTTGACGAAGCCGCTGAAATGGCAACCTTTGGCGCAAAAGTATTACACCCAGCAACTATTTTACCAGCAAGCCGTAGCCACATTAACGTGTTTGTAGGTTCTAGCCGAGAGCCTGAGCGTGGCGGTACGTGGATTGAGCGCGAAAAATCGCAGCAACCAGGTATACGCGCAGTAACGCAACGTAAAAACCAAATATTGCTTACGCTTAAAAGCCCAGAAATGCTACTAGCAAGCGGCTTTTTAGCACGCGTATTTACACTATTAAGTGAATACAATATATCGGTAGATTTGGTAACTACATCAGAAATCAGTGTGGCTATAACGCTTGATAACGCGCAAAACGCCTCGCGCCCAGAGCTTGATCAAGAATGCCTAGATAAGCTTGCAGAGTTTTGCCATGTTTCGGTAGAAAACAACCTAACATTGGTGGCACTTATTGGCTCTGAGATTCAATTACGCCAACACGAAATGAACTTAATGAGTGTACTAAAAGACTTTAACATTCGATTAATTTGTCACGGTGCTAGTAAGCACAACCTGTGCTTTTTAGTAGAGCAAACTGAGTCAGATAACGTAGTACAGTCTATTCATAGCCGTTTATTAGAAAATGATTTTGCTGCGTAAATAACGGTTATTCAGGAGAATTACCTAGTAAAATCACTTAACAAAATTAATTAATAAAGTCATTTAATAAAAAGCATCGCCAGTCGGTGCTTTTTTTATGCACCACACTCACATCAAAACAAACATTACTGTCACTGCTATCAACTACAGTAACGCGATTACTGCAAGCACTCAGCTTTGCACTATTTAATTCGTCAAACACATTAGGGCTAAGTAATTTTGCAATAGGGCGGCTGGTGGCTTTAGCAAGTGACTCTTTTAATGTCCAAATTCTAAAAAATGTATCTGCTTGGGCTTGGGTATTAGTGGGCTTGGTGATAAGTGTAATTTCATCATTATGATAAAAATGCTTAGCAAGCTTTTCAAACGGGCGCTTTAGGCTTACTTTTTCAATATCAAAACCAAACTCACTTCTATCAAAATTTAGCGCGACCCCAACTAAACCATGCGAGTGTGAAATACAGTTATTTATAACATCACCACTCACATGTATTTGCAGCTTTGAGCTTGCTTCGTCAAATTCGGTACTCATTTTATTAAGGGGTACATGCGTATGTTGCGGCTGCGTTACTTTAATAAGGTGTTTTAACAATAACCGCGTAGCTAAATACTCTTGCTTAGCTTGTGGGCTTTTACGGCGGTTTATAATGTTTAACTCAAACGGGCTTAAGCAATCGGGCAAATTAAAGTCACTAAGCTCAAGTGTTTTAGCATTAAATAATAAAATGCTGTTACTCGCTAAAGACAAATTTGCCAATTGAGTTGAAGTAATACTCAAGGCGTTTTTAAAATAGTGTTCAGTCATAAAAGCCCTAAAGCAAAAGAAGTCGCTGATATTGTGAGCGGTTAACGCCACTAATAAAGGCTGGGTACAATTTTATTACTCAGCTGGCATGAAATATGGTTTAATTCACAATAATTAAAATAATAACAGATTTGTAGATGTATGGCACAAGTGCGTGATGGGTTTCAAAGCCGACTTGGTTTTGTTTTAGCCGCTGCTGGCGCAGCAGTGGGTTTAGGTAATATTTGGGGTTTTCCTACGCAAGCGGCCAACCATGGTGGCGGTGCATTTTTACTGGTTTACTTTATTGTTATATTTTTACTTGCGCTTCCTGCGCTGTATACCGAACTTTATTTAGGTCACAAAGCACAAGCTAATCCGGTAAAAGCATTGGGCGATGCATGGCAAAACACTAACCGTAAGGTTGGTGCTGCGGCAGGTTATATAGGCCTTGCGGGCGCAGTTGTTATGCTAAGTTTTTATTCAATAGTAGCAGGGTGGATGCTCTCGTACGCTATTGAACCCATAACAACCTTTTTTGGGTTTACAGGCGCAAGCGAGTTTTTACATAGCGACTCAGTGCTGCGTAATTTTGTATTTACGCCGCTTATGCTTATTTTAACTGCCAGTATTATTTTAAAAGGTGTTAAATCGGGAATCGAAACCTGGTCGCGCCGTTTAATGCCACTGTTACTTGTGCTGCTTGTTGGTTTAATTGCCTACATTGCAACACTCGATGGCGCAAGCGAAGGCTTTGCTGCGTATTTAATTCCTGATTTTAGCCAAATACTCGATCCTAATTTAATTATTGCCGCAATGGGGCAAGCGTTCTTTTCGCTCTCGTTAGGTGTAGGCTGTATGATGATTTACGGCTCGTATTTACAACCAGATGCTAATTTACCAAAGCTTACAGTAGGTGTTGCCTTACTCGATACCAGTGTCGCGTTTTTAGCGGGCTTACTTATTATTCCTGCTATTTATGTGGCGCAGCACAACGGTGTAGAGGTATTTAGTGGTGGTAAACTGATTGGCGAAGGGCAACTTATTTTTGCTATTTTACCTGAGCTATTTAGCACCATGGGCGAAATTGGCTTATTAGTCGGTTTATTGTTTTTTGTATTAATGTCTATCGCATCGGTTACGTCAACTATATCGACCACCGAAATTCCGGTAGCGTTTTTAGTCGAAAATTACAACGTTAGCCGCACCAAAGCAACATGGGCAGTGAGCGCCGTTGTTCTTGTGTGTGCAAGCGCGATTATATTAAATTTTGATTGGTTATTTGGCTTAGTTATTATGCTATTTACTCAATACCAATTGCCGCTTATGGGCTTGTTTTACTTTATTACGGTAGGTTGGATGTGGCAGCGTGGTAATAAATTACATCAAGCAACAACAGGCGTACATTACTGGTTTGCTCAGTATATTCGTTTTGTTTGCCCAATATTAATGACCTTGGTATTTGCAAACGTCGCGTTTGGCTAAGCTCTATTTAAAGTAAATTTTTAAACAAAAAAGCGAATAGGGCTCACCTTATTCGCTTTTTTGTGCCTATTATTTAGGTACAGCTAAGGTATTTATAAAACCTCATTAGTTAGAGGTTTACCTTTACTTACTTCAAACGCGTTAAGCAGGGTTACGTTTGCTATTTCGGTGAGCGCTTCTTGGGTAAAAAAGCCCTGATGGCCTGTTACTAATACATTTTTAAAGCTCACTAAGCGCGAGAATATATCGTCTTGGTTTATTTCGTCACTGTGGTTTTTAAAAAACAGCTCCGACTCTTGCTCGTAAACGTCGAGCCCCAAGTAGCCTAATTTTTTAGTTTTTAGCGCACTAATACATGCGCTACTATCAAGTAATGCACCACGAGAGGTGTTAATAAGCATAACGCCGGTTTTCATTTTGCTAAATGCCTCGTCATTTATTAAATGATGAGTTTGTTCCGTTAGAGGGCAATGTAAAGAAATCACATCGCTTTGGCTAAGTAAGGTGTCTATATCGGTAATTGTATAATTGCCAGGTTGTGCGTAGGGGTCGCACACTAATACTTTAGCGCCAAAGCCATTTAAAATGTTGCACAGCGCAAGGCCAATTTTACCGCAACCTACAATACCCACGGTTTTATTGTTCAAGTTAAAACCAAGCAATCCGTTTAAATCAAAATTGTCTTCGCGTACGCGGTTATACGCTTTATGGGTTTTACGGCTAAGCGTTAGCATAAGTGCAATACAATGCTCGGCTACGGCCTCAGGGCTGTAAGCCGGTACGCGTAATACTTTAATTTTATGTGCTTTTGCTGCAGGTAAATCAACGTTATTAAATCCTGCACAACGCAGCAAAATAGTATTTGTGCCTTGGCTTGCCAGTTGTTCAATAACAGTGTCGTTTACAGTGTCGTTTACAAATACGCATATGGCATCAAACCCGCTTGCTAGAATAGCAGTTTGTTCGCTCAAGGCTTGCTCAAAATACGTTATTTTTATATCACGGTGATCGCGTGTACTTTGTTCAAAAAAAGGCAGTTCGTACTTTTGAGTACTAAAAAAAGCAATGTTCATGGTAATAGCCTTGACGCTTAAGGAGTATTATTTATTACTAATACAATAAACTACTTTATAAACCTGTGCTTTAGTAAAACGCATTTTATTGATTTAAATTAAGCCTTAAGCGGAGCCTTACTTGGGATAAACAAAGGTATTTTTGACGATACTTTTTTACCACCTTTAGCAGCGTTTAACTTTGCGCCTTGCAGTAGGTTGCTTTCTATTACTTGTATAAGTGTTTCGGGCTTAGTTCGCGGTGCATAGCGTGCAACAAGTTGACCTTGTGAGTTAATTAAAAACTTAGTGAAATTCCACTTAATTGCACGATTTTGCGAAATACCCCGCGTATGCGATTTTAAATAATTAAACAACGGATGTGTTTCTGGCCCGTTTACCATTACCTTACCAAACACCTCAAACGAGACATTAAATTGCTCTTGGTAAAAGTCTTTAATGGCTAAATTATCAAGCGGCTCATTTTGGCCAAACTGGTTACACGGAAACGCAAGCACAGTAAAACCATTGCCTTTGTATTGCTGATAGAGCTTTTCGAGCGCGTTTAATTGCACCGAAAAATTACATTTACTCGCTGTATTAACAATAAGGACGGTTTTGCCCTGTAACTGGCTAAGAGAAAAATTTTCGCTGTTGTAAAGTGGTGCATTAAATTGATAAATACTGTCCATAGGTTACCTACTTACCTTTCCCGCTAAGGAAATTTTATAAAGACTTTCATTCGCTTTTTTATCGACCGATTGACATAATCGAGGTCTAGTTTCTAAGTTATCAGTTTAATAGGTCATTTTTATGTCAATGAAAGTCGCATTTATAGGTTTAGGCGTAATGGGTTACCCAATGGCGAGGCATTTAGCAAAAGCAGGACACAGCGTATGCGTCTATAACCGCACTCAAGCTAAAGCACAAGCGTGGACTGCAGAACATTCAGGAAGTTTTGCACCAACCCCGCGCGAAGCTGCCAGCAATGCCGACATCGTATTTATGTGTGTTGGTAATGATGACGATTTACGCTCAGTAGTGTATGGCGACGAGGGCGTGTTAGCGGGCATGCTGCCGCACACTGTTTTGGTTGATCACACCACAACCTCTGCCGAAGTAGCCCGCGAAGTTGCAGCAAAAGCGGCTCTGCAAAATGTTGATTTTATAGATGCACCTGTATCTGGCGGACAAGCTGGCGCCGAAAACGGCGTATTAACGGTTATGGCGGGTGGTAGTGAAGCTGTATTTGCTAAAGTACAGCCAGTTATGGCGGCGTTTAGTCGTTTTAGCCAATTACTAGGCGGCGTTGGCTCGGGACAACTTTGTAAAATGGTTAATCAAATTTGTATTGCTGGTGTAGTGCAGGGTTTAGCCGAAGGCTTACATTTTGCCAAGCAAGCTGGGCTTGATGGTGAAAAAGTTATAGAAACCATTTCTAAAGGTGCAGCCGGTTCGTGGCAAATGGAAAACCGCTACAAAACAATGTGGGCGGGTGAATATGAGTTTGGTTTTGCCGTAGATTGGATGCGTAAAGATTTAGGTATTGCACTCGATGAAGCTAAAAACAACGGTGCAACACTGCCAATGACCGCAACGGTCGATCAATACTACGCCGACGTACAAGCACTTGGCGGTGGCAGATACGACACCTCAAGCTTACTAGCACGCATTGAAGCGCTGCATAAAAAGTAACGTTTACGTTGAGTATGTCGATGTAGACGCGAAGCTTGCTGGCGTGACGGGCAAAGCCCGTAAAGTAATTTATTCACAAAGAGGTTATGAGGCGCTGCGCTTTTAGAGGAAGTAATAGATCTAAAAAACTATTGTTTTTATGTTTCTCATTTACTCCTCATTCGCTTCTCTTTGTGAAATAAATTTTGCTTTCTTTGTAGTGATACAGATATTAATAAACAAAAACGCGACGCTTTATTGCTAAAGCGTCGCGTTTTTAATGCGTTATACAAACAAAATTACATGCTTTGAGCGTAGTTATATAGCGCCTTTAAAATTGTAAGATTTTTTTCGCTGTCGTCATGCTCATGCGCTAGGTTCTCAAGGGTGATCATAAAATCTTGCGCGTTAATCGATGGTTGATCTTCCCCGTGCATTAACTTGTTTTGGCAATACTGGCGCCATTGGTCAAGCTCTTGCTGGTTTAGCGTTTCAGGCCAGTTACGGGCGCGGTATCTAAACAACAAGGTATTAAACTTTTTATCTTCAAAGTCTAATTTCAACCCTGCTAATTCATCTGGTTTTGCATCACGAATAATCGCAAACTTAGCTTTATCAGCATGGCTTGTAAACCCATCGTAAAGTAAGTAGTCAACGTTAGTGGTTGCGCTGTAATCGCCTTGCTCGTTAAACACCTCCGTTACTTTATCGCGAAGGTCGGTATTGGCTTTTAAAATAGCTAAGTTAGCTAAGCACTGCTCGCGATCAATCCCAAGGCGGGCGGCGTTTTCAGGCAATAATGTTTTAGCTGGGGCTAAAATAGGGCACTTGTTTAAATGCACTAGTTTTAAGCCAACAGGTAAATCGTCTTCGGCTAAATCTACACGTTTGGTGTATAAACGTTTGCGTAACTCTTCTACGTTTAAATCAATGAGTACTTGCGGGTTTTGAGTTAAATCAAAACAAATAACCGCATTTTTATTTACCGGATGAAAGCTCATTGGTGCAACCCAGCTTGTGCAGCCTTGTGTTGCAGGTATGCGCGACGTGGTATGCACCAGCGGCGTCATGTTAAATACATCAACCAATTCAGCGAGTGCTTTTTTGCCACGCAAACCAAAAAAGAAGTTATACAGCTTTGGCTGTTTTTCTTTTATTAGTTTAGCCAGTGCAATAGTGGCGGTTACATCGCTTAGCGCATCGTGCGCAGCGGCGTGTTCAATACCATTAGCTACCGTTAAATGTTCTAGCTTAAAGCTTGGGCTGCCGTCTTCTTTTAACGGCCATTCAATGCCTTCAGGGCGCAGCGCGTAACAAGCGCGTACTAAATCAATAATATCCCAGCGACTATTATTATTTTTGTATTCGCGCTCGTATGGGTCGTAAAAATTACGGTAAAAGCTATAACGACTCACTTCGTCATCAAACCGAATACTGTTATAACCGGCAACACAGGTATTTGGCACGCTAAATTCGGCATGAATTTTTGCTATAAACTCAGCTTCAACTAAGCCTTTTTTCATCGCTACTTGTGGCGTAATACCCGTAATTAAACACGCCTCAGGGTGAGGTAAGTAATCCGCTTGCGGCTTACAATATTCAATAAGCGGCTCGCCAATAATATTTAAATCAAGATCGGTACGAATACCCGCAAATTGGCTCGGCTTATCCTTTTGAGGGCTCGCCCCCCAAGTCTCGTAGTCGTGCCAATAGATTGTTGCTTGATTTCCTTGATAACTTTCATTATTCATTCTATGTCTTAGCCCTTTATATTTACGGGTTATTAGCGCTACTCAGTTTATTTTTGTATTTTCGAGTTTCTTGTAATTGGCGCGTTGTGTGTATAGTTTCGTGTATAAATTTTTTGCTAACTGTGTATAAAAAATTAAATGGCGATAAGGGATGCCAAATTAAGAAAGCTGCTAGGTAAAAATCAAACACCTTGTGTATTATCGCATAGAGATAGTTTAAGTGTAAGGGTATCAGCTAAGGGGACTATCACTTGGCAATACCGCTTTTGTTACATGGTTCACCAAGCGTTACCGTGTATCGTGAATTGCGCAGTATACCGAAGGGCAAAGCAATAAGTGACAAAACCATAGAACCTATTCGTCACGCTGCAGACACCGCCAATTGGAAAGACTACGCCGAAGTAGGTCGCCGCATAAAAGGCATTGTTACCAATGTAAGTATCGAATCAAAGCTTCACCGGATGATTAACAATGTTTATAACGTTACAACCGAAACGAGTCTTAAAACTCGCCTAGTAGAATGTACAAGGCAACCCAAAGGCACAGCCGAAAACTCAATACTAAGGATAACACCAACGTCGGCGCAGCCGACGTATCTTGGACTAGTGGTAATAACTGTACGCCCATAGCCGCAGGGTCTAGGGCTGAGTTGTTACTCGATACTCAAAAAATGACGTTGATGAAGTAATAAAGGATCTAAATAGCGGAAAAAGGATCGCCCGAAACTGCCAAATTTATCAAATACGAGACGGCCAACTTCAAGTTTTAAATATTGATGAGCAAATAAAGCATGATCAGCGCTTAGCTATTGAGTCATTGGCTAAAACATATTCACAAAAAGCAGGTAGCTGGCACATAACTGAAGCCCATTGGTAACAAGCCCGCGAGTATGTAGAGCTTGCTTATAAATACGCGCAGCTTGACGGGCGCAACACACCAAATAACACCCATATACAAAACGATCTAGTCACTATTTGCGATTGGGACCTAGTTACTTTAGTAAAACAAGGCAGCGCATCAGCAATCAGCGATAACGATTGGTGGGCACTGGATTTAATAGTATGAAAAAAATAATTACCATCCCTTTACTTTTTATTAATACTTTGCCAACATCAATACCTTAAATGGAAACTAAATTAAGGAATAAAATGAGAGCTCTAATATTTTTAATGGTATCACTTCTATCTTTTTCTAGTTATGGAGGGATAGTTAAGGAAAATACATATGGAACATTATCGAGTGATAGTAACAGCGAAATACTTAAATTTAATAGTGCAGCAGGAAGTATAGAAATAAAAATTGATACAGAGGGTCAAAAGCTAACATACCCAGACGGTAGCTATATTTTTATCAAACCAAAACAGAGCAGTGTGACACGCTTTAGTGCAATGACTGGCCGATCAGAGACTGCTTTGTTGAAAGATTTGTATAGCTCTGTATGGCAAGTTACTAATCAAGTAAAAAATATTGGAGTTTATTTTGAAAACTTTAATAACACTCCTGATATGCCATTGACTCCTGGAGTATGTTTTGATGGTCAAATTCAAGTACCTTGTGGCTTGGGAATGAATCAGAGTAGTAAATTTGATATTTCAGAACTTTTAAATAATGTGCAAACTAACTCTTCATCTTCAGCATGTAGTTATGAAAGAGCTCGCTATACTAACACACCATATAACGGCCATAGCTCATTGTTCAGATGTAGTTTAGGCTCGGGTGTGATTCTTGTTAGCACAGGTATAGGTACTATCGCTTCGTGCATTATAGATCCATCAAAACTCATTTGTGCAGCTGCTGCTAGTGCGTATGTAGGATCAATAGTTTTATATGAAGATAATAAGTTAGCTTGTAATGCTAGTTATGTTGACTCTCGTAGAGCTTTAGAAGCATGTGAAGAGGCTAACCCAGATGCTGGCGGTAGTACTGGCGGCGGCAGTGGCAGCGGTGGCAGCGGTGGCACAGGCGGCGGCAGCGGCGGCAGCGGCGGCAGCGGCGGTTTTTGTACAAGTACAACAGTGTATTCTGTCTGCACATCGGGAGGATGTAATAGTTGGACTGAGATGGCAGTTGTAGGCTGTTAATTAACCTAATTATTTAGGCTCCTTTAATTAGGGGCCTTTTCTATATATGATGAAAGGTTACTGATATCATGACTTTCAGCAAAGCTACTTACCTTGTGCTAAATATCAAATCTATAAAGGTTTTTTTTCTTTTTTTACTTCTATGTATAAGTCCATTTAGCAAATCCTACTTTATTACTTTCACTATATATTTAATGATAACTTTGTTTATCTGCATAGACTTTGAAAGTTTCATTCAAGATAAAAATATACACTTTAATCTTAAGAAAAACATTTTACATCACAAATTAGTTTATACAGTATTATTTACATGTGTGCTTATTATATATCTTGGCATATATCTTGATGTCGAAGAGTTTACTGCAGCTATATATTTCATACCTTTACTATTAGCGCTAGAGTTTCGTCTTTCGTTAAATAAAAATGAAATAAATAAATTTTTAAAATTAAATTTTTTTCATGAAATGCCTAATATAAAAAAATTGTATGCTTAGTTTATTTTGCTTTTATGCCAATAGGTATTTTATTATCTAATAACATTAATAGTTTAGTTATACATTGTATGATTTCATGTGTACTACTATTAATGTTTTTAGATTGTTACGATATTTACTCTGAAAAATTTAAATAAATACGTGACTTATTTCCTCCGTACTAAATCCCAATTAACTCTAATTGTTCTCCACGTGGTAGGTTTTTAATAAGTGACGCTGCTAATTGCGCAGTGGTTTTACACGGTGGATTTAAGAAGTGATCAAACGATTGGGTAATACGGAACGTAGCCCCGCATTCTTTTGTGTTAGTACATGAGCAATATAAATTAACAACATGGGTGCTTAGCTTTTCGCGTGATGTAATTGTTGCTTTAGCTTCGCAATTTGGGCAAGTAACTCGCGCCATAATATTCACCAATCGTTAATAAAATAAACTGTAATTATATAAAGTGTTGATAAGCTTTCCAAAAAGAGTTTTACTATTTAATAAGTAAACATTCAATGTAATAAAAATTAGATAAATGGAGTTAGTATGAGTATCAGTTATGGTTGGGAGAAGCTGTATTTAGCAATTGATTGTCTTACGAGCGAGGGAGATCAGATTAGCAGATTGGTTGATGCTGTTTCATTTAACTTAGCACAAATAACATCAGAAAATGATTTACCTGAAGCTTTAAAGCAACGGTTTGATGATTTAATGGAATCATTTAGAACAGTTCAGCCTTTAGAGGATGAAGGTCTGTTCAGGGCAACAATAAATTCGTTTACAGGAATGGAAAGAAAAGCTGCTATTGAGGAAATAATAAGCCTGTACTCAGAAATATGTAAACATAAAGAATTAGATTGAGTTTAACTTCAAGGCGCAAATTCTTGCGCCTTTTATCTTTAAGCACTTGGCTCTAAATCAAAATTTAGCTGTAACTTACTGCCAATTTCTGAATCCCTTGCTACTTCATCACTCATTAACTTAATTGGCGGTTTAGTTTCGTTTTTAAAATACATGGCATCGTATTTAGTCGAGATGCGAACGCCTGCGATTAAGTATAGCTGAGAACTAAAAAGCCGAAAAATTCACTCCTCCTCGCCTTCCTAGCAAGAAACGTGTCAAATTGACAACCCTAGTGACACGCCATTAATCGTCAGCTAGCCCAGTAAAAGGATCTGTCGTAGGTTTTAAAAAGATCGAACTGTCAAAAAGTGACAATGTTTGACTTGAAGTGACAGCAAAAAGATAAAATTGCTGGTGATTTACCTAATATTTAAATGTCCTTAATTTATTATCAGTTAAGTGATAAACAAATTATGAAATATTTACATAAAGGTTCACAAAGCCAAGAGCGGTTAGATGCACTTTTATCGTTTGGTAAAAGTACCAGTGGAGATATAAAAGCGGCACTCAGTGATTAGTTGGTTCGTGACATTATCAAAACCAATGCAGCAACACTTAATTTTTTACCAGCACCAAATTTAACAAGAGCGCTTAAGCGCGTTGAAGTTGTGGCTGGAAAAATTGAGAAGATTAAAGAGCTAGGTTGGTAAACAATAACATTTGAGGTGAGTAGGTAATTTGGCTGAACACTATTGCCTAGATATTCTCGTTAATTTGATGTAATTTGCTATCGACTATTTAAATAAAATCATAAGGAACTTGATTATGCATACTCCAATTCAATTTTATGTCACTTTACCATTTGACCTTTTTCGACTTGGCCGTAAAACAAAAGCTAAGTTTGACTATATCCGAACTACACCACCAAGAGAGGAAGAACAAACTTGGGATGTAAGAGTTTACAAAAAGAATGATATTGACTTTGTTGACAGTAAATCGGGTGGCTTATCACTATTTAATTACAGAAACCCTAAATTCGGTACGCTGTGGTGGAAGTTACCAGCTAAGTCTAAAATGCCGCAAGGCCTACATGTTTCACTAGATGATGGGGGATCGCTAGGTAAAAACCATTTTACTATTCGCCCTCTATACGATATGCCTGTGACTCTGTACTTAGATAAATTAAATCAGTTAGACTCAATGGCTATCCCTTGTTTTATCGGTATACCAAATAAAGATGTAGGATAATTATGTTTTCACAATTAGAGCTTAGATTAATTAAAAGTACTCTTAAAAGCAGGGTTGAAAAAGAAACAGTAGAGCTTAAACAGCTTGATGAAGATAGCGATGAATATATGGAAAAGGCTAATGATTTAATGGTGCTTGATACATTAATTTCTAAAATTGATAAATCGCAAAATTAAAGCTTGAGGCGCTAGCTCCTAACTAGCGCTTTACTTCCTTTCCCGACCCCCAAAAAGCTCTAAACAATCGCATTAATCCAAGTGTTGAAACCGCAATACCCAGAATCACAAATTCAAAGTACCAGGGCGCGCCTTTATAGCACATTGCTTGCCAACCTTTGTGCATATACGGTTGCATAGCGGGGATAAAGTGACACACAAACAACCCCAAGAAGAATAAAGTAATCACTTCATCCATAATGGCTTTGTCGCGTTTTTTTTAAAACCAGCAAGTCGTAATCGGCGTCGTTTTGCTCGGCTTGCATACAGCGCCTTGCTTTGGCTTCAAACTGGGAAATTTTAAAGCTGTTTTCAGCGCGTGCTACATCAGCGGCCATTTCTGCCGCTATGCGTTTACGCTCAACATAGCTGCCGGTTGAATCGGCTATTGGGTCAGCAATAAATGAAACCAGTGTTTTTAACCATCCTATTATTTAATCCCTCGTATAAATTTAAGAAAGCTTTTAGAGTCTTTGCTAAACGCTTGGTGCCTTAACAGCTGGTTTGGTGGATAAATGAGGTTGTAGTCAAAGGCTTTAAGTCTAAAGTTGTAAGTCAAGTAGTTAAGTCACTGAAACGAAATCGATAAGTTTAAGTTTCGTTGGTTGTTTTTATAAATATCAATTGTCGTAAATTAGTAATTTGGCATTAGACTAAAGTCTATAGGTTAGATTTATTCACTTATTAGGTTTGTTTTAATCGTTTGTCGGTTTTGTGTTAATTCTCTAAAATTCAGTTGTCGGCAACAAGCACGGCTTAACCAACAGGACTACGACCATGAAACTTACTCTTATCAAAACTATCGCTCTTAGCTCACTACTTACATGTTCAGCTGCTGCAATGGCTGAGCAAAGTGATTACAAATTAATGGTTATTGAAACTGCAACAGCGCCACAGCCACTTGAGCAATCATTTAATAGCTGTGCACTGAATGTTAAGTCAAAAAATTACGCTGAGGCTGAAGCAATTTGTACTAAAGCAATTGCGCTTTTAAAAGACGCAGATGGCCCTAAATTTAAAGTACGCCAACTTACATCGTTTGCATTAAGTAACCGTGGTGTTGCACGTTTAAAAGCGAACAACGACACTGCTGGCCTTGCTGATTTATACGAAGCAAACCAAATGTCTACAAGTACAATGGTATCGCACAACTTAACTCGCGCTAAAGAAGAGCTTTCTTTATAAAGTGCTTACCAAAAGCATGTTATAAAATAGCGAGAGTAAAAAAGCCCATGTTAGGTTAATTCCTAACATGGGCTTTTTTGTTTTATTTAATGCGTAAGTTAATACCTTAAATACGTTAATAGAGTAGGGTGTGTATTTATAATTAATATTTTGGGTATGCTTGTTTAGGCTACGCGAATATAATGCGAGATAACCGTATAAAAAATAATACCCCTTCTGCTTTGCTTATTTTGAGCAAGGCATCATTAAATAAATATTGAGATTTAAACCATGGCACCAGGAACCAGCCTAAGCGTACTTGAAATAAGTGCGATATTTTTATCAATTACCGCGTTACTCACCTATGTAAACCATCGCTTTATTGGCTTGCCAACAACCATTGGCGTTATGGTTATTTCGATGCTTTTATCTATCGGCGCTATATTTTTGGGCTTTTTAGGGTTTGATGATCTTATAGATTACGAAGTGAGCTTGCTCGATCAGTTAGATTTTACTGAAGTTTTGCTTGATGGCATGCTCTCTATGCTGCTGTTTGCTGGGGCGCTGCACGTAAATGTTAGCGATTTAAGGCGCTATAAATTGCCAATCGGTATTTTGGCCTGTGTTGGTACGTTGCTATCTACGGTTATTATTGCTGGCGCGCTTTATTTAGTACTTCCATTGCTTGGTTTTGATTTAGCGTTTATTTGGTGTTTACTGTTTGGCGCATTAATTTCGCCAACCGATCCGATTGCGGTAATGGGAATTTTACAATCTGCGGGTGCGCCTAAAAGTATTGAAACCGTGATTGCGGGTGAATCGTTGTTTAACGATGGTATAGGCGTGGTTATTTTTGTGCTTTTATTGGGTGTTTTATCAAGTGGTGATATTCCTACAACTTATTATGTAGCGCACACGCTGGCGGTAGAAGCCGGTGGCGGTATTGTTTTTGGTTTGGTATTAGGTGGTATTTTATATTACTTACTTAAAAGTATTGATAGTTACCAAGAAGAAGTACTCCTTACTTTAGCGGGCGTTATTGGTGGTTATGCACTTGCAAGCCATTGGCATTTGTCGGGCCCACTTGCAATGGTAATGATGGGGTTAATGGTGGGTAATCATGGTCGCAGTATGGCTATGAGCGACAAAACACGTCATTACGTTGATTTGTTTTGGGAGCTAATTGACGAAATTTTAAATGCCATTTTATTTGTACTCATAGGGCTTGAAGTCGTCATGATTGCATTTTCGAGTAATTTATTTATTGCTGGTGGCTTAACTATTTTTATAGTGTTAATGGCACGTTTAATTGTTGTGGGTATAACAACCACTACATTTAATAAGCAATTAGAGTTGCCATCTGGCGCATGGAAAGTTTTAACCTGGGGTGGCTTGCGTGGTGGTATTTCGGTTGCTCTGGTATTGCAATTACCTGATGGGAACGAGCGCGATATTTTGTTGGCTCTGACTTATGCGGTTGTGGTGTTTTCTATTTTAATTCAGGGTTTGAGTATTGGTAAAGTAGCCAAAACTATCCGTTAAATATAAATTGGTTAGACTAAACCTGTTAAATGTAATTTTTAAAAAAGCGTGTGAAATAGCTGTATTTCACACGCTTTTTATTTTTTTATAAAACAAAAGGGGAGTTAAAACGTAAAGCTGAGCTGCACACCGCTGTAAATATGTTCTTGTGCTTCCCAGTAGTCGCCATCTATTTGGCGTGCTCGGGTAAATACTTCTATTTTAAATGGCTTAAAGTGATAACCCGCACCTATACCTGCGTAACCGTCAATGTCGTTGTTCGATTTTTCTATTTGGTAGGTGTTATCGCCTCTATCGTTTTTAAAGGCGAGTTCGAACAGATCTAAGCCAAGCTCGGCGTATATAAAAAAGTCATTGAAATAACCAAGTTTCATTCCGTTGTCCCACGTTATAAATTCTTCTTGCTCGCCTTGTTTATTATCGATTACTGCCGCGCCAATTGCGCTTGTAAAAACAACACCAAAGTTACTGTAATTTTGCTTAACCATCATTTCTACACCCGCAGATGTAATGCTGCTATCGCCATTAAATTCTGATTTTATAAACATACCGGTGTTAGGCATGTTGTTACCGAGCAAAAGCCTTGCGTTTGCATTTTGGCTAAATGATAAAAGCGTGCTTAATAAAATAAAAAGAGAAAGTGTGTGTTTCAAAAAAGTTAACCCGTTAATGATGAGAAGTTAGTAGAGCTACAATTATAAATACATAACTTAGTATTGCATGTAATTAAATGTATAAATTTGTTTGAATGTTACTCAGCTATGCTTAAGTAAGTTGCTCAAAATAAAATCGACTAAATAAAAGCATAAATAATTATATACATTTTAAAACGTAAAGTAGCGATTTTAGGCACGTGCGATGATGCGTAAGCTATTTAAATATATAGAAAAAGTTTAAACGTATTAGACTAAGGTCTATAGGTTAATTTTCTTCACTTATTAGGTTTGTTTTAATCGTTTGTCGGGCTTGTGTTAATTCTCTAAAGTTCAGTTGTCGGCAACAAGCACGGCTTAACTAATCAGGAATATAACCATGAAAACACTTATCAAAACTATCGCTCTTAGCTCACTATTAACATGTTCAGCTGCTGCAGTAGCTGATGCAAGTGATTACAAATTAATGGTTATTGAAACTGCAACAGCGCCACAGCCACTTGAGCAATCATTTAATAGCTGCGCACTGAATGTTAAGTCAAAAAATTATGCGCAAGCTGAAGAAATTTGTACTAAAGCAATCGCACTTTTAAAAGACGCAGATGGCCCTAAATTTAAAGTACGCCAACTTACGTCATTCGCATTAAGCAACCGTGGTGTTGCACGTTTAAAAGCGCATAACGACACTGCTGCACTTGCTGATTTATACGAAGCATCAAAATTGTCTAACAGCACGATGGTATCGCACAACTTAACTCGCGCTAAAGAAGAATTATCGTTATAAAAAACCTTTATAACGTGTTTTATAAAGCGCTTACTAAAGCATGATATAAAATAGCGAGAGTAAAAAAAGCCGATGTTGGGTTAAACCCCCAACATCGGCTTTTTCGTGCTTATTAGCTTTGTATTGTGTTATTAGAAAAATAATAAAACTGTATTTAGTTATTTATTGTTTAGTTGTTTTTATGGATTTTAACCAACTGTAATTACTAAGTATTTTTATGGGTGTTAGACTAAAGTCTATAGGTTAGATTTATTCACGTATTAGGTTTGTTTTTATCGTTTGTGGTAATTGCGCTAACACTCTAAAGTTTAGTTGTCGGCAACAAGTACGACTAACAAATACCAATTTTATTAAAACATGATTATTTTAGCGAATTAAATAACTCACTAACGGCGTTAAAAAATTACTTATATAGAACGACTATATTTCATAATTTTTGCCTTGTTATTAAGCTATTTACTTGACGCTAAAAAAGATCACTAGTTTAAACAATTGCCATAACAGGAATATAATCATGAAATTTACACTTTTAAAAACCATCGCTCTTGGCTCATTATTAACTTGCTCAGCTGCTGCAATGGCTAAACAAGGTGACTATAAATTAATGGTTATTGAAGACTCTGTAACTGCAGCACCCGCATTTGAAAAATCATTCAATAGCTGTGCTTTAAATGTTGAATCAAGAAACTACGAAGAAGCAGAAGCTATTTGTACACAAGCAATTGCATTACTTAAGCAAAGCCATGGTCCGCGTTTAAAAGTACGTGAACTTACATCGTTTGCATTAAGTAACCGTGGTGTAGCGCGTATTAAGGCTCAAAAAGATACAGCTGGTATTTCTGATTTATATGAAGCGGTTCAAATTTCTAAAAACTCACTTGTAACACATAACTTAACTCGCGCTAAAAAAGAGTTATCTTTATAAGAATGCTTGCATAAAGCGCTTATAATTTAGCGAGAGTATAAAAGCCCATATTAGGTAGCACCTAATATGGGCTTTTTTGTATGTTTGCATAACCGTAGTTACCTATTAAATACACTCTTTTTAATAAAGCAGCTTTACTGAATAATAGTGCTTTTAAGAGTGATTTTTAAAGCTTTGTTTTACTAATTTATAGTAGTAAGTACTTGTTACCTAAAACATAGATCTATAAATATAAAAGCACAGGTAAAAATATTATTTTTTAACGTGACTTAACTATTCAGTAAAACGGGATTGTTTTATTTAAGTGGTTGTTTTTGATTGATAATAAAGCCTAATATCTTTGACTTTAGTCTGTTTTTATTTAAAAATCGAAATGATATATATTTTATAGCATTAACTACACGTGAATGCTAATCACTGCTTTGTGATAAATAGCTAGATATTACCTTTGTTTTAATTTTTAGTCCCACCTCAATATTACTAATAATTAAACACGGAATAGAGTAGTTATTAACTTGCGCAATAAAAATAAAAAGCGCAAATAAAGGGATTTAAAAATGCAATTCAAACTAAAAAAAATAGCTGCCTTGTTATTCGGGGTGGGTATTAGCCTTTCTGTATTTGCCGAAGATATAGAGCTATACGTAAACCATAATGTTAAAACCGATGAAAACCCTCGCGTGCTTATTGTGTTTGATACTTCAGGAAGTATGAAGACTAAGTTGCCTAATGGGGGACCTAGAAAAATCGATGCTGGTATAAGCGCTATGACCCAATTAGTAAATGATAACAGCTCGATTGATTTTGGTTTAATGCGTTTTAATGGCAATGATGGTGGTTATGTTATGGCTGGCCTAGGCTCCTCACATGATAAAATATTGGGTCAAATAAAAAAGCTGCCAGCTAGCGGGAATACACCTATCACTGAGACCTTATGGGAAGCTTACCTATATATGACGGGGCAGACGGTTTGGTATGGGCAAAATACGGACAAACGCGATACTACGATTGAGAGAGAGCAAAGTGGTAGTGATATACCTCGTTATGTTTCTCCTTTTCAACAGGCTGTTGGTGCAGATGAGCGTTGTGATAACTCAATTAGCTTAATATTAATGACTGATGGTGATCCGACACAAGATATTACCCGAAATGATGATATAAGAGCTTTATACAAATCTACTTTTGGTTCATATCCTAGTACTACAAGTAATAGTTATTTAGCCGCTTTAGCTCAGATAATACATGGCACAAGAGATGTTGAAGTTGACTTGTACGAGACCACGCCAGAGGTTGCTGATACCGGACGCGTTTTTACTATCGGTTTTGGTAGTGGCATGAGTACAAATGGTAAAAAGCTATTAGAAAAAACCGCTTTATTGGGAGGAGGCGAGTACTTACATGCAGATACATCGACTGAACTTTCTGAAGCGCTTAATAATACAATATCGAAAATACGCGAAGTTAACGATAGTTTTTCATCTCCTACGGTAGCAAGTAATAATGTTGACCAAACACGTAGCCGAGAGTCAATTTACTTTGCGATGTTTTACCCTGAAACAGGCGCACGTTGGAGCGGAAATTTAAAAAAGCTTAAAGTATCTGGTGCAAATATTGTAGATTCAACTGATAAAATAGCTCTTGATGAAAATGGGTTAATTGATGAGAAAGCGCGAACTTTTTGGCTGCCAACTAATAAGCCTGCAGATGGGAATTTAGTAGCTCAGGGTGGCGTAAATTTACTTTTATCAACTTTAGACCCTGATAGCCGTAAAATTTACATAGATAAAACGGGCAGTATTATTGATTTTACTTTTGATAAAGTACAAACCATTTTAAATTTAGCGACAAGTACAGTTACCGATCTTGCCCCTGATTTGATTCCTAATATCGGGTTAACTTTACAGGAGAGTGATATTAACTGGGCACGAGGGGTTGATGTTGATAATGAAGATGGTGATGACTCATCAGTAGATCAGAGAATCAATATTTTTGGCGACCCTTTGCATTCAAAACCGGTATCTATAGATTACGGCGATGGAAGTATTCATATACTTGTTGGTACCAATGCCGGCTTTTTACATATGTTTGAAGACAAAGGCGATACTGTTGAAGAAAAGTGGGCTTTTACACCTGCTGCCTTATTAAAAAACATTCCGGCTTTGCGAAGTAATCTCGCAAATACAAAAGTGTATGGCATGGATGGGCCTATAAGTGTGTTCTTTAATAATAAAAGTTTAAACACTGATGGTTTAAATGATGGCGTTGTTAAAGCAAGTGAGGGCGATGAAGTTTGGGCATTTACAGGCATGCGCCGAGGCGGTAAAAATTACTACGGCCTGGATATAAGTGACCCAGATAAACCTAAAAAATTATGGAATAAGCCAATTGTTGGTGGCTCTGAAGAATTTAAATATTTAGCACAAACATGGTCTAAGCCCCAAATTGCGTATATTAAAGCGTTTGGTGAGGATCCATTGCTGATATTTGGCGCAGGCTACGATACAAACAAAGATAATGCGATTAGAACAACAGATGAAACCGGGCTAGGTATTTACATTGTTAATGCTAAAACTGGCGAAAAGGTATGGGCGCTCACTCCAGATGAACATGGTTTTACCGGTGAGCACAGTATTGCAGCGGATGTAACTACGCTTGACTCAGATTACGATGGGTATATTGACCGAATTTATGCAACCGATACTGGCGGTAATATTTGGCGTGTAGATATTCCTAGTGACGATGAAAGTGATATTACTCATTTTAAGCTTGCGGAGCTTGGCAGTACATTAGCGTCGCAAGACAGACGTTTTTTTTATAAACCGTTAGTTGCGAGAACGCTGTTTAGTAAAGTCACTAAGACCAATTATGATGGTGAAATGATTACGACCCGTTTAGATACCCCGTACGACGCAATAGTTATAGGTAGCGGAAATCGTTCAAACCCACTTGCTACTAATGAGCAAGATCAGCTGTATATGATCCGTGATGAAAACACCCTAACAAAAATATTTACTGAATTTCCAGCCCCAATAGTGCCAGATGATTTAATGAAAATGAATGAAGACCCATTTGGTAACGCACTTGATGACGTTGATAAATTTGTTAACCTTGAAGTTAAGTTAGCCGAATTTAAAGGATGGCGATATGAATTAGGGACGGGCGAAAAGTCCCTTGCTGCAGCAACGGTCGTTGGTGGGGTTGCTTACTTTACTTCCTTTACGCCTGCATCTTCATCATCAACACAAAACCAATGTTCGTTAACGGGTGGCGGTGGTTCGCTTTATGCCTTTCATTTGCATTATGGAACGAAGGTTTATGACGATGTGAAATTTGCAACAAGTAATGATGTACCAGATACACCGAAACTATTTTTTGGGGAAGGCCCGTCGTGTGCAGATAATGATGCGGATGGTAAGTGCGATTGGGATGATGCAACGGATGTAACGCAAGTTAGTCAGTTTTATTTAATAGGCCCTGGGGTTAAAGGTTCTGATAAGCCGATAAAAGCTATTGAAATACTTGGGCCAAATTTAAATGTTGAAGGTGGAAAAGTTAAGCTAGTAAATGGCGCTGAACCAATTGGTTTTGGCTTTAAAACCCAACAAACATATATTTATAAACGCGAAGAAAACGATAGTCAGGCACATTAAAAACACGATGTTATAGACATAAGCCACCTTAATTAGGTGGCTTTTTAATTTTAAGAGCGAATCAAAAATGCTGATGGTTTGCTTATATAATTGTTTTATAGTTATCGAAGCGCTCTAAACCAACCCATGTATGATACACATTCGTTTACAAAATACTGCCTATCACTCAAGCCCTTTATTTTAGGTACCTGTAGTCCATATTAGTCAACAATAGCTGGTCTTAGTTATATTTAATTAACAAATGTAAGAGCAAAATTTAACATGACGTGTCACTATATAGGTACAGAGCATGTTAACTTGTTGCCATCCCCCCATAAAAATTCAATAAATTTCTGTTGTTTAAATTTATACCAAGCTGCATAAATCTTTGAGTAATTAACGAATTAAATTGCACTATAACGTCGTTAAAAATTTTTTATTTAGAACAACTAGATACAAAAATTTTTGCCTAGTTCTAGCGTAATTTTCTTAACGTTAAATAGACCCCATATATAAGCAGATTGGTATTACTTATTTTGTATTAAAGTAACTTATTTAATTTATAACAATATGATTTTTAATAATAATTAAAGTGCAAAAAAGGAAGTCTTTGTATGTTTTTTAAAAAAAGTCAGTTAGCTATTTCATTAGCGTTTACGCTAGGCCTTGTTGGATGTGGCGGCGGTGGCGATGATAAAGTAGTCGTTGTAGAGCCAGTTGTAGCTAAGCCTGACCCTATAAAAGTAGACCCCGTAGAAGTTAACACTATCTCACTCACTGGAAAGGTCATTGATGGTTATGTATCTGGTGCAATAGTATGGCTAGATATTGATGGCGATGGTATTTTTGATGAGCAATCAGAACCTTCTGTAGTCTCTGAAGAATCGGGTAATTATAGTTTTAATTTTACCGAAGAGCAGGCGCTGTGTGTGCCGTATTCAACTATGTATGTTGATGTACCGGTTGGTGCAATTGACGAGGACTTAGGAGAGGTAACACAAGCGTATCAAATGTCATTTCCACCTTCAATTGAGGCTTTGACTGATGAAGATATTCGAAATATATCACCTTTAACAACCGTTATTTGGGAGCAGTTGAGCCTTCAATTACAAAAAAGTGGTAACAATAATTTAAGTTGTGATGTACTTAAAGAAAATACTGAGCTACTTGCAAACCTTCAAAGCGAAATAACAAATGTTATGCAAAACTTGGTTGCGCATTATAATTTGTCGACAGAGCAAATTTACTCAGATTTTATCGCTACTAACGACAGCGACGCTTACGACAGAGCACAAGCAATTGTTAAGGGACTAAAAGCGGCCTATAAATTCAAGCAAGAGCTAGATGCTCAGTATCCTGATGCAGAAGAAGTAAGAGCAGTGATTTACCAGGACACAGCAAAAGATGCAGAGTATGGATTTGAAAATGCATGGTACCGCGATAAAGTTATTTTTGCAGGCGCTGAACTTATTTATGAGCAAGTAAAGCTTCAAAATACAGACGAACTCGACAAAATTGACGTTATTTTGTCTCGATTGGATTCAACAGATACGCCTTGGGGCGAAGAATCGTTAAATGGGAAACTAACAGTTAGAGACGATGTTTCCATTAACGCCGATCGTACTTACCGATGCTCTAGCATTGAGAACGTTAGTTTTGAGCAAAGCAATGTGCTTTATGGCGTTGATAATACAAGTCCATCGGTTAACTTCCCAACAGCAGATGAATGCGTTAGTGCTAATTTAGATACACCGTTCGAGCGAGGTTTTAGCATTAGCTATACTGAGTCGGGATCGTTTTACCAAACTGACTTTGCCTTTAGAGAGGAAAATGCCGACTTTCAAACATTATCTGATTGGGTAAATGTTAAAGACAAAGCTGCTGATTTAGAAACTCAAGATTTAGTTACTGTACTCCCTGCTATGCCTCATAAGTTTGATGACGAAACATCTATTGATGCTAGCTTTTGGCGTAAATATAAAACCACAGATAATGTACGTATTACAAAAACGATTGAAGGGAAATGGTTTAGAGATACCCGCCGAGAAGATGGAACAATGCTGCATGAGTGCGGTGAAAATGGTGTTGACTGGGTGCAATGCGAATAATTTAAAAAGCACTTTAATAAATATTAACTTAATGCCAGTCAGTTAATAACTGACTGGTATTTTTTTGTTTGAAAAAGCTTACTTTTATGTGCGGTTATAACTATATACCTGATGAACACTATTTTTAATCTGTTTTTTACTTGGGTTTACTGTAAAATTACTGGGTTAACATTTGTTAAGTAATACTTACAATTGTTATTGCTCATTAAGTATTTAAACTAATTTAAGTAGAGCTTATGATTTTTTATATTATAGGGTTAAGTTTACTTGTTATTATTTTATGCGTTGCGCTTTATGTAATTTACAGCAATGTACATAAAAGTCGGGTAAGAAAATCCAAGGAATACAACGTACTGTTTGATAAAGACACGATAGTGGATGATTTAATCACTCAACTAACAGAAAAAAATCAAACACAAGAAAACCAAGATAAAACAGCTAAAGGTAAAGAAGAAATCCTTGCAATATTTGTTGAGTTACATCGCTCTGGTAGCTTTTGCGCACACTTGAGTGAACAGGAAATTATTTACTTTGTTAAAAAGAAATTAAACATGGAGAGTAGTAAAAATGGATAGCGAAAAAGCAGTCCCAGCAGTAAAAAGTGACTCATTTATGAGTCGATTTGGTCGTCGTAATGTAATTGTTGTTTCATCAATTGTTGTTGTATTAGCCGTAATTGCAACGCTTACATCGCAAGTTGTTTCGTGGAATGAAGCAGATGAGCGTTTAGTACATCAATCAGCTTTTACAGGTAACTTAACCGTAATAAATCAAGCCGGCCCTTATTTAAAAGCGTTTGGTACTACATCGGCTTATAAAAAAGTAATTTCGATTAACTTTACGGGCGATGCCGGTGCAACAGCAAGCGCAATTGTACCGCTAATACCAATTCGATTTTTAGATACTACAACGGGTGGCGCACGCGGTGTTTCTCGTTTTAGATTGCCAGGCAATGTACCAGCAGCAGAGTCGGGTGCTCTACGTGGTTTACTTAAAATACACGAAGAGTTTGGTTCACAAGAAACATTAATATCTAATTTATTAATGCGTGCAACCACTGAAAATGTAAAAGCGTCGGCGCGTATGATGTCGGTAGAGCAACATTACTCTGGTGGTAATGGTCAATTAAGTCAAGATTTTGCTGATCAATTAACCAACGGTATTTTTGTTACTGAACAAATTATTAGTACGGGTGAACGCGATAAATCTGACGACTTAGGTAATTTAAGTAAACAGCAGCGCGTCACTATTAATATTAAAATGGATGATGAGGGTAATACACTGCGTAACGCACCTATTTTAGGCGCTTACGGTATTACAGTAGTTGATGCCAGCATTATTGATATTGACTACGAAAGCAAAGTAAATGCTCGCCTTGAAGCGCAAAAGCAAGCTGCTGCTGATGAAGCACTAGCGCGTCAAAACCTTAAAAAAGCTGAGCAACAAGCACGTACTGAAGTGGCTTTAGGTGAACAAGCAATTGCTAAGCAACGTGCTGAATCTGAAAAGCTAAAAATAAAAGAGCAAATTGATGCTGAACGAATTAAGGCAAATGCCATTATTTCTGCGCAGCAACGAGTGGCTGTAAAAGCCGAGCTTGCAAAAGAACAAGAAGAGATTTTAAAGCAACAACGCTTAGAAGCATTAGGTATGGACGTTTTAGCTGAGGCTCGTTTAAGAGCTAAGTCTGCGGCACTTGATCCTAAGTATGTATTTGATGAAACGTTAAAAGCAGAAGTTAAAATTCAAACTGCTTTATTTACAAGCTTAGGTAATAGCCGTTTAGTGCCTGAAATTGTAATAGGCGGGAGCCAAGGCGAGCAAAGTAATGGCTCTGAATTTATGCGATTATTAGCCGCTGATGCAGCATTAAGTCTTAAAAAACGTTTAGAAAAAGATAAAAAATAAACAATAGTTAAGTATTGTACAAACAATAAAAAACGTTGGCTGAATCGCATTGGCCAACGTTTTTTATTGCGTAAATTTTGTTATTGTATGGCAGGCTTAGCTTGTAAAACCGGCTTTTAAAATTATGAAATAAAAGAGTGAGCAGTACTTATGGACTCCAGCAGTAACCAGTTTATTTTAGATTTAGGGCAAGAGCATATTACCATCCAGCGTCGATATGAAGCGCTGGGTGCATTTAACGATTTTTTGATTGCCGTGTGGTTTTTAATTGGTAGTTTTTTCTTTTTAAATGACTCTTTAGTAGAGAGTGGCACATGGTTGTTTATAGCGGGCAGTGCCCAATTACTTATAAAGCCTGTTTTGAAGTTGATCAGCTTAGTACATGTTAGTCGGGTATTTCATTCAAATAAAACTCCATAAATAAAACCATAAATACGACTCATGATGAGTTCAGTTACTATGGCTAATAATTTACCAGTACAAGTTATTTAAATATCAAGGATAGAGCAGTGAAAGTACTTAAGTGGATTGCAATTGGAATAGCTACTTTATTAATTATAGGCTTACTAATTCCCGAAAAAATAATGATTCCGGTACAAGGTGCTACACCTAAAGATTGGAACCATAATACATTTTGGTATGAGCCTTGGGGCAGATCGGGTGTGCACAAAGGAATTGATATTTTTGGCATAAAGAACACTCCTGTAGTTGCCTCAACAAACGGGATTGTTATATTTGCAGGTGAATTAACTCGTGGTGGTAAAGTGGTTGCGGTGCTTGGGCCTAAATGGCGTATACATTATTTTGCACATTTAAATGACTACTCGGTAAGTGCAGGTGATGTTGTAAGCATAAACAGTCAAATTGGGTTACTAGGCGATACCGGAAATGCCGCAGGGAAGCAGCCTCATGTACATTATTCTATTTTATCGTTAGTGCCCATGCCGTGGCTTTTTACAACGCAAAACCAAGGGTGGAAAAAGATGTTTTTTTTGAGCCCACATAAAAAACTCACTGCTAAATAATTACTTCATTATTTATAAATGACCTTTGTGTAAATAATAGTTTTAGCTGTTAAAGCAAGGTATTTAACAGCTAGAATTAGTTAATAAGTAAGCGTGTATTTAAGCTAGAGGTTAGCCTGCAACAGGTGTTTTACCTGCGCGAATATTTTTAATGCTTTTAATAAACATATAAATACAGGTAGTGATTAAACAGCCTGCTAAATAAAACACAATACCGTTTGGTGCATCAGATAAATTTGCGGCGAGCATAGGGCCAAATACCGAACCAATACTATAACTGAGCAGCATAACCTCAGTTGCCGATACTATTTTTGCCATTGGCAATGAGTCGCACGCAAGTGTTATAGCAATCGGGTAAAGTGCAAAGCTGCACGCGCCTAGTATTAAGTAGCTCACTATTAATCCTGCTAAAGTGTTTGCTTGTAATATACCCACAGCACCGGCTGCGCCTACTAAACAAAACATACCCATCAATAAGCTTTTTTCAAGCCGAGTAGATAAGTAACTTACAAGCGGCTGCACGACCATGCCGCCTAAAATAATAACCGCCATAAGTGTCCCTGTGTACTGAGCTTGATCAGTCTGCGCTGAAATATAAACCGGCATTAAGCCGTAAATAGGGCCCAGTAATAAGCCCGATGCTAAGCATCCGAGCATTGCAGGGTGGCTTAGTGTTTTTATTTCTTTTAGTGGTAGTTTTTCAAGGTGCTGTTTTTCGGGCTGACCTTTGGTTATTAATAAAGGGGCTAAAATAGCTAAAAATAATAGCGAGGCTACAAATAAATAAGGCGTTGAACCTTCGGTGCCAAGCGGCCCTATAGCAAGCTGGCCTACGGCGCTGCCCCCATAAAGTGAGGTCATGTATAAGCCCAAACGTTTAGCACGCGACTTTGCTGTGTTGGTCATTAATAACCAAGACTCAACAACTACAAACACACCGGCAACAGCAATGCCCGCTACAAACCGAGCAATTAACCAGTTAACGGTATTTGGCAGTGCAAGTTGTGCAAGCACACTTACTATTAATAAACTTAAAAATAATATAAATGCGAAGCGATGACCAATTTTTACCACAATGCGCTCTATTGTGGTTGCACCAATAAGTAAGCCAAAGTAAAAAATGCTCGCAAGCCAAGGTGCTAGGTTTTCATCAAGTTTAAATGCGGGTAACGACAGCGGAATAAGGCTCATTAAAAAGCCGGATGCGATAGCAAAAAATGACAGCCCTATAACAGGCGCTAAAGGGTTGTTAGAGGTGCTTGTGGCGGCTGATTCGGCCATTTGTGTTTATCGACTCATCAAGGTAAATAACCACTGTTTTAAAGTTTGAGAGGTTACTTTAATAATAAAATTTGCGCGAATTTAGAGCCAAATTAAAAATAAGTAAAGTGATATTTTATTAAACAATATAAATAAACTTTAAAACGATCGTTTTGGTAAATTATCGGATCTATTATGCTTTTTATTGTAGTGTTTTTATGTAGATATTGTTTTATATTTGTGAGCATTTATTAGTGTTAAACCCTATGTAAAATAGGGTTTAACCGTTTTTTAAAGTGATAAAATTAGCACTTATTTGTTTATTGTATTACTAGTGCAAGGTGGTGATATAAACCAATACCAACAATCACATTAAATGGAAAAGTTACACCGAGAGAGCTCAGCATAGCAAGACCAATATCGGCTTTAGGAATTGCCGCTTTTATTGCAGCGGGCGCGGCTATGTAAGAGGCGCTGGCCACTAAACTGCCCAATATAACTACTGAGCCTAATTCTAAATTTAAAAGTGTGCCTACTGTTACGCCTATCGTGCCTAAAAATAGCGGGGTCACAATAGCAAATACCGCTAGTTTCCAATGTTTCCAAGGGATAGGGCGAAGAGTTTGCGCGGCTACTAAACCCATTTCTAGTAAAAATAATGCCAACACAACCTTAAAGCTACTTGTTAAAAGACTCGTTACTTGGCTACCTTGCACCGTGCCGTACATCATACCGATAACCACACCGCCAACGAGTAAAATCACACTTTTGTTCGTGAGAGTCTCGTGCCAAAGCGCTTTTAATGATAGCTCACTGCTTTGGCTGTTTTCTTTATCAAGCTTTCGGTAAAGCAATAAACCAACAATGATTGCAGGAAGTTCTAGCATCACTAAATACAAGGTGACTTCTGCGCCTACTACCAACTTAGCTGACTCGGCATAGGCGAGTGCAACAGCAAATGTACCTGCACTCACTGAGCCGTAATGCGCGGCAATACTGGCGCTATCAGCAACAGAGAGTTTAATCACGTATTTTAAAATAGGGTAAAGCATGAGGGGTATAAATGCACCAAGCAGCATTACCGACCCCATTTCGGGCAGTAGTTGCCAGCTTAAGTTACCGTGCAGTACCATCCCGCCTTTTAAGCCTATGGTTAACATGAGTAATAAACTTAATGTGTCGTAGGTGGCTTTTGGAATGGCTAAGTCCGAGCGTAAAATACCCGCTACTAATCCTAAAATAAAAAACATAACAACAATATCTGGCACTGGCTTTCCTTACTAGGTGGTAAATTAAGTGGCGTTATTGTAGATAAAACTTTGTATAGTAAATAATAAAATAAATACAAGTTAGTTATAGATAACTATCTATAGGTTGCTTGTTAAATAGCTATTATTAGATAAAAATTATGAGGTAGGTATGGATTTACGACATATATCGTTTAGGTTGCTTGAAGTATTTATGAGCGTGGTTAAAACGGGTTCAATCAGCGAAACCGCAAGGCGATTATACCTAACGCAGCCAACGGTATCGCTACAAATAAAGCGGCTGCAAGAAGCAGTAGGCGAGCCATTACTCCTTATACAACAGCAAAAGCTACACGTGACCGATGCGGGGCTTGAACTATTTAAAACATGCCAACAGGTATTTGGGCATTTTGAAGATTACCAAGATTTTTTAACCGAACTTAATGGTGGATCGCGCGGCCGTTGTAAAATTGCCATGGTTAATACCGCGCAATATATTCTACCGAAACTGCTTGGCCCTTATAGTAATTTACATCCCCATGTTGAGCTCCCGCTTGAGATTGGTAACAGGGCAGAGGTGCTTGATAGGTTTGAGCGAGGGGAGGACGATATTTATGTATTTAGCCACCCGCCGTCGCTTGAACACGCACAAGCTGCGCGCTTTTTGCATAATCCACTTGAATTTATAGTGCCGTTAAACCACCCGTTAGCTCATGTAAAAGCCGTTAAATTAACTGATTTAATGCAGTATCGCTTTTTACTTCGAGAAAATGGCTCAGCAACACGTATGTTATTTGAAAGCGAGTTGCAAAGCCGAGGCTTAGTACTGAGCGATAGCGTGCAAATGGCAAGTAATGAAGCAATACGCGTTGCAGTTGCATCGGGGATGGGCATTGCGGTTTTATCACGCCATGTACTTGCAACAGACGATACTAGTTTTAAAATTTTAAACGTAACCGATGCTCATTTAGCGAGTCATTGGTATTTTGTAATGCGAACAGATAGGCACATATCGCATGCTGCACGTAACTTTTTAAAGTTTGCGCAGCAGCACGTAGAGCAATATTTAGATACGCAGTGGGTGCGTAATGAATTACATAACTTAGATTTAAACTAGATTTAAATTAGGTTTAAAGTTAATTAATATCCGGTGTTGAGTCTCTTAAAATAAGCTTTGGCTGAAACACGTGCTTTACTGTTATGCCGCTTTTTTTATAAATGTCTTTAAGCACTAAGTTAGCCGCAGCTCGGCCCATTTCGGGTACTGGGTTATCTATTGTAGTCAGTGTTGGGTAGAGGTAATTGGTAAAAATTACGTTATCGAACCCAATAATGGCTAAATCTTTTGGTAGGTTAAAACCGTGTTCGCGGGCGTATTTCATAGCACCCGATGCCATTTCGTCATTGGCACATACAAGGGCGGTTATTTGCGCTTTATTTTGAATAAAATGCCTTAAGCCGTCGCTGCCGCCGGTTTCTTTAAAGTCGCCTATGTAAAATAGGTTTTCGTCAAAGGTTAGGTTGTACTCTGCTAGGGCTTGTTTGTGACCTTTTAAACGGTTTGACGCGTCTTCTTTAAACTGCGGGCCTGCTATGTACGCAATGTTTTTATGGCCTTTATTGATCATGGCTTTAGTGGCTAAGTAGCCGCCCATTACGTTGTCGAGGCTAATGCAGTTTTCTTCAATTTCTTTAACGTAGCGGCTCATTAGGTAAATAGGGGTTTTACCTTTACTTAACTCAATTAGGTACTCGTTTGATACCGCTTCTACGTGGGCAATAATAGCGTCGCAATTGCGGCCTATTAAAAACTCAAAGCCGCTTTTTTCTTTTTTTTCGTCACTGTGCCCAGGGGTAATAATAACGTGTTTACCCGCAATACGAAGGTGCTCTTCAATGGCTGACATCATTTGACCAAAAAACGGACCATCCAACTCCGAAACTAAAATACCGACGCTGTTTGTAGTGCTAGATGCCAAAGAGCGTGCAATAGAACTTGGCTGATAGCCTAGCTCTTTCATTGCTTCTAATACCTTTTTTTTAGTTTTTTTGCTTACGTAGTCGTTGTCGTTAAGTACCCTTGAAACAGTTGATAAAGACACACCTGCCATTTCTGATACTTGATAAATTGTCGCCATTGATGTCCTAGCTTATATGTGTTTTTACTCGCGCTTTATAAAAATATAAAGCGCGAAGGGTCATTAAAAGTTAATTTACACATTACTGCGTCTAATTGCTAAGTCTTCTGTTATTTTTTGCGTCATTGCTGAGGTAAGCGGATAAATAAGCATCAATGCGGCGCCTAAAAAAGCAAATGCGGCAGGTATCCAACTCATAAGTAACTGCATGCCAGGTAGAGCTTGGGTAATTGTTAGCTCATCCATGCCGTTATAACCGTAGCCTGCAAGTACCACTAATACTAATGCACCTGCAAAACCACCACCGGTTTTTTGCACAAACGTACCCGCAGAATAAATAAGCCCTGTTGCGCGGCGTTTATTTTTCCACTCTGAATAATCGGCTGAATCGCCAAGCATACTAAAGAACAATGTCGGCATCATGGCGGCAAAAAATTCAGCAGCGCAACCAAAGGTAAATACTGCAACTAGGTTATCGCTAGGTACCCAGTAAAATGCAGTAGTGAGTAACCCGCTTAGCATTAATGATGCAATAAAGAGGTTTCGTTTACCCATTATTTCGGCCAGTTTACCTGTGGCAAGTGCGCCTAATATAGATACAATCAATAAGGCAATAAAGTATTGCCCAGCCATGAGTTCATTAGCTACGTGGTATTTAAAGTAATATGCAATTACGCCGTATTTTATGCCATTAAACATCATGGTTAAAAAACCAATACCGAGTAATACCAGCCAGGGTTTGTTGGTCAGAAGATCAACCATGTCGCGCTGTGATCCCGTTAAGCTTTGCTTATCTTTATTGAGTAATTTTTTAATAACGAATGTCATTGCAGCCATAACAAGGGCAAAAAATACGCCGCTGTATAAATCGCGGTAATAAAAAAACAAGGTAGTAGCAAGCAAAGGTAGGATTATAAATGGCAAGCTTTTGGTTAAATCAAATAACTCTGATTTTAAATTCCCTTCATTTGAGGCGTGCGGTGTTACACGCTCTTTAGTGGTCGCAAACGTTATAATCATTAAAATAATAAGTAAGCTGGCAAATAAGTACATAGTAAGCTGATAGCCTTTAGCGTTGTCGCCGCCACCAAAAAATGCCACTAGCTCAGGTAAAAAACCCATAACCAATAAACCACCAGTAAACGCACCTGCAAACCTAAAACCAGAGAGCTTTGTGCGCTCTGTGTCGTCTGGTGTCATAACGCCCATAAGTGCCGAATAGGGCACGTTACTTACGGTGTAGGCAAGCGTTAAACCTATGTAGGTTACGTAGGCATAAATAAGTTTGTTGGTGGTGCTAAAGTCGGGTGTAGTAAAACACAACACCATAAACAAGCCCAAAAATGGTGCCGAGTAGAGTATCCATGGGCGAAATTTACCAAAGCGCGACTGCGTTCTGTCGGCAATCATACCCATAATAATATCGGTTACGCCATCAGATAGCCTTACCACTAAAAACAACATGGCAGCGGCAGCCGCCGATATGCCAAATGTATCGGTGTAAAACACCGCTAAATAAGCAAGCGCGCCGCGCCACACTAAGTTAGCGCCGGCATCGCCCATGGCGTAACCGACTTTTTCGTATAAAGGGAGTTTGTTCACAGTGTGTGTTCTTATTGTTATAAGCCGATAATTTATCGGCTTGTTATGAGTTTAGTGTACGCTTTACCGCTGGCTTTAACAGTTCGTTTTTGTGTGTTGTAGTCTACGTGTACTATTCCAAAACGTTTTAAATATCCTTCAGCCCATTCAAAGTTATCCATTAGGCTCCACGCAAAGTAACCATCTACTTTAACGCCTTGCTCTGCTGCGTTATGTAGAGCATTTAAATGTTCGTGGTAATATTCAATACGGTCGTTATCGTTCACTTCACCGTCTTTAAATTCGTCAGCCATGGCTGCACCGTTTTCGGTAATATAAATAGGTGGTAGGGTGTATTTTTCGTTTAACGATACAAGTAATTCTGTAAGCGCTTTAGGGTAAATTTCCCAGCCAATATCGGTCATTGGCGCTTTATGTGGCAGCTCATGGTAAAAGTCGGTTTCGCTTGCTTGATAATGCATGCGGGTATAAAAGTTAACCCCTAGGTAATCTAGCGGTTGAGCCATTATTTCCATGTCGCCATCTAAAATATCTGGGCGGTGAGCTTTTGGTAATTGCTTAATAATATCAGGGTATTTACCTTGCATTACAGGCTGAATGTACCATTGATTTATATAGTCATCAGCAAATGCAGTGGCTTTTAAATCGTCTTCACTTTGGGTAACTGAGTAACAAGGCGTAAAGTTAAGTACAATACCGTTTAGCGTATTTGGGCTATTTTTAGCAAGTACTTGCATAGCTAAACCGTGACCTAGTAATAAGTGGTGCGCGGCTTTACGACCAAATTCACGACCTACAATGCCAGGCGCATGTACGCCAATTTCGTAACCTAAGTAAGAGCTACAAAACGGTTCGTTTAAGGTGGCGTAAGAGTGCACACGTTCCCCAAATGCTTTGGTAATTAAATCTGCGTAATGGGCAAATTCGTAAGCGGTGTTACGGTTTAGCCAGCCACCTTCGTCTTCAATGTGTTGTGGTAAATCCCAGTGGTATAGCGTTACAAAAGCTTTAATGTTACGGCGTTTTAATTCATCTAAAATGTCGGTATAAAACTTAACGCCTGTCGGGTTTAAGTGACCGCTTTTAGTCATTACGCGTGGCCACGAAATTGAGAGTCTGTAAGCGTCTACACCTAATGACTCAATTAAGTTTATATCGTCTTTCCAGCGAGTGTAGTGCTCGCAGGCTACATCGCCATTTGAATTATCGACTATTTTGCCTTCTTTACTGCAAAAGGTATCCCAAATACATGGCAAGCGATCAGCTGCGCCGCCTTCAATTTGAAATGAGGCCGTAGCTACACCATAAGTAAAATTTTTGGCTAAAAGTGGTGAGCCACTAGGTAAAGATAATTGTTTCATTAAGAGAAAACCTCTGCTTCTTTGTAGTAAATTTTGCTTTTATTTATAGTTTATAAATTGCATAGATGGAAGCGCTTCCATATTTAATTTGATTAATCACTAAGGATGGTATTTAATAACTTTAAGGAAGCGCTTCCATATTTAGGTTAGTGGCTATTGTTAAGCAGGTCAATAGTTAAATTTAAATAACAAATAGGCGTTTCACAAAAACACACTGACACAACACAGGGCTATAAAAATGAAAAAAAGCTTAAACACTAACAGGTTACGCATGCTCCCTATCTTAATAGGAGGATTATGCGTTTTAAGTGCGTGTAATAAACAAGAGGTTACCGCTAATAATAGCCAAGGCGCCTTAGCCAAAAAGGCTGAGCATGAGCAAGGTGATTTATCACTTTGGCCAACGCTTAAAAGTAAGGTAGTGAAAACGCCTGAAATTGAAAATACGATTGAACAATATTTAAAAACAATGACGCTTGAGCAAAAAGTAGCGCAGATGATCCAACCTGAAATCCGCGATATAACCGCTGCAGACATGCGCAAATATGGCTTTGGTTCGTATTTAAATGGCGGTGGCTCGTTCCCGAATGCTAATAAACATGCAACGCCAGCCGATTGGATAACACTTGCTGAAAGTATGTATCAAGCATCGGTTGATGACTCAATTGATGGCAGTAAAATTCCAACTATGTGGGGCACTGATGCGGTACATGGTCATAATAATGTGATTGGTGCGACGTTATTTCCGCACAATATTGGTTTAGGTGCAGCAAATAATCCTGTATTAATTGAGCAAATTGCAGCAGCTACGGCAATAGAAGTAATGGCAACAGGCATAGATTGGGTATTTGCACCAACAGTTGCTGTAGTGCGCGACGACCGATGGGGCAGAACGTACGAAGGCTACTCAGAAGACCCTGCAATTGTACGTGAATATTCAGCCGCAATTGTAAACGGATTACAAGGCAGAGCAGGTGATGACTTTTTAAGTGACAAACGCGTAATTAGCACTGTTAAGCACTTTTTAGGCGATGGCGGCACTGTAGATGGCGACGATCAAGGCGATAACATTGATAGCGAAGAGACGTTATATAACATTCATGCGCAAGGTTATATAGGTGGCTTAACAGCAGGTAGTCAGTCGGTTATGGCATCGTTTAATAGCTGGAATGGTAAAAAAAACCACGGCAATAAATACTTACTTACTGATGTGTTAAAAACAAAAATGGGTTTTGATGGCTTTGTTGTAGGAGATTGGAACGGGCACGGACAAGTTGCCGGCTGTACAAATGAAAGCTGCCCGCAAGCTGTTAATGCCGGGCTTGATATTTTTATGGTGCCAACGGGTGCTTGGAAGCCACTTTATGAAAATACAATTAAACAAGTAAAAGCGGGCACAATAACAATGGCGCGAATAGATGACGCCGTGGCACGTATTTTACGCGTTAAATTACGCGCGGGTTTATTTGATAAACCAAGCCCCGCAAATCGAAAATATTCAGGTAAATTAGAACTAATAGGTGCGCCAGCACATCGCGATATTGCCCGCCAAGCCGTACAAGAGTCGTTAGTACTGCTTAAAAACAACAATCATTTATTACCGCTTAACCCATCAAGCAATATACTGATTGCAGGCGATGCGGCCGATAACATAGGCAAGCAATCGGGCGGTTGGAGTATTACGTGGCAGGGAACTAATAATCAAAATGCAGATTTTCCCGGAGCAACGTCTATTTATGCGGGGCTAAAAACGCAAATAGAGGCTGCTGGCGGTAACGCTATTTTAAGCCCAACGGGTGAATTTAATACCAAACCCGATGTAGCCATTGTTGTATTTGGTGAAGAACCATACGCAGAGGGGCATGGCGATAAAGACAACCTTGAGTTTGAACGTAACAATAAACGTTCTCTTAAAATATTAAAAACATTAAAGCAGCAAGGTATTGCGGTGGTATCTGTGTTTATATCGGGCAGACCAATGTGGGTTAACAGCGAGCTAAACGCGTCAGATGCATTTGTAGCAGCATGGCTTCCTGGCACTGAAGGACAAGGCATTGCAGATGTTTTACTAGCGGATGCAAGTGGGGAGGTACAATACGACTTTAAAGGTAAGTTGTCGTTCTCGTGGCCTAAATCGCCACTTCAAACCGCAGTAAATAAGGGCGATGCTGATTACTCGCCATTATTACCCTATGGCTTTGGCTTAACGTATAAAGATGAAAGTACGCTTAGCAATAATCTAAATGAAGACTCAGGTGTTGATATTAGTAACCTTGCGCCGCTATCTATATTTAATGGCAGCTTTAAAACGCCGTGGCGTTTGTTTTTAAATTCAAACAGCGAGCAGCACCAAGTAGCAAGTAACAGTGTAAAGCTCGGCGGCATTACTTATCGCACTGAAGACAAAGCGATTCAAGAAGATGCGATGCAATTTAATTTTGATGGCACTGCAGCCAGCTACATCGAAATTAATAGTAACTTTACCGAAGACAAAGTGGCCTACATTGAAGCAAATTCGGCCCTTAGCTTTAGCTATAAAGTAAACCAAATACCTAGCTCACAGACATACCTTGCAATGAAATGCGAACAAGGCTGTGGCGGCGAGCTTGATATTACCAATGTTCTTAAAAATGCTGATTTAAATACATGGCAAACCATGAGTATAGATTTAACGTGTTTTACTAAAAAGGGCGTTGATTTTGCTAGAGTAACCAGCCCTTTTATTATTAAAACGGTAGGAGAACTTAGCGTTTCAATTGCAGATATTAGCTTTGAACCACAAAGCGCTGAAACAGCAAAAATAAAGTGTGAGTAGTAGAGTGCTTATAAGTTAAGTTTATTGTGTGTTGTCTCAAAGCCCTAAGGGCGTGTTGATCTTTGTGGATTGAAATTTGTTCAATCTAGGGGCAATTTAATCGCGGCGAGAGGTTTGTAACCTAGTGGGCTAAGTAAAAACCGAGCAACAAAAAGTAAATTGCCCCTAGGCAGAACCCTACGGGCAGCGCATGTTTGGCATTTATGCTACGTTATCGCCTATTTATGGGGAATAACCACACTACATAGACTCTGCCTTGCCTAAAAACCAAATATGCTGCTGCAAATTCAACCACCAAAGGACAACACGCCCTAGTAAGGGCTTTTTTTATGCTGGGCAATACTGCTTTAAAAACTCATGATGAGGTGGTAATTGGCTTACGCGTTGCTCTATTTGTTGCTTAATACCGTGTAAAAAACGGGTGAGTTCTTCATCGCTCATCATGCTGGCTATTAAATGATGTTGATTAGGCTCAATACCTTGACCAAGCATAACTTGCACCCACGAATCGACTCTAAAAATGTCGCCATCGTCTAAAAATACACGGCCAGTTTGCTTAAACAAATCAATTTTGTGCTGAAGTGTTTTTGGCACTTCCATGGCACTACAATGCTGCCAAAACTCACTGTCATCGCGATTAGTTACTTTGTAGTGCAGCACAATAAAGTCGCGAATATTTTCAATTTCGCTTTTAAGCTGTTTGTTGTATTCGTCAATGGCGTGATTGGTAATGCCATTAAACGGAAATAAACGCATAAAGCGAATAATACCCGACATAATTAAGTGAATGCTGGTGGACTCAAGTGGCTCTACAAAACCGCTAGCAAGGCCAAGCGCCAGACAGTTTTTGTTCCAGCCTTTTAAGCGACGCCCTGTTTTAAATTTAATAATACGTGGCTCTGTAAGCGCCTCGCCCTCAATGTTATTTAATAATAGCGCTTTGGCTTGTGCGTCATCCATATATTGGCTGCAATAAACTAATCCGTTGCCTACACGGTTTTGCAGCGGTATACGCCATTGCCAGCCGCTTTTATGGGCAATAGAGCGGGTAAGTGGCAATACGGTATCGCTGGTTGATTTTGTTTGCACCGCAATGGCGCTGTTACACGGTAGTAAATGCGACCAGTCTTCGTAGCCAGTATGCAATGCTTGCTCTATTAATAAGCCTCTAAAGCCGGTGCAATCAATAAAAAAGTCGCCGTTTATGTGCTCGCCATTATTTAAAATCAATGATTCTATATGGCCCGTTTTAGTGTTTTTTACTACCTTTTGTATTTTACCTTCAATGCGTTTTACACCTAATGGCTCTGAAAATTCACGTAAAAACTGCGCGTAACGTGTGGCATCCATATGGTAAGCATAGTTAATGGGGTTTTGCTGATTGAACGCAAATTTACCGCTTTTAGCCGCTTGCAACTCGTAGCAGTAATCGCCAAATGGGTTGTTTATTCCTAAAGTTTTACCTTGTAGCCAAAAGTGATGAAATTCACCCGCCCAACATTCTTTGCCCGTTGCGCCAAATGAGTGAATATAATGCGTGTTTTCATCGCCCCAGTTTTCAAAGCTAATACCTAATTTAAAGCTTGCTTGAGTGGCTTTCATAAATGCTTGCTCGTTTATACCCAGCAATTTATGAAATGTCCGAATAGGCGGAATTGTTGCTTCGCCAACACCTACAGTGCCAATATCGTCAGATTCAACAAGGGTTATGTTTATATTGTTACCAACTAGTTTAGCAAGTGCCGCTGCGGTCATCCAACCTGCAGTGCCGCCTCCAGCAATTACTACGTTTTTAACAGCGTTTGTTTTAGTCATTATGTGGCTGCCCATTATTTGATAAAAGGTGATTTAAAAGCGCGCGATTACTTGGCAGTCCATTTAAACACTGCGCTATTTTTTCGCGATTTTGCTGATAATAGTAATCCCCAGCACGTGGGTCGTTAAATGTATTTTGTGCAGATACTGTTTGTGTATTAAAGCCCATGCCATATAAAACGTATTGGTAACTGCTTGATGAAAACACTTCTTCGTTTTCAATAAAATCAAAGCGGCTAGGGGGTTGAAATTGCCAAAGTTTAAGTAAGTTTTGCAGGCGCTCGGGTGCGGTATTTAAATTACTAATATCTTGCCAATAGGGAGTGTCGTCGCGCTCGCTTAGCACATAATGAAGTTTTAAAAACTCAATAACGCGCTGCCAACGAGTACTAAAACGGTCATTAAAACGCGTTTCAAGCTGGCTCATGTGGGTGCGGTTTTGCGGTAGCTGCTCGCTTATCATGCTAATTGAAAGCTCAACCATGGCAAGTGCTGACGCTTCAAGAGGCTCTAAAAAGCCAGCAGACATACCAACGGCAACACAGTTTTTAATCCAAAATTTTTGCCTGTAACCAGGGCTGAATTTTAATACGCGGTAGTTAAGTTGCTCAGCTTGTTGCTCACTGGTGCTTTTGGCTATGTAGCTTTTTAGTGTACTTGTTGCGCTTTTATCGCTTTGATATTTACTACTAAATACATAACCTGTACCACGGCGCGTTGGCAGGGCTATATCCCAAATCCAACCGTTACTTTGCGCTGTAGATTGTGTTGCAGAGGCAATTGGTTGATCGGCGTGTGCATTAGGTATTTGCGCCGCAACAGCGCTGTTATTAAATAAAATATGATCTTGCGCTATAAACTCACTATTAAAATGCTCGCCAATTAAACGAGCGCGAGAGCCTGAGCAATCTATAAATAAATCACCTGTTATATCGCCATTATTATTTGTTTTTAATGAGGCAATGTAGCCATGCTCGTCGTTAATAACCTCGGTTACATCGTCAATAATATGTGTAACGTTTAGGTTTTTAACGCAGTGATTTTTTAAAAATTCAGCAAATTTACCCGCATCTAAATGATAACCATAGTTGGTGACCGCTGCATATTCAGGTGTTTGTAATTGCTTTGGTGCAAGTGCTGCTTGGCATACAAAGCTTTGCATATTAACAACGTCGGCAAATTTTTGGTTAGGTGCAACACGTTGCCAGCTGGCGTGTAAATTAGTGTGCTCGTAGCCTTGTGGATTCATAAAAGGGTGGTAGTAGTTTTCTCCCTCGCTGAGGTTGCGCCAATTTATAAATTTAGAACCTTGCTTAAATGACGCGTCGCACTGGGTTATAAAATCAATTTCTTTAATGCCAATGCGTTGTAGCGTGTTACGCATTGACGGCCACGTGCCTTCGCCCACGCCCAATATAGGCACATTTGCCGACTCCACTAACGTAACACTAAGGTGCGGGTGTTCAGCGGCTAATAAGCCTGCGCTTAGCCAACCGGCAGTGCCACCACCTAAAACGACTATTTTTGTTATTGGTTTGGTCATGAGTTAACACCCTAAAGTTGATAACAATTAAACTAGCATTAATACTGTTTTAAATACAAAAAAGCCGCTAGTAAAAACTAACGGCTTTACTTTGTATTACCTTTAGAAGTTGTAACGCATACCAATATTGTAACGTGCACCTAGCTGTTGTAGGTTCCACAATTGAACTGACGTACGGCCATGTTCGCGGCTGTTTTGTTCAGTAATATTAAGGCCTTCAACAAAAAACGATAGTTGCTCGCTGTAGTTGTACGCAACATTAAAGTCGATTTGATAATATTCTTCAGTAAAGCCTGGCTCATTTACGTATCGAGCTGCGCTATTTAAAAACTTATCACGCCAGTTGTAAGCAATACGTGCTTGAAAATCATCGTTTTCGTACATTGCAATAAAGTTAGCTGTATCGCTTAAACCCACTAGTGCAAATTGTGTAGTAGTAGGGTCAGCGTTTACATCAAAGTCTATGTCGCCATTAACAGTGGTGTAGTTTGCTTGCACACCAAAACCGCTTTCACCAAAAAAGTGCTGAAAGGCAACTTCAAAACCATCAATGGTGGCATTTTTATTGTTGGTAGGTACTTGCGCTGTAAATTCTAGTAATGGGTCATCGCTGTTAGCAATTACATCGTAAGCGGCTTCAAACTCTTCGTAGGTCATAGAGTCAAAATCAACGCCATTTTCTGTTGCGGCAACCATTTGAAATAAGTTTGAATCGGTTAGAGCAAGTCCGCGAGATTCTAGCTCAGCAATGGCAGCTTGAGCGCGAGGGCCCGCTGTTGCATCGCGTAATCCGTAGTAGTTTTGCGTCATGGGTGTTAAACCAATAAAGTTTTCGATGTCTTTAGTGTAATAACCTACCGACACATAACTTGTTTCTGCAAAGTACCACTCAGCCGATACATCAATATTATCTGATTCAAGCGGCACTAAACCAGGGTTACCCGTTGAAGCAGTAGCCGGTGAGGAACCCGCTAAAAGAGTAGGGGCACCTGGTACACCAACCGTCGCTGCTGAACTTAAGTTGTCGTAAGTTGGGCGAGCAATTGTTGTGCTATAAGAAAAACGCGCTTTTACGTTTTCGATTACTTCTATGTCAAAGTCAAAGCTTGGTAAAAAGTGATCGTAGCTAGATTTAAGCGTGAAATCTTCTTTATCTGAGCCAAAGCGAACATTAAAGTCGTTATTACCTTCCCATGCTACTGCGTTAGGTAAATCGATATTAGCCGTTGAGGTAATGTCAGTAGACTCTTGGCGCGCGCCAATCACAATGTTATATGGCATATCGCCAATGTAACCATTGTAAGTAAATTGCACAAACGCTGCGGTTATGTCTTCTTCAATGGTGCGGTTAGTTGCAAATGCGCCATCGGCTGCAAAGTTAAAGCCGTACTCTTCACCTGCCCAGTAACCAATTTGCGATGCGCTGCCGGTATAACCTTGGTTGAACGAGCCCGATGTATCGTAGTCGTCAAACTCAGCTAAAAAGTTTGTTGGGTTTAGGTAGCCATCAGGTAGTTCGCCTGGGTTTTCGATACCCCAGTTACCCATTGTATTACGTGTAAGTGATTGCAGTGAATGGCTTTCCATAGAGCGAGACTCTATACCAAAGTCAATTGCGCCGTTTTCAATTTCGTATTTACCATGGATTCTAAATTCTGTAATTTCAGACTCTTGGCGAGCAAAGTTAGAATCTAAAATAGACGTACCCACATCAGAGGCATCTAACGTGTTATTACAATTTAGGTTGTCTCGGCGGCAATCATCAAAATCGATACTCATTGATGGAAGTTCGCGGCTAAAATCAACTTCTTGTGCGTTAACTACGTTTGCGCCCAAGCCTGCGTTTACCCAGCTGCCGTAAGGTGCATCTGGTTTGCTAGTGGCTTTTGAATTGTGCGCATCAAACATAAAGCTCAATTCTGAGTTGAAATAGTACTCAACGTTTAAACCAATAGAGTCGTTTTGGTTAACTTGGTTTAGCTCTTGAAACGCTAAACCTAAATCGCGTGTTTGCTGATCGCGACGTTCTTCTCGGTAGTAAATAGGGGTTTTTACCGTGTTATCGTCAAACGTTAGCGCGCTTTTGTAGTTATCCATCCATATTGATTGCTCAGCACGGGCTTCGAACAAATCTTGCTTAGAATACGTGTAATCAAGCGTGGCTGTTAAATCGTCAATTGGGCTGTATTGCAGCGTTAATTGCGCGTTTGTACGAGTGCGTTCTCTGTCGGCAATGGTGTAGCGCAAATCTGATGGCATTGAATAAAGCTGGCCAACGGCGGGTGCATTAGTTAAAACAATATCGTCTGCAGCTTGTGGGATTGTGCCGTCAAAAGCAGATGTATTCCATTGATTTACAAACGCACCTGTTGATGAGCTATCGCGCTGTTGCATGCTTGCAGTTAACGAGGCACCAAATTTAGCTTCACTGTCGGTCCAGCTAATTAAGCCTGAAAGCTCTGGTGTTATGTCATCACCAACACGGTTTGTTGAGTCGTGTAATGCTTTTACGCCAATGCTTGAAACAAAGCCTGGATTGTCGAGCGGGCGAGCCGTATTAATATTAATTGTTGCGCCAATACCACCAGATGCAATGCTTGCTTTACCTGTTTTGTATACTTCAACCGATTTAACGCTATCAGATGCTAAGTTTGCAAAGTCAAAAGCACGAGAGCTGGGTGTACCACCGCCTGCAGGCAAAGATGCCGCCGGCATTGTACGGCCGTTTAGGGTTACCATGTTGTAGTCGGGACCAAAACCACGAACCGTTACTTTAGAGCCTTCACCATTTGAACGATCAATCGACACACCTGTAATACGCTGTAGCGACTCGGCTAAGTTGGTATCAGGAAATTTACCAATATCTTCAGCTGATATAGCATCTACAACACCTGCGGCGTCGCGTTTTAAACGAGTCGACTCTTTAATACTGCTTTTAAAACCAGTAACTTGAATTACTTCAACATCTGTATTTGCTTCTTGTGCATATACAGGTAAAGAGATTGATGCGCCTAAAATCAGAGATAGGCTGGTCGCTATCTTTGTTTTTCTTACAATATGGTTGGACATTCGGTTTCCCTCGCACTTTTATCATTATTATTAACAGCTGTATGGGGCTGTTATTGTGTAATTATAAACATTGTCAAATGTATGGAAGCGCTTCCAGAAAAGTTTATTCAACTGAGTTTTGTGGAAGCGCTTCCAGAAATGCTAGTTTAAATTTTAAATAGGGTCAACTATTGTTTTAATAAAATGAGACTAAATTGTTTTTAAAATGTATTTTTTTAGATTTAATTTTATTTAAATTATAAATTACAGTCGGTTATAAAAAACCGTTTTAAATAGTTGTGTAACAACATTTTATTATAAGAAAACCGGTTATTGATTCATTTAGTTATTTAAACACTTTTATAAGGTGTTTAAATCAGCTTTTAGTAAGGGCTAAAATTAATAAGTAGGCCGTTGGTCACTCAACTAGGACAAAACTTAAATTAGTTATTACACTCAGCCATAGACTCAACTGAAAACACTATTTATAGGTATTAATAATTATGAGCAATGTAAAACAAGGGTTAGCTGCAACCGCTTTAATTATGGCGTCGTTTAGTAGTATTGGCGCGCAGCAATGTAGTGATGTAAGTTTGCAAATTTTAGGCTCGGGCGGCCCTGAGCTTGACGATGGTCGCGCATCAACAAGTTACCTTATATGGCACGAAAATAAAGCCAGAGTGTTAGTTGACGTAGGCTCTGGTGCCAGTATTGGGTTTGATAAAGCTGGTGCAAAATTTAGTGATGTTGATGCCATATTATTAAGCCATTTACACACTGATCATGCTGGCGATTTACCTAGTTTTATAAAAGGCAGTTACTTTACATCACGCGATAAAATACTTGCGATATTTGGCCCCCAGGGCAACCGTGTAATGGCTTCTACTAACGAATATGCACAAGCGTTACTAGGTAAGCAGGGCGCATTTAGATACTTAAGTGATTACGTAGAAGGTAATGAAAACTACAAATTAGATATTCGTTCTGTTGCACCAACAAAACAAAATGAATTTAAACAATCACTACAAAGTGATTTGGCTGTTAATGCAATGACAGTTAACCATGGACCTATTCCGGCTTTAGCGTGGAAAGTGAGTATAGCAGGATGCGAACTTGTGTTTGCAGGCGACATGACCAACAAGTTAGGCACATTTACTGGCTTTGCTAAAAATGCCGATGTAGTGGTTATGCACAACGCAATTGATGAAAACGCATCAGGCGGGGCTAAAAATTTACACATTACCCCAAGTCAAATCACTAAGGTATTAATTGAGGCTGCACCTAAAACGGCGGTTCTATCTCACTTTATGAATCGGTCATTAAAAAATCAGCAATTGTTTAAGAAATCGTTAATTAAATCACTAAAAAGTAACGTAGTTTTTGCAGAAGATGGTTTAAAAATAAACTTATAAAGTATTGCGCATAAGAGTGTTGCGGGTCGCTAGTTTTATCGCTATTTTAAAGGCTCTCTCATAGATGGATTTTATTATGCGCATTAAATTTTTAGCGAGCTTTTATTCTTTCTTCTTGTTTGCACTGTTTGGTTGTGACGACCAAAGCATGGCAATGCAAGATAGCCCTCAGCTAAATAGTAATGCAAGTAACTTACCCACTGATCTCAAAGTAAACACACCTCCAGCAGCTCAAACAAACGAACCCGCTTTAGTGGTCGGTATGCTTGCAACACATTGTAAAAGTAATGAAGCAGCCTACATTAACGCAAAAATGCATAAAGTTGTGCGTAACCCAGATGAAAGTACAGCCTACAAGTTAGAGCCTACCGATAAAGTGCTTTCTATTTGTGTTGCAAAAGATGACTCATCGCTTAGTTATCGATTTGGTAGAGTTAATGACATAGGGCTTGAAAAAGAAGCTACACCAGATGCACCATTTGGTAGTTACTACAGGCAAGTAGGGCGTATTGGCGAGAGTATTTTATTTTTTAGTAACGGCGAATATCATTATTATATTATTAACTCAGGCGGTATGGGCAGCGGTGTAACCGTTAATGTTTATAAAAACGATACATTAATAACTGAGCTGTTTTCGGGTAATGATCCTTACGATGATTTTGTTATAGCAACCGATTTAAATTTCCCTAAAAAATTGGTTATCGAAAAACAGCCATTTAATAAGCAAATGCAGTAAATAATGACTCCACAGCAGCAAAACGTAATAGAGCAAGGGCATTGGTTTAAAAACCGTAGCGCTTATTTAAAAAGCTTTTTATTAACGCAGGGCAAAACGCTCTCGCTAAAAGCTCAGCAATCATTATTTTTGCGAGGTGATAAGCACGATGGAATTTATGCAGTGCTTAGCGGCGTGGTGCGTATTAGTGGCGTAAGTAACGAAGGCAAAGAAGCCGTATTGAGCTTTATTGATTCATCACTGTGGTTTGGCGAAGTTACCTTGTTTGATGGTGGCCTGCGTACTCATGACGTATATGCACAAACTGATGTTGTGCTTTTTTACGTTCCCCAACGCGAGCTTGAACAGCTATTAAACGAACAGCCACAATATTGGCAAGAGTTTGGTTTATTGTTGGCACAAAAGTTACGCCTAATGTTTACCTCAATGGAAGATCACGCATTACTAAGCGCTGAGCAAAAAGTATGCAATCGACTTTTAATGCTCAGCGAGCATACAGAGCACTTAACACCACTTGTTTTATCTCAGCAGCAACTTGCTGATATGACCTACCTAACGCGCCAAACTATTAATCAAATACTGCAACAGCTTGTTAGCTTACAAGCTATTAGTTTGGGGTATCAACGCATAACTGTTTTAGATAAACAAAAGTTACAGGCGCGTGCTACACAAGCTTAAATAGAGGCTGCTTTATTTAGTTGGAACCAAAATTGCTACAGATAATGTAACGCAACAATGGATTTGAGCTAATGACTACAATAACCTTTAAAAATCAATATAGTAATTATAACTCTCCTACAGTAAATAAAGCGGCAGGTCCAAGCGAAGTTGCGGCAACTAATACCCTCCCTAACGTAAAAACAAGTGATACTAAAGGCATTACCTCAGCCCCTAAAGAACCAACATTTTTAGAAAGTGCCCAAGAAGCGCTGGTTTATCAGCGCTTAGGTGTAAACAAAAACAAAATAGACGAGCTAAAAGCGACAATAGAAGAGCTCATTAAAGAACAGCAAAGTGAGGGCGCAGACCCTAGCGCAATTGCTGATAAAATAGAGAAACTTCAAAAAATGCTTGAGCAAGAGTATCAAAAAGGGCGCGAGCGAACGGATATGAAAGGTGAGCATGAGCCGGGTAAAATAATTTCTGCATTTGTTTAATTTACAAAATGTCGGATACCTGACATTGTTGCTGTGCTTACTTTTGCTAAAGTAAGTTTTATATATAAAAATAAAGGCAAAACAATGAAAACACTTCAACAGCAACTTGGTAAATATGGTTTATATCATCGTTCTAAGCGTAATGTGCTAACGCACTTTATTGGTATTCCGCTCATTGTATTTGCGGCGTTGTGTTTACTAGCGCGCATTCAAATACCCCTTGGTAGTGTAGTAATTGATGGTGCACAACTTTTTGTATTAGCGTCGGTTGTTTATTATTTTATGCTGAGCTTTTCGCTTGGCTTTATTATGGCCGTGATATTCACTTTACTCCTTGTTGGTGCTCAGCCTATTGCGGCAATGGCGTTTTGGCCTTGGTTGAGTATTGGCGTAGGTGTGTTTGTATTTGGCTGGATATTACAGTTTATTGGGCACTATTACGAAGGTAAAAAACCTGCATTTGTAGATGACCTAATTGGTTTAATTATTGGCCCTTTGTACGTAACTGTTGAACTACTATTTTTAATGGGCTTTTACAAAACACTAGAAGATGAAGTAAACGCGATAGCAGGTCCTACAAAGGCGTAAAATACTTTACTAAGTACCTTTATAAAACCTAATAAATAACAATAAAAGGGCAGATAACGCATGCAATATAATAATAAAACCGTGTGGATCACCGGGGCATCGTCAGGTATTGGTAAAGAGCTTGCTATACAATTTGCCGAGCTTGGAGCGCGCGTTATTTTATCGGCGCGCAATGTAGATAAACTAAACGATTTAAAAGCAACGCTTAAAGGCGAAGGGCACTTAGTTATGCCGCTGGACTTAGCTCAGCCAGAGCATGTACTGAGTACAGTAACAGCAAAAATGAACGATCTTCCTGCAATAGATATTTTAATTAATAACGGCGGCGTATCGCAGCGCAGTTTATTTTTAGAAAACGATTTTAACGTGTATCGCCAATTAATGGAGGTTAATTACTTTGGCTTAATTGCACTTACTAAAGCTGTATTACCTACTATGGTGGCAAGGCGCAGTGGTTCAATTGTGTCTATTAGTAGTGTGGCGGGTAAAGTAGGTTCAAAATTTAGAACAGGTTATTCGGGTTCTAAATATGCGGTTGTTGGTTTTATGGATTGCCTACGTGCAGAAGTAGCACAACATAATATTCATTGTTTAACAATTTGCCCAGGCTCTATTAAAACAGCAATTGCGCATAACTCACTAAACGAGCAAGGCATAGCGCAAAATATACCAGAAGAGTCGATAGAAAATGGGATGGATGTAAGCGTAGCTGCCACAAAAATGATTCGCGCCATTAGCGATAAAAAACACGAAGTGATTGTTGGTAAAGGCTTAAGTGGTTGGGCACCTACAATTAAGCGCTTTTTTCCTACTTTGTTTAATCGCATTACCGCAAAAACAAACTATAGGTAGCGTCGTTTATTTCAAAGGCGTAAAATGCCGTAAATTTGATCAATTTAGTAAAGGATTCTAAATGAAGTATTTATGGCTGAGCCTGTTTTTTATTGTATTAATTTGGTCTGGTATTAACCCAAAAGATCAATTTACATGGCTGCTTGAAGTTATCCCCGCAATTATTGGTTTAGTGCTGCTAGCAAGTACCTATAGCCACTTTAAACTTACTCCTATTTTATATACATTTATTTTAGCGCATTGCATTGTGCTGATGATTGGCGGGCATTACACCTACGCCGAAGTCCCTTTGTTCGATAACCTATTTGGTAGTGAGCGTAATAACTACGATAAAGTAGGACACTTTTTTCAAGGCTTTGTACCTGCACTACTAGCACGCGAAATTTTACTGCGCAAAAAAGTAGTAAATGGTCGAGGCTGGTTAATCACCTTTGTTATTTCGGTATGTTTAGCATTTAGCGCCTTTTACGAATTAATAGAGTGGTGGGTTGCAGTGTTAAGCGGCGAAAACGCAGAAGCGTTTTTAGGCACGCAAGGTTACGTGTGGGATACCCAATCAGATATGGGACTGGCGTTATTTGGGGCTATTTGCTCGCTATTAGTACTTTCAAAAGTACACGACAAACAGCTAAAAAACGTTAAAGATTATTTATAGAAAAAGTTATATAAACGCTTATAAAAACATTGATAAAAAAGACTACTAACGTATGACAGCAAACATTAGTAACTACTCAATTAGCACAGACAAAAGCAAACTTAACTTTAACGTTATTTATAACTTTATTGCTAATAGCTATTGGGCCAAAGGCATTCCTAAAAGCGTGATGCAATCGGCTATTGATAACTCAATGTGCTTTGGTGTTTACAGCGCTCATAACGAACAAGTTGGATTTGCCCGAGTAGTGACCGATAAAGCAACCTTTGCCTATTTAGCAGATGTATTTATTGCCCCGCACTTGCAAGGTAATGGGCTGAGTAAGTTACTTATTAAAACGATAGTGGAGCACCCTGAGCTGCAAGGGCTCAGGCGCTTTTTATTAGCGACTTCTGATGCACACGGGCTTTATGCACAATACGGGTTTAAACCGATAGATAACTCAGGGCTGCTAATGCAAATAAACCCTGAAAATGTATATGGTAAAAATAATCGTGATACCTATTAAATGGGGGAAGAGCAAATTCCGTATAATGTTCTTGTTATGTGTAAACTTGCTCCAAGCAGCTGAATTTATTAAAAGTCACTTTAAAAACAGAGCCTGAACGAAGCTCTATAATATGATGAAACGAACCATCAATAGTAGATATTTCATGCGTTAAAACATCACCATGAAAAGTATCACCATAATTATAAGGATTTTCTGAGCCTAAAATTTCATATGATTTTACACTGGAGTAGCTAAGTACAATATCACGATCGTGTTGCTGCCCAAGTAAGTTTAAAACAATTGATAATAAAGGTTCAAATGGGCGAACCTTATTTCTATTTTCTGCAATTGTAATAGATGAAACCCAGGAATCATGGAGAGATTGAGGATGGTTTAATTCGTATCTTTCAGTATTAATAGCAAATTCAAATAACTCATTTGGATAATTTTCTTTATTTGATTTTAAATTAGAAATATATTCATCAAAATTAGAATTCATACACTTAACTTCCATTTACACATAACGAGCCTGTAGATTAACTCGTTTTTAAATTTGTTTTTATTGATAAACAAACCATAGCTGAGTTCCTATTTTGGTTCAATTGATTACTGTATTTTTACGCAGAATATAGAAGTGTTTGATATTGTTTTAATTGGCGTTTTGGAAGGCATTACGGGTGTTTGAGTGGCTTTTATTTAGGGGGGGTTACCGGGGAGGAAAGGGCTTCGCTTCCTTAATGCATCGTGTTTTGCAGCTTTTCTATATTATGAACAAGGCAATACAGTTGCCGCAGCGTGAAGTAAGGCATTCACTTTCATTTGACCCCGTAAGGTCAATTTATTCATACCTTTGTTCACTGTAATGTTCCGCTTTTTATTTAAAGGAAAGTCGGTTCAATACAGCCGAGCAGTTTGCGTGATTCATTATTTATAATAATGCACTCTTCATACTGTTTTTGTTGGCTTTTTCATAATAATTAGGATGGGTGTCATCCTAATTGTCCGCATTTAAGTGGATACTAATCCTATTTAGGTGCTGGAAAACACATACGCCCTACGATGAATCAACTTACTTAACTGCATTGAAAAGTAAGGGATCACCGCTGTTAAAATTTGCTGTGGAAAGTGAGCTTTAGCGCTTGCTGTCCACCTCAGGGCGTGTTGTTATATCAATTTACATAGATGCACTAAGATTTTGATACTCTTCAAGAGCAAAACCATCTGTCATTCCACTTATGTAATCTATAAGAAGTCTTGAACGGTAATAAATTTCATGAAGTTTATCCGTATTCGTTAGTTCACTTTGATCATGCAAAGTGAAAACAGACGCTAAGTAAGTTGCTTTATGTTTACTCGATAGTTTATGAAAGAGTCGAGTTTCAATTGGCTTATTCTTCAATCTATTTTTTTCAATCAAACCTTTAAAATTTTCATATGTCAGCTTCATTAATGGTGAGTATATCTTTAATAAACCAGATATAACGGCATAACCCTTAAGCTCTAAGTTCTCTACTTCACTATGGTTAAAAACGTTATCTACAGAAAGGTACCTCAGTGTTTCCGTAGCTAAGTTATATTTATCACAACCATCTAGTAGGGATTCATCTAATGTTCCATTAAAAGCTGATTCATGATTTTCCACATAGCGTTCTGCCGCATATTTTGATAAATCATTAACTAAGATTGTTCTTAAAGTTAATGTATATACATGATTAGTATTAAATTTCTCTTTAACAGCTTTCTCCATTGCTGTATCTGCTATTTTGAGCAAGTACCCTTCATCGACTACGGAATCCTTGACCCCCTCATTCCCTCGAAAAGATTTCCATATTCTTGTGATTTCAGAGTGTAATTTTTCAATCGACAGTATACCTTTATCAACAGCATCCTCAACATCTGCGATACAGTAAGAAATATCATCAGCGGCTTCCATAATATATGTTAATGGGAAGCGACAACCACTGCTAATAGATAATTTATCTTGTATTTCTTTGTATAAACATTCTTCAGAGAAATAATAACCAGGTTTCTTTTTTCTATATTTGTATAGTTTACCTTCAGGACTATCTTCGTTTGGTTTATCCTCATAAGCAGAGCGCGTATATTTTATTAAGCAAGCCAACTGTGTATACGTCAAGTTCAATTCTTGAATATGGTGTAGCAACCTTATTCCCTGAGCATTACCTTCAAAGTTACACAGATCTTTAATTAACTTTTCACAGTCGTTTTCATCGCTATATAAATCATGAATAACCTCAGATAGGAATGATTCTGTCCATAAATTGATTGCCTCCTCACCAAAGTGCCCAAAGGGAGGGTTTCCAATGTCATGCAATAAACAGGCTACTTCAACTGCGCTTACAAAGCCTTCTGCATATTCATTAGTTTCTATACCTTGCTCATTAAGCTTTTTTAGAATGAGTTTACTTATATAACGACCGACTTGTTGCACTTCTAATGAATGTGTTAATCGGCTTCTAACCGCAGCATTTGCTTCTAGTGGAAATACTTGAGTTTTTTGCTGTAAACGCCTAACCGCAGCGGAGTTTATAGATCTACCTCGATCGCTTTCCATCTCGTCATTGAAAGATCTTCCCTCAATAGATGACTTTCTAAACCGATTAATTTTAAGCTTTTCTTGATAGTTCATAATACTCCTTGAATATTGATATAACGAGCCTGTAGATTAACTCGTTTTTTATTTATTTTTATTGATAAACAAACCATAGCTGAGTTCCTATTTTGGTTCAATTGATTACTGTGTTTTTCATAGAATATAAAAAGCTGGTTTGGTGTTGTTTCAATTGGCGTTTTGGACGGGATTATAGGTGTTTGAGTGGCTTTATTTTAAGTTAAAAGGGCTTTCCCTCATCAATGCATCGTGTTTTGCGGCTTTTCTATATTATGAAAGGCAATACAGTTGCCACACAATAAAGTAAAGGCATTCACTTTCGCTTGACTCCGTAACCGTAAGGTCAATTTATTCATTCCTTTATTCACTGTAATATTCCGCTTTTTATTTAAAGTAAAGCAGGCTCAGTAAAGCCAAGTTGTTTAGCATTGCTTAATAAAAATTGTTGTCCTCTATCGAGCTATCTATTTCTACTTTCATCTTGTCAATGTAGTTTCATTTTCATGAATTAAACTTAACTCACTGCTATTATTGATAATTTACGTAAAAGTTAGAATGGGTGTCATCTTAACTATCTTAACTTATGATCTTAAAGGAGGAAGAGACTGTAATGGCTTTTCGGTGTTTTCACATGAAGATAACCCTGAAAAATGGCTAGAGACAAATTCTAGTTGGGGTAAATTTAGTACTTGGTTGTTAAAATTGGTTATAACTGAAGGGGAACAAGACTTTATTTAGATAGTAAGATTTTTGAACACTACCTGAGAATGAGTAATTCTACACCCTCAACGCCCGCTTAAGCGGACAAAAGTTGTTGGTTATAATGTGTAGCGAAGCGGAATCTAACCAACTGTTTTTGTTAAGTTTAAATCGCTTGTTATATGTGACTATCGCAATAGTTTTAAGCTTACTAAGTTTTCTAGTTTTTCTGTTTGAAAGCCACGAAAGTCAAGGTAGTAAATTAAGTCCCTAAACTTTACATGTGATGTATCCTTATTTGCATTCATTAAACCCAAGGCAGTTGTAATGCTATCAATCAAGCTTTGCTCTTGAGTTGATTCTAATAACACCAGTAGAGCACATACATTTGAAAGCATGAATTCACTCCACTCAATGTCAGAATTCAAATAGAACGTGTATAAGTCAATGCAGGTTACTACTTTTATTTTTTTAGAGAGTATAAGATCGTTAAGCCCACCAAACACAATAGATGAACTCAGATTTGACATTTGCTCTGGAGCTTCAAACTCTCCAGAGTTTAAGAGTAATTTCGTAGCCTGTTCTCCATAGTTCAGGTGCATGTGCACATGCATCCACTCACTGTCGTATAGTGAAACTCCAAAATGAGCTGAAATAACTTTTGCAGTAAAAATTCGCAAAAATTCCAGTGGATACAGATCATGTGAAGCTAGAGGAAAAAATGGTTGTACTGGGAAAATAGCTTTGTCATAAAATACTCGTCTTCCGTGAGCTACAGAGTTTCTTGCTTCGATTAAACTTTTCGTCCAATAAGACGTTTTTTCATCGAAAAGGTTATACTTTTTCAGCGAATAGGATATTTTTGCAAACACTGAAATATCTTTTTCCAAGACTGAGGACATTAATTTTGCTTTGGCAGATGTTTCACTATCTAACGCGACACCTGACAATGAAAGGATTTCTTCGTTATATTTTCGACAAAAATCTTCCATTAGTGCTTTCGATTCATTTATTAATTTTTTGGATGAAAGATCTCCAAGAAGTTCTAATACATGAAAGTAAGATAATGTCGCTTCGTCATTATATAGAAGACTTTCTTCTGTTTCTTTTTCTAAGAACCTAGCTTTTCGCCAACGATCTAAAAGAGAAAACATAAGTTCTTTATCGTGTTGTCTTAAACTGCCGAGCTTATTTAAAAGCTCTTGCAAATTAAATGAGTAATCAACTCCACCCTTAAATAAAGTATTATTTATTGACAATTCCCAGTCGTCAGCTACTACCATTTTTCTAGTAGATGAACCAAACACATCAAATGGTTCATCAACAATAAAGGAAATGATTCCTAAAATGCTTAAATAACGAGATCGAGTAAAAATGGGGGCATCAGCTAAAGTCTCATATGCCTTGCTGTCGTATACAATAGTAACCTTTAGTAGAGAGGTGTTATCATCCGATCCAACAGTTGTTTCAACCGTACATTTATCCATTGAAAACGATAGTTGAATATCACTTTCTAAATTAATGTCATACTCTACAACACATTTACTCACTCAGAACTCCATATTACATACTACATACTACACATAACACTTTAGTATTTATGCAACACGCAGTGTGTGTTGCATAATCGCTTGTTGGACTGAGGCACTACCTGCTCGGTGTGTTCGCGTTGGTATTGTTTATGCTATGGACTTTACTTATAAAGAAAGGCTTTTTATGGTCTAACCGATATCTAGTCAATTTCATTGACGTGTATATCGTATCTAAGCTATCCCTGCGTTACTCAGCGTTTATTATGTTCCTATTAAACCTAATATTTAACTGTTAAGCAATGATATTTTCATCACGCACAGTCGCTACTAGCCTGAGCAATTAAGCAAGTTAACTCATTGATTCTATTCAGCAGGCTCGCCCGCTAACTCGTTCGCTCTGTTGTAAGAATTGCTGTTTCCGACGCTGATATACCAATAAATCGTAAGATGTCAACCTTGTAAATCATTTAACAGCCACTAAAAAACGGTGGTGATAATGCAAGTAGCCGCTTTAAGTACACTTGTTTGTGTATGCATATTATAAAAGGGGGTTTAGGAATGGTGGAAGTTGTATAAGGAGGTCATGAATTATTTACTAAACGCGTCTTCCTGCTTTTGAAACAGGGGTGACACGTTAAATATACTGATACCAATCGACTTAAATATTTAGCCTTTCTAGCGTGCTAAATAAAGCGTTAGCGGCGTTATAAATTTCTCATGTAGAACAACTACATGTCGAAATTTATGCCTTGTTATCACTCTATTTATCCGTCGCTATAAATGTCTAATAACTTAACACGATTGGTATTATTTAGCTTTTTTTGCCTCTAGAGTTTCTATTTCACTCCAGATCTTTTCGGCTTCGGCGCTTAACATTGCGAAGCTTTTAATGTCGCCTTTTCTTTGTGCCTGCATGCCTTGCTCTAGTTTTACATCGTATTCTTTACGCAGTTTTTTTATTGGGTCAGGCTTTAAAAATGAAAACATTAGTATACTCTTAATTTATTAAATTATATGTAGTTAGTGTACGCATTAATGGGCTTAATAGTTCTTTGTTTGGTGAAAATGTTTACTTTGCGCTTTAAAAGCGCAAAGTAAACACGGTGTAGTTATTAACGTACTGTGTGCTAGTTCTGGTTCTAGTGCTTACGTTTCTGGCTCTAGGCGTTTAATACCTTGGCCATCAATACCTAAATAAATAAAACCATCACTGCCTTGAGCTAAGCTGCGTACTCTGCCTATTCCATCGAGTATTTTATATTGCTTAACAACCTTACCCTTTGAGAGTTCCAGCGCGCTAATAAAAGCAAACTTCATGGAGGCTAGTAATAGTTTACCTTTAAGCTTTGGGTATTTGTCACTCGTTACATACAACATATCGGAAGGGGCAATTGAAGGGGTCCAGTGTAATACGGGCGATTGCATGCCGTCTTTTTCTTTAAGGTCGGTAAACTTGGTGCCGCTGTAGTTAACGCCATAACTGACCAAAGGCCATCCGTAGTTAGCGCCTTTTTTTATAATATTAAGTTCATCGCCGCCGCGTGGCCCATGTTCGTGAGACCAAATAATATTGTTTTGATTATCAAACCACATGCCTTGTGGGTTACGGTGCCCATAAGACCATACTGCATGTTTTGCATTTTTTTGTTCAACAAACGGATTATCACTTGGGATATTACCATTTTCGTGTAAGCGATAAATTTTACCGCTGTCCCGCGTGAGATCTTGTGGGTTTATGTCGCGCGAGCCGCGATCGCCAATTGAAAAATAAACATAACCTTCATCATCAAACACAATACGGCTGCCGTAGTGCTGGCCTTTGGTACTATTATGCTCGCCTTTGTATAGCAATTGCTGATCAGATAGCTGCGTATGATCGCTACTTAGCTTGGCGCGCATTAAGGCGGTGTTACTTCCGCTTCCTTTTCCCTCACTACTTGAGTAACTAAAGTACAGCCATTGGTTTTGCTTACTATCGGTGTGTAGTGATAAATCAAGCAATCCACCTTGGCCATTAGCATCAATGTCGGGAAGCCCAGAGACCTTAGTTAATTTAGTTGTATTTTTAGGGAATAAGAATAATGTTCCACTGCGCTCAGATATTAACAAATCACCATTAGCTAAAGGCTCAATAGCCCAAGGTATAACCACACCTTCTGCCGCTGTTACTGCGTTAACGTTAAGCGGTAAAGTATCGAGCTGTTTATAGTTTTTTACGTAATCGCTTTTTGCATTTGCGGGTGCATTAATAGCAAACATAGCAACGGTTAAGCCTGCACTTATTATTTTAGGGAGTGTGTTATGTGACATTAAATTTATCATTATGGCTTCCAAAATTAATCCAATCTTACATAACCTTAACATGGCATAAATAAATTTGTTAAGCGTTGAGTTGAATGAAAAATACACACTTCTATTTATAAAATTACCTCTTCACAGGAAATTGTTTTAGCAATTAGTGCTAATAAAAAATTGAATAATTACTCTATTGGGGTTGAAAACTTAAAATTTGAGCGTACACTTGTGCGCTGAAGTTTGGGCGTACACGTGTAAGTTCAAAATAATTAAGATTTGATAGAGATTTAACCATGATGACTCAAGTATTAAACCAATTTTCAAAATGGTTTTTACACCATCAAAGTTTTGCAGGCTACATAGAGCCAATAATGCAGGTGTTTAAACCTGCGTGGCGTGCAGGGCAGTTTAGAGCGCAAGTAGTTAGTACCGCTGTGCTTGATGGCGGTTTTTTAAGTGTGCAGCTTAAGCCAAGCAAACAATGGCAGGCGCATACGTCAGGGCAGCATATAAGTTTAACGCTTGAAATTAATGGGCGATTATTAACACGCGTTTTTACCGTGGCTTCAAGCGCTAAGCAATTTAAAAATACAGGTTTGGTGCGTTTACTAATCAAAACAAATACGCAAGGGCGCTTTACAGGCTTACTCAGCAGTGCATTAAAAGCGGGGTTGTGGTGCAATATTTCTGCGCCAAGCGGCGACTTTGTATTTAAAAATACACATACACCGGCTACTTTTGTTGCCGGTGGGTCGGGTATAACACCTATGCTGGCTATGCTTGATGATTACTTAAGCCAAACTACGCAAAAAGTGTCGTTAGTGTATTACGCAAAAGCCACTGAGCATCAATGTGTTGATGAGCTAAGTGAGTTGGCGGCGCAGTTTGAGCATTTTTCGTTTTTATTATTAACGCGTGAGCAATCAAGCGATATAACCAGCAATATTAAGCCGTGGGAAAATCCAGACATATACTGCTGTGGCCCTGCTGCATTTATGCAGACGGTGAGCGATTTTGCTAAAACGCATAAGCTAAATTACTACCAAGAAGCCTTTGGTTTGGCGCTGCCTAGCTTAAACGACGACAGCCAATTTAATGTAAAAATTAACGCCAGTGCCCATGTTGTATCGGGCAACGATGTTTTACTACCTCAGTTTGAAGAAAAAAAGCTACCCGTTAAACGCGGTTGCGGTATTGGTATTTGCCATCAATGCCAATGTATTAAAAAGTCAGGCGTGGTACGTAATTTAAAAACAGGTGAATTGAGTGACAACGGCGAGCAGTTAATCCAACTTTGCGTAAGCCAACCTGTTAGTGATTTGGAGTTACAATTATGAAAAACATTAACTATGACATGCTCGCAAGCGAGCTAGATGCCATTAAAATGGATACACTTGGTAAAGTAGGCCAACAAGATGCTGACTATATTCGCTCTGTTGTACGCAAACAGCGAGTGTGTGAATGGAGCGGGCGAATTTTGCTAATGCTTGGTTTTATTCAGCCATTATTGTGGGTTGCAGGCGTTTTATTATTGGCACTTGCTAAAATTTTAGACAATATGGAAATTGGCCACAATGTAATGCATGGTCAATACGATTGGATGAACGACAAGCAACTTAACTCACAACATTATGAATGGGACATAGCGTGCGACGGGCAAAGTTGGCACCGCGTTCATAACTTTGAACACCATACGTATACTAATATTATTGGTAAAGACAGAGACTTTGGTTATGGATTATTACGCCTGAGCGATGATTTTAAGTGGCGTTTTAAAAATGTATGGCAGTTTTTTACGTATATTAATTTAAGTGTGCTATTTCAGTGGGGCGTGTCGTATCACGAGTTAGCTGCAGAGCGTGTTTTTATTGGTAAAAAGAAAGAAAACCGCGAAGGGCTTGTATCACACTCTACACTAAAGCAGCGCTTTTTTAGTAAAGGCGCTCGCCAGTTAATTAAAGATTATGTGATATTTCCGTTACTTGCAGGGCCTTTATTTTTATGGGTATTGGCGGGGAATTTAATGGCAAACTTAATCCGTAATTTATGGACGTCGACCATAATATTTTGTGGTCACTTTACTGAAGAAACCGAAACTTTTAAACAAGAAGACTGCGTAAACGAAACCCAAGGGCAGTGGTATTACCGCCAAGTACTGGGCTCGTCTAATATTAAAGGGTCGCATTGGTTTCATGTTTTAACAGGGCATTTGAGCTGCCAAATAGAGCATCACTTATTTCCTGATATGCCGTCTTCGCGCTATCAAGAAGTTGCACCGCAAGTACAAGCTGTATTGCAAAAACACGGTATTGATTATCACACTGGTGGCTTTTTTAGACAGTATACGTCGGTATTAAAACGTATTATTAAATACTCGTTTAAATAAATTATTTGTTTTAAAAAATCGATCTATGTAACAGCATAGGTCGATTTTTTTGTTTATAGCACCCAATGCGGTTGATTAGTAAACAGCACTTGCAAAAAATTCTCATAGTTAATTAAAAAAGCCTTACTTTAGCTATGGTTAAATAGCGTGTGATTGTCATACAATGGAGGAAAATAGACCACACAAGAGAGATTAAAATGGCCGCATTTGGTACCGTGTTTATGCCGCAGATGATTCAAGCTCGTTTTTCTGATAATAAATGGAGCGAAAGCTCAATTGTCCCTTCCGATAAACTTGAACTTCATGCTGGTGCGCACGTTCTTCATTATTCAAGTACATGTTTTGAAGGCTTAAAAGCCTTTCGCCATGAAGATGGTTCTGTTTATCTTTTTAGAATGGATGCAAACATTGCACGTATGCAACAAAGCTCAGCGCTATTAAGCTTACCGAGTTTTGACAGCGATATGCTAAAAACGATGATTATCGATATTATGCGTGAATACGCAGATGAAACGCCATTACCGCCGGGCTCTATGTATATTCGCCCAACGCACATTGGTACAGAGGCTGCAATTGGTAAAGCCGCAGCGCCATCAATGAGCTCGCTTTTATATACATTACTATCGCCAGTAGGTGACTACTTTGCCGGTGGTGCAACTGCACTACGTGTACTGCTTGAAGAAGATGGCATGCGCTGCGCTCCGCACATGGGTATGGTAAAAAGTGGTGGTAACTACGCCAGTGCACTAGCACCTATTAGCGCTGCACGTATAAAGTATCAAGCTGATCAAATTTTGTTTTGCCCAGGTGGCGACGTACAAGAAACTGGTGCTGCTAACTTTATACTTATTGATGGCAACGAGATTATTACTAAAGCGCTTGATAGCACCTTTTTACACGGTGTTACACGCAACAGTATTTTAACCATTGCAAAAGATTTAGGTATGACGGTAAGCGAGCGTAACTTTAGCGTTACTGAGCTACTAGAGCGTGCGGCTAAACCTGGCACTGAAGCTGCGCTTTCGGGCACTGCAGCTGTACTAACTGCTGTGGGTACGTTTATTCATAACGATAAAGAATACAAAGTAGGTACTGGCGAGCCGGGCCCTACTACAGCACGCCTTCGCCAAGCATTGAACGATATTCAATGGGGTAAAAGTGAAGACAAGCACGGCTGGTTAACTAAAATCTAATTATAGATTTAATAGCAACTCGCATTAAAAAGCCACCTAATCGGTGGCTTTTGTGTGTTTGGTTACTTTAAGCTGTGCTTATTAGAACTTCATTTCTATTTTACCGTACACGTAGCGTCCGTTAAATCCGTACGGCGAGAAGCTAGAGTAAGCAAATAAACGTGAGAAGGTGGTTACATCGTCAACATTTTCGCGGGTTGCATCTGGGTAAACATCAAAAATGTTATTAGCACCTAAGCTCAGTGATACGTTTTCACTAAGCGAGTAGGCGATATCTAAGTCGGTTATCCATTTAGGCTTAAGCACTTCGTTACGTTCTGGGATATCTGAAGGGTCTTGAGTTTCGCCGTAACGTGTGGCTCTAAGCGTTGTACGTATGTCGTCGTTAGTCCATGTTGCGCTTAAGTTGTACTTATTACGCGGTGTGCTTACTTCAAAGCGACGCAGCTCATTACCAGAGAATAAGTTGTCTTGATCAAACCCTGCACCTTGCAGCTCTGCTGGTGGGTCAATTATATCGGTAACTTCATTTTTACCGTAGTTATAACCTAAGTTAAAGGCTAAATCGCCATAGCCATCAGTTGCTACATTATAAGAGGCAACTACATCAACACCACGGGTTTTACTGTCAATTGCATTTAAGAAGAAACGACCTTGGTTAGCGCCTGTGCCTTGAAGTAAATCGGCAATAGCATCGCCCGATAAGTTGTTTGATAGCACAATGCGGTCATCAATTAATATTTGGTAGTAATCAACCGATAAGCTGAAATTAAAGTCGGTAGACCATGTAAAACCAACGCCGTAGTTTGTTGCTTCTTCAGCATCAAGACCCGGTGAGCCCAGTGCTTTTGCTACATCGCTGCTTGGTGCAAAGGTACCGGTTTCGGTTGGTTCGCCATCAACAAATACAGTGGCCACTGAGGTAAAGTATTGTTGCTGCAATGAAGGTGCTCTAAAACCAGTAGATACTGAGGCGCGTAGTGCTAAGTCTTCAGTTAATGAATAACGAGTCGCAATTTTACCGTTAAGTGTATCGCCAAAGTCTGAGTAATCTTCATAACGGGCGGCAACCGCTAAATTCCAATCGTCGGTTAGGTAGGTTTCAAGGTCTATATATAAGCTCACGTTGTGGCGGCTGTTATCGCCCTCTGATTCGGGTGTAAACCCCGGGAATACTTGTGCGCCCGCTGCGCCAAATGGGCCATCAACTGGGTCGGTTACTGCGCCTCCTGGGCCAAATGTGCCTTGTGCATATGATGCTTCTTCGCCTGCATCTATTTGGTATCCTTCGCGGCGATACTCAGCACCTACAGCTACGTTTACAGAGCTTTCTAAAAAGCTGACGTCTACCTCGCGGCTAAAATCAACGTTTAAAGTAAGTTGATCGTAGGTAAGTGTTCCTGCATCAAAGCTTGTTTGGCTAGTAGGGCCATATGAGGTATTTAAGCTATTTATAACACCAAACTCAAATGCATCTTGACCATATACGGCCGATACATCGTAATTCCATTCACTTACAAAACCTTTAGCGCCAAGTGCCAGTGAAAAGTCATTTATGTCTGAGGTAATAACAGGTAAAAAGCCATCAGGGTATACTTCTTCTATATTACGGCTATCGCTTGCACGGCGATAAAACCCGCCGCCTTCGCCTTCACGTTTGCTGTAAGAGCCAAACGAATATAAGTCGACTTCGTTTGTTAACTGGTAACCTGCGTTATAAAACATTGAAAAATCTTCAACATCGCCATTACCAAAGTTATGGTTATATCGATTTACGGTAAGTTCACGTGGGTCAAGCGCGCCATCTACTGAACCGTCATCTATGCGTGCGTAGTTTTCACGGTTATCGTAGTCTGAGCGGTTAGTTGAATGGCGGTCGCGGTATTCTGTTGAAATGTTTAAAAAGCCATTATCGCCAAGCTCAAAACCCATATTACCTTGCAGCGTTAATGTTTGACCATCGGTTAAAGAGCGATCGCCTCCTTCGGTGAAGGCTAAATTACCATCACTGCCTTCAGATACAGATTTTAGCTGTGGTACACCGTCCATTTCGGTTACGTTAGCACCATATATAGCCGCAACTGAACCACCGCTGCTGGCACTTTTAAGTACAATATTAATAACACCAGCTATCGCATCAGAGCCATATTGCGCTGCTGCACCATCGCGTAATACTTCAATACGGGCAATAGCATTTGCAGGTATCGCATTTAAGTCAACCGATGATGAACCACGACCCGTTGAGCCATTTAAGTTAAGTAATGCGTTGCTGTGGCGGCGCTTACCATTAACAAGCACTAAGGTGTGATCGGGTGCTAAGCCACGAAGCTGAGCGGGACGTACATGGTCGCTGCCATCAGTAAGTGATGCTTGTGGGAAGTTAAAGCTGGGTAATAAACTGCTAAGCAGGGCATTCGTTTCAGTAAAGCCTGAATTTTTAAGTGCATCTGCACCAATTATATCGATGGGTACTGCGCTGTCTTCTACTGTACGGCCTAATCGGCGAGAGCCAATTACGCTTATTTGTTCGATGTTTTCTTCTGCTTTAGTGTCTTGCTCTGCAGCATTTACTGAGAGCGAACCAAGTAGTGCAGCAGACGCGCTCATTGCGAGTAATATTTGTGGTACCGATTGCTGTAATTTAAATAACGGTTTTCTATTCATGCTGTATTTCCCCATACCCATTGAATTATTTTAGTTTTGTACAAAAAGCTCAAACCTCTTTGTTACCTTGAACATATACTTAATTAACAAAGTCAGTCAATTGAATAACATTCAATTAATTTAAGGGTTTTTATAATTACATTTAGTTGTTTTTTATAATGATCATTGTTTTAGTTATATAGCGAAGGTAATTGCTAAGTAATTGATGGATAATGAATTATATTTAAAAGTTAAATTTAACGTTTAATTAACTGGTAAGATGAGGTGGATGATTTAAATTAATTATGGGTAGGGAACCATTTTTATTGGGCTGGTAATAAATAGCTGTTGAGCTATAAATATTTTTTAAAATTTAAAATACAAATAAACCCATTAGATGTTAACTAAATTAACATTTAATGGGTGTACTATAAATTATGTACTACTTATTAGAACCTATACTTTAAAGCATGAAGCAATTTTGTTTTTATAAGTAATTGGTATAAAAAATAGTACTAAAAATAGTGTTAAAATTTAATTTTTCCAACAAGCATATCTTTAAACATTACCCAATCTCCCCACAAACTGTAAAAAGGGTGTTTAAAAGTAGCTGGGCGGTTTTTTTCAAAAAAGAAATGTCCGACCCACGCAAACCCATATCCAATAACAGGTAATAGCCACAATAAACTGTATTGTTGTTTTAATAATGCTATTGCGATTACAGCAAGAACAAGTGTACTTCCTATAAAATGTAAGCGGCGGCAAATCACGTTGCGGTGCTCTTTTAAATAATAAGGGTAGAAGGCTTTAAAGCTTTTAAACGTGGGGTTTGTACTTTGCATAGTGTGCTCTTTTATTGTTTTTTATTTTAATGAGGGTCGTGCTATTAAAGCGTAAGTTTACATTTGTTTACAGCGATAAATGGCGCTTAACGCATCTAAATAGACAAAAGGGCTAAAAGTTAATAACTTAGGCGCACTATTAATAAATAAGAATGGAACTCAGGATGTTTAAACATACTCTAGCGTGTGCTGTAATTGTAGCGCTTAGCGGCTGTTCAGAGCCAACTAATACGGTAACTCAAGAAGAAGTAAAAGCACCTATGAAGCAAGTTAACGCAGTTATATACCCAGAAACAAAAAAAGGCGATGTAGTAGATACCTACTTTGAAGAAGCCGTTAGCGACCCATATCGTTGGCTTGAAGATGATATGAGCGACGAAACTGCCGATTGGGTTAAAACGCAAAACAATTTAACGTTTTCTTATTTAGAACAAATACCTTATCGCGATAAGTTAAAGCAGCGCCTTGAAAAACTAATGAACTACGAAAAAATAGGCGCTCCTTTTACTGAAGGCGATTACACCTATTTTTATAAAAACGATGGCCTGCAAAATCAATATGTTTTGTACCGCAGTAAAGATGGTGGCGACGTTGAAGTATTTTTAGATCCAAACAAGTTTAGTGAAGATGGTACGACGTCTATGTCGGGTTTATCGTTTTCAAAAGATGGGTCATTACTCGCGTATCAAATATCTGAAGGCGGCAGCGATTGGCGCAAAATTATAGTGATTGATGCACACACTAAAGAACCTGTTGAAGAAGCGCTTGTTGACGTTAAATTTAGTGGTATAGATTGGTTAGCTAACGAAGGTTTTTATTATTCGAGTTACGAAAAACCTAAAGGCAGTGAGCTTTCGGCTAAAACAGATCAGCATAAAGCGTATTACCATAAGCTAGGTACTGCTCAGTCTGCTGACCGTGTTGTATTTGGTGAAACTGATGAGCAAAAACATCGCTATGTAGGCGCTGATGTAACCCATGACGGCCGCTACTTACTTATTTCAGCAAGTACGTCTACTTCAGGCAATAAGCTGTTTATAAAGGACTTAACAAAGCAAAACAGTGAGTTTGTAACGGTTGTTGGAAATACTGATTCAGATACATCGGTTATTGATAACGAAGGCAGTAAACTGTTTTTAGTAACTAATTTAAATGCGCCAAACAAAAAAGTAGTGACGGTTGATGCAAGTAACCCAAGCCCTGAAAATTGGGTTGATTTAATTCCTGAAACCAAAAACGTACTAAATCTTACAAAAGGTGGCGATACCTTTTTTGCCAACTACATGGTTGATGCGATTTCGCAGGTAAAACAGTACAACAAAAAAGGCGAGCTAATTCGCGAAATTACATTACCAGGCGTGGGTACTGCACGTGGTTTTGGTGGTAAAAAAGATCAAACAACGCTTTATTACTCATTCACTAACTACAAAACACCAGGCACTACTTATACGTTTGATGTAACAACCGGTGAATCGGGTGTTTATCGTAAGTCGGCTATTGACTTTAATAGTGATGATTACACGTCTGAGCAAGTGTTTTACACATCAAAAGACGGTACTAAAATACCGATGGTAATTACCTATAAAACAGGCATTAAGCTTGATGGTTCAAACCCTACTATTTTATACGGTTACGGTGGTTTTAATATTAGTTTAACGCCAAGCTTTAGCCCAGTTAATGCAGTATGGCTTGAGCAAGGTGGTGTGTACGCCGTTGCTAATATTCGTGGTGGCGGTGAATACGGTAAAGATTGGCACAATGCAGGCACTAAATTGCAAAAGCAAAATGTGTTTGACGACTTTATTGCCGCAGCTGAGTACTTAAAAGATAAAAAGTACACCTCTAAAAAACGCTTAGCACTTCGCGGTGGCTCTAACGGTGGCTTATTGGTTGGCGCCGTAATGACGCAGCGCCCAGACTTATTTCAAGTGGCTCTACCTGCTGTAGGTGTACTTGATATGCTGCGCTACCATACATTTACTGCGGGCGCTGGCTGGGCATACGACTACGGCACCAGTGAGCAAAGCAAAGAAATGTTTGAATACATTAAAGGTTATTCACCACTTCATAATGTAAAAGCAGGTGTTGAATATCCAGCGACTATGATCACAACGGGCGATCATGATGATCGTGTTGTCCCTTCGCATTCGTTTAAGTTTGCAGCTGAGCTTCAAGCAAAGCAAACAGGTAATAATCCAACGCTTATTCGCATAGAAACTAATGCGGGGCATGGCGCAGGTACACCAACGAGTAAAACAATTGAGCAGTACGCTGATATATTTGGTTTTACGTTATACAACATGGGCGTAGAATCTTTATAAAACGTTCCAACTAAATATAAAAACTAAAAAGGCCGAGTAAATTAAATTTACTCGGCCTTTTTAATAATGCTCAGTTTTATATTACTTACGTCTATTGGTATTGCTACTGCATAGGTGAAAACAATCGTTGATACGTTTTATAAGCGTATTCGTCGGTCATTCCGCTCAAATAATCGCAAATTATACGCATACCTTGGTTTTGCTTTTGTGCTTCTATGTATTGTGCTTGTGTTGTTTCGGGCAATAAACGCAGCGGATCGCTAGCAAACGCGGTAAATAACTCTATTAGTAAGTTTTGACCTTTGAATTCTATTTGCTGCATTTCGGGGTCACGTATTAAACGTTGAAACACAAAATGCTTAAGTATTTGCAAAACACTGTCGTATTGGGCATCTAATTTAGCGGTGTACTTTAAAATAGGGCATTCAAAGGCATCGTTTTGAATATCTAAATGTATATGAATAATAAAGGTATTAACCAGCTCACCTATGGCATCTTTCCGCTCATAATCATTTTTTGAAAACAAACGCTGGGTGAGTGACTCAAGCATGGTGTTTAACCAGTCAAAGTTTAATGCTTTTAAATGAGGTAGAGCATGAGTTTGCCAATCGTCTAACGTAAGTACATGGGTTGCAATGGCATCTTCTAAGTCGTGTACGGCGTATGCTATATCGTCGGCATGTTCCATTATGGCGCTGTCGAGCGATTTATATGTTGTTTTAGCGCGGTACTTATCAATAGCGCCATGGTTACCCAGCAACGTTTTATCGTTTTGACTCAGTGGCTCTACTATCCAATTGAATATGGCTGCATCGTCGTTGTATAACCCTTTGGCAGGTCGCCAATCATCTGCTTTTATAAATGCACGACCGGTTGTATCGTCGGGAATGGTATGCCAAAGCGTATTAATAAACGCGGGGTATTTTATAAAACCTAATAAAGTACGACGAGTTAGGTTCATCCCGTGCCCATTACTGTAGGGCTCAAGTTTTGCAACTATGCGCAGTGTTTGTGCGTTACCTTCAAAACCACCGTGATCGCGCATCATGTAATTTAGCGCTATTTCACCACCATGACCAAAAGGCGGATGGCCAATATCGTGCGCCAAACACAGTGTTTCTAGCAGTCCGGTTGATGGAAAGTGCGTAAAGTCGCTATGTTGCGCTTTTAAGTGGCGCAATATGCCAGTACCAATTTGCGATACTTCTAAAGAGTGGGTAAGGCGAGTGCGGTAAAAGTCGTTTAGGCCAATGCCCATAATTTGGGTTTTAGCTTGCAAACGCCTAAATGCAGCTGCATGAATAATACGCGAACGATCGACCTGCCACGGCGAGCGGTTATCGTTAGGACGATGTTTATATTGCTCTATTATTCGGCTTTGCCATTGTTTATCCATACTGCTTACTCACACATAGTTAATATTATTAAACTTTGCCCAGTATACCCATGGACTTATAAATTGCGAATGAACAAATGCACTACATAGGCTCTGTTTTATCTAAAATTCAAATACACTGCTGAAAATTCAACCGTAAAAGGTCATCAAACCCCAGTTATTCGCGTTTATAAAGTGGCTTAGGTATAATGCGCCTTCGTATGCTTGTGTATAAACCATGCATAACTAAGTTTAATAGAGAGAATAGATGTTAAAAACGATTTTTAAGCTTTTACTAACTGTATTTTTTGTTTGGGCGCTTGCATACCCGTTTATACAAAGTGACGATGTTGAACTAGACGAGCAAACGTCAGAACAACCAAAAAAAGTGAAGAAAAAAGAAAAACCATTACATAATGTAAAACTGCCAAAATTTTCAGAATTTAGTGATGTTAAAGAAAAAAAACATGCATTTTTTAGCTTTATTCGTCCGCACGTTGAAGCCGAAAATAAAAAAATATTACAGCAACGCGCTAAGCTCGAAATAGCACGCATGATGTTACAAAACGAATTACCTTTAGAAAAAAAGCAAAACAAAGATATTGCTAAAATTTTAAAGTCGTATGACTTACCAACCACGGTTGATACGCTAATACTTACGCAAGCATTGCGCCGTGTTGATGTAATTCCTAAAGAATTAGCGCTTATGCAAGCTGCAAACGAATCTGCATGGGGCACTTCGCGTTTTGCACGTATTGGCCTTAACTTTTTTGGTCAGTGGTGTTACACAAAAGGTTGTGGCATGGTGCCAAAACGCCGTAATACCGGGGCTGCGCACGAAGTTGCTGCGTTTAAATCGGTAAGAGCTGCTATAAACTCTTACTTTAAAAACATAAATACGCATCCTGCTTATAAAGATTTGCGCGCAATACGTGAAAACTTACGTCTTGAGCAAAAACCAATTTTAGCGACTGAACTTACACATGGTTTAATGTCTTACTCTGAGCGCGGTGAAGCGTATATAGAAGAGTTAAACACGATGATTAGCCAAAATAGAGCCTACTTTGATGAATAAATACATTTTTAATTGTACCAACGCTATTGTGTTAGTGCTGCTGAGCATTAGTGCGTTTAATGTAAATGCGAGAGAATTTGTGATGTCGTATGACGGTTTTTACGACCGCTTAAAAATTGTTAACAAAGGCGATTTTCAATATGCGCGAGTTAACTTTTACATTAGTGATATTGGTACTAATGAAACATGTGCAATTAAAAGCGGTACTATTTTAACCGAAAGAAACGAGTATCCACTTAACTTTACCGATAAAGCACAATTACTATTGCCGTTCGATAAGCAGCTTGATACCGATAAAGCGGTTATTGTAGTAGAGCCGCTCAATCCTGTACACGATTGCCAATTAAAGCTACAAATAGAAGCAAACGAACTTGAAGGTTTAGCATTTTCAAAGCAGTCGTTATATACCATTAACGAAGAACTTGATGAGCTGTTAACTGATTTGTCGGGCTTTTTTGTAAGTAAATTAATGTGGTTTTTATTACCAGAGCAAAAGGGCGTAGCAGTTACATTTAAAAGCCCAATGCAATTTGATGATAAGAGCATAACGTGTGAAAAGTCAGTGTGTTATTTTGCAGTTGAAGATAGCTGGGAAGATGATAGCGCAGTGCTTGGCGATATATCGAACGTTATTAAAGTAACGCCTTGGATTGTTAAGTAGCTCACATACAAAAAGCGGCATTTAGCCGCTTTTTTTGTACCAAAATCAGTACTCTTTTTTAGTCTTTGGTTTTTATTTAATAAGTGGTGCTGATGAATCGCGCTGCATTAAAGTAGGTTCAAAAAAGCGATTTATAACGAGGTTTTTATTTTGATATACGTCTTTAAGCACTAATTTAGCTGCCATTTCGCCCATTTTCCCGACCGGATTATCTATGGTCGTGAGTGTAGGGTATAGGTAGTTTGCAAAAATAACGTTATCAAATCCAACAATCGATAAATCAATTGGTAAGTTATAACCGTGCTCTCGTGCATACTTCATGGCACCGGAGGCCATTTCGTCATTGGCGCATACCAGTGCAGTAAAGCTAAGTTTTTCATCAATAAAATGTTTTAAGCCTTTACTACCGCCAGTTTCGTTAAAGTCGCCAATATAATAAAGCGTAGGATCAAATTTAACACCAGCCTCTGTAAGCGCTTGTTTGTGACCTTCTAAGCGGTTAAAAGCATCGGCTTTAAACTGCGGGCCTGCAATATACGCTATTTGTGTATGGCCTTGATTTAATATCGATTTAGTGGCTAGGTAACCACCTAATTGATTATCTAGGCTGATACAGTTGTCTTTTAGTTGCTCTACGTAACGGCTCATTAAATAAACGGGTGTAGAGCCTTGGCTTAATTTTATTAGGTAGTCGTCTGAGACGGCTTCTACGTGCAAAATAATGGCATCGCAGCGTCTGCTAATTAAAAACTCAATGCCTTCTTGTTCTTTGTCTTCTTCACTGTGTCCGGTGGTAATAATAACGTGTTTACCCGCAGCACGAAGCTCTGATTCAATACCTGCCATCATTTGGGCAAAGAAAGGACCATGTAACTCAGACACTAAAATACCGACACTGTTAGTACAGTTAGAGGCTAAAGATTGCGCTATTGAATTAGGCTTGTAGCCAAGCTGCGCCATAGCATCAAGCACTTTTTGTTTAGTTTTATCGCTTACACGGGTATTTTTGTTCATCACGCGAGAAACGGTGGCTAACGATACGCCCGCAAGCTCTGAGACTTGATAAATTGTTGCCATGTTATTTGTTCACTCGCTTATCCTTAACTACTTCGGCTAAATAATACCTTAGAGTATATATCTTAACTAGCTGTTAGTTTAGATTGAATATTTTCAACAACCTGATTAGTCAGTGTATATTTTTTCATTATGTAGGCAACAAATAATGAGCCAAAAGCAGGTAGTACAGTGAATGACAGTAAAATACCGTGTTGGGTATCAAGAGTTTGTACTGCATCGGCCTGATAACTGTAAAAAGATAACAACCAGCCTGCAATTGCGCCGCCTACAGCCACGCCCATTTTAATAAAAAATATAACGCCTGAATAAACCAAACCCGTAATGCGTACACCTGTTTTTTCATGCCCGTAATCTATGGTGTCGGCCATTTTTGCCCACAACAACGGGGTTGCCATATCTAAAAAGAATTTCCATAAAATAAAGGCAGTAAATGCGAGTACTAATTGATCTTTACTAATAAAGTAACTAAAACCACAAATAGCGGCGGCAATAACTTGTAAGCTTATATAGGCCTTTATTTTACAAAAGCGCTTTGCAAGTGGTTGAGCTAAAGCACAACCTACCATGCTGGCTACAACACCTAGCGTCATAAATAAAGTGATTAAATCGTCTCGACCTAAATAGTATTTTACGTAGTAAACAGCAAGCGTAAGCCTTAATACTTGCCCGGTAAGTAAAAAGAATGCAGCTAAGCAAAGTGTTCGCCATTGATCGTTTTTAATTAATGCTTTAACACTTTGGGCAAAAGGAATGTTTTGCTCTTTAGGCTGTTGTATACGCTCTTTTGTGCCTAAAAAACAAAGTAAAAACAGTACAAAACCTAAAATACTCATTGCAGTCATTGTGTATTGATAGCCCTTGGCAGCATCGCCTTGGCCAAAGTACTCAACCATTGGCATAGTACAACCCGCTACTATTACACCGCCTAGCATACCAAATACAAATCGGTAAGACTGAATAGTAACGCGCTCTTTTACATCAGCCGTAAGTACGCCGCCTAATGCACAATAAGGAATATTAATAGCGGTGTAGACAACCATAAGCAGAGTGTAAGTAGTAAAGGCATAAATTATTTTATCGGTGCCTTCTAAATCGGGCGTAGTGAACGCTAAAATACTAATAATGGCAAAGGGAAGGGCAAGCCACAGTAAATAGGGGCGAAAGTGCCCCCAGCGCGTATGTGTTTTGTCAGCAAGGTTGCCCATTAACGGGTCGGTTACGGCATCAAAAATACGCACTGCTAAAAACATAGTACCTACAACAGCAGGCGATAAACCCACTACGTCTGTGTAGTACAGCATTAAAAACATCATAACTGTTTGAAAAATAATATTACTGGCGGTGTCGCCTAAGCCATACGCTATTTTTTCTTTTACACTGACCATGATTGTTTATCCCGCTTTATACTTGTTTTTAGTTGTGGGTATACTCTTATCTTTTAGAGATGAGTTCTTTATAAGCTAAGCCACTATTTTTAATGGTGCGTTGCTGCGTCTTATAATCTACATACACAATACCAAAACGTTTTAAATAACCTTCTGCCCACTCAAAGTTATCCATTAAGCTCCAAGCAAAGTAGCCATCTATAACAACACCTTGTTCAATTGCATTATGAACCGCATTTAAGTGATCATTATAGTAATTTAAACGATCTAAGTCGTTAACTTCACCATTATTATATGTATCGGGCATGGCTGCGCCATTTTCTGTTATATAAATAGGCGGTAGGGTGTATGTTTTATTTAGCGATACGAGCAAGTCGGTGAACGATTGCGGATAAATTTCCCATCCCATATCAGTCAACGGACCCGTTGGTGCAATGGGTTCATAAATGTCAGTAGGATGCGCCTTATAAACTTGGCGGGTATAAAAGTTGATGCCTAAGTAATCAATTGGCTGAGAAATTAATTCCATATCACCAGGGTGTATGTCTGGTAAATGATTGCTTGGTAATTGGTTTATTATATCGGGGTATTTACCATCCATTATTGGTTTCATGTACCACTGATTTAAGTAGTCATCAGCGTATTTGGCACTGTCTATGTCTTGTTGATTATCGGTAAGTGGATATGCGGGTGTAAAGTTAAGCACAATGCCGTTTTGAGTATTAGGCGATGTTTTATTTAGCACGTTCATGGCCAGACCATGAGCGAGTAATAAGTGATGAGCTGCTTTTTTACCATACTGCTTGCCGACTAAGCCCGGGGCATGTATGCCAATTTCGTAACCCAAAAACGCGCTGCAAAAGGGTTCGTTTAATGTAGCGTAAGAATACACTCGTGTTCCAAATGCGTTAGTAATTAGTTCTACGTATTTCTCAAATGCGTAAGCAGTTTTTCTGTTGAGCCAGCCGCCTTCATCTTCAAGGTGTTGCGGTAAATCCCAGTGGTACAAAGTAACAAAGGCTTTTATATTTTTTCGTTTTAGTTCATCTAAAATATCAGTATAAAACTTAACGCCTACGGGATTTAACTTTCCGTCTTGAGTCATCACGCGAGGCCATGAAATAGAAAGCCTGTAAGCATCAACACCTAGAGACTCTATTAAATCTATGTCTTGTTGCCAATTGTTGTAATGATCGCAGGCAATATGACCATGTGAATTGTCAGCAATTTTACCTGCAGTACTACAAAAGGTATCCCAAATACACGGTAAGCGATGCTCATATCCGCCCTCTATCTGAAATGATGCTGTAGCTACACCATAAACAAAGTCTTTTGTTAATAGAGGTGAATTAAATGGTAATGATATTTTTGTCATTGGTTACAAACCTTTTTGAGAACTTAATTGCACGCTTAGCGCTTATTTTTACTGACTTTCAGCGGGTACAAAACATTATTAAAAATAAAAGTTGTTGAAATATGTAACATGTTCGTATTTAATTAGCCGTGAAAGCGCTTACATTTTTAGATTAATGTTAATTAATCTTCAGGTCAACTCTTAAATACTGCGCCTTAGCGGGGTTTGTATTAATTACTTACTGAAGATCAATTTATAATAATAAATTGCGGAGAGCACATGGCTAGTTCAGCACCACTGACATCACACACACAGTCGCAAAACCACCAAGATAAAAACTATGGTTTTGCACTTACATCTTTAACTTCACTATTTTTTATGTGGGGTTTTATTACCTGCTTAAATGATATTTTGATTCCGCATTTAAAAGCGGTTTTCGATTTAACGTATGTACAAGCAATGCTTGTGCAGTTTTGCTTTTTTGGCGCTTACTTTTTAATGTCACTCCCTAGTGGACACATTGTTAAAAAGCTTGGTTATAAAAAAGGAATCGTGGTTGGGCTTTTAATTGCGGCAGTAGGGTGTGTCTTATTTTACCCAGCAGCGTCTTTACATAGTTATCCTGTATTTTTATTTGCTTTATTTGTACTTGCCAGTGGCATAACGTTATTACAAGTATCTGCAAATCCTTATGTAAGCTTGTTGGGTTCTGCAAAAACTGCGTCGTCTCGTTTAACACTTACTCAAGCTTTTAACGCGTTAGGTACTACGGTTGCGCCATCATTTGGTGCTCTGTTAATTCTGGACTCAGCGTCAGAAGCCTTTTTAACACCTGCACAAAATGCAGAGTCAGTTCAACTTCCTTACCTCCTTTTAGCTGCAATGCTTATTTTACTAGCCGGTATTTTTGCATGGCTTAAATTACCAGACATTATGAGCGAGCAAAAAGCAGAAGCCGAAAAATCAGAGGCAATTGAAGGCAGTGCTTGGCAGTATCGCCATCTTGTATTAGGTGCTGTGGGTATATTTATGTATGTAGGCGCCGAAGTGGCAATTGGTAGCTTTTTAGTAAGCTTTTTAGCACAAGAAAATATAGCAGGGCTAAAAGAGCATGCTGCAGCTCATTACATCACTTATTATTTTGGTGGTGCTATGGTTGGGCGTTTTATTGGTGCTGCTGTAATGCAAAAATTACCTGCTGGTAAAGTACTTGGCTTTAACGCAACCATGGCTATTATTTTAGTCGTTATTGCCATGAGCACGTCGGGTCAATTAGCAATGTGGTCAATACTATTGGTTGGTTTATTCAATTCTATTATGTTCCCCACTATTTTTAGTTTAGCGTTAAATGGACTTGGCAAACATACAGCTCAAGGCTCTGGTATTTTGTGTTTGGCGATTGTGGGTGGTGCAATAGTGCCACTTTTACAAGGTGCACTTGCTGATAGTGTGGGTGTTCAACTTTCGTATGTTTTACCTATTTTATGTTACATATTTATCGTGTTCTATGGTTTAAGCGGTAGCAAACCAGTTCAAGCGCAGGAGACTCTATAATGAAAACCCCTTTTACACTTAATAAAATAGCCTTAGCAACATTAATTGCATCAGTAGGTACTTTATCGGCTTGTTCAAACGACGCAATAACATCGGTTGAAAGTAATGAAACGTTATCTAAAACAGCGCAAATTTGGCCAAAACTTAATATTGCTGTTAAAAAAGACGCCGATATTGAAGCTAAAATAGTTAACTATTTAAAAGCCATGACACTTGAGCAAAAGGTTGCTCAAATGATTCAGCCAGAAATTCGTGATATTACCGTTGAAGACATGCGTAAATATGGCTTCGGTTCATATCTTAATGGCGGTGGAGCATTCCCTAATGGCGACAAACACGCAACACCAATGGACTGGGTAGCCTTAGCTGAGAGCTTTTATCAAGCTTCTGTTGATGACTCACTTGATGGTAGTAGTATCCCAACTATGTGGGGTACCGATGCAGTACATGGTCATAATAACGTAATTGGCGCGACGCTTTTTCCACATAACATTGGTTTAGGCGCGGCTAATAACCCAGATTTAATAGAGCAAATAGCGTCTATTACCGCAGTAGAAGTAATGGCTACGGGAATAGATTGGGTATTTGCACCCACCGTTGCAGTAGTACGAGACGACCGATGGGGCAGAACGTATGAAGGTTACTCTGAAGATCCAAAGATTGTTCACGATTACTCAGCAGCGATTGTAAATGGATTGCAAGGTAAAGCCGATGGCGACTTTTTAAGTGATAAGCGTGTAATTAGTACCGTTAAACACTTTATTGGCGACGGTGGCACGGTTGATGGGGATGATCAGGGAAATAATATAGATAGCGAACAGTCGCTATTTGATATTCATGCCCAAGGTTATGTAGGTGGCTTGTCTGCAGGTAGCCAATCGGTTATGGCATCGTTCAATAGCTGGAATGGCGTTAAAAATCACGGCAATAAATATTTACTTACTGATGTATTAAAAACACGAATGGGTTTTGATGGATTCGTAGTAGGCGATTGGAATGGCCATGGGCAAATTGAAGGCTGTACTAACGAAAGTTGTGCACAAGCCGTTAATGCTGGCCTTGATATTTTCATGGTGCCAACAGGTGCATGGAAGCCTCTTTATGACAATACAATTGCGCAAGTTAAGTCAGGCGAAATTAGTATGTCGCGTATTGATGACGCAGTGAGCAGAATATTACGCGTAAAACTTCGCGCTGGTTTATTTGATAAACCAAGCCCGGCTAAGCGTCTTTACTCTGGAAAAACAGAGCTTATTGGCGCGCAAGAGCATCGTGAAGTCGCACGCCAAGCTGTGCGCGAATCGCTTGTATTACTTAAAAATAAAAATAACCTATTACCTATCGCAGCTAATCAACGTGTACTTGTTGCAGGTGATGGTGCTGATAATATAGGTAAACAGTCGGGTGGTTGGAGTATTACGTGGCAGGGGACTAATAATAAAAATGCTGATTTCCCTGGAGCAACGTCAATTTACAAAGGGCTTGAAGAACAAGTATCAGCAGCAGGTGGAAGTGTTACTTTAAGTGCTGATGGCACGTTTTTACAACGTCCTGATGTTGCCATTGTTGTATTTGGTGAAGAACCTTACGCAGAAGGGCACGGCGATAAAGATAACCTTGAGTTTGAGCGCGGAAATAAAAAGTCATTAGCACTTTTAAACTCACTAAAAGAGCAAGGTATCCCTGTTGTATCGGTGTTTATATCAGGTCGACCTATGTGGGTTAACAGCGAACTTAACGCATCTGACGCGTTTGTAGCTGCATGGTTGCCAGGTACAGAAGGCGCAGGTATTGCTGATGTTTTATTAAAAGCGGCAGACGGCACCATTCAAAATAACTTTAAAGGTAAATTATCGTTTTCTTGGCCTAAATCAGCGGTACAAACTGCGGTAAATAAAGGTGATGAAAATTACGACCCATTACTCCCTTATGGTTTTGGCTTATCGTACGGCGATAAAAACGTTTTAGCTGACGACCTTGATGAAGACTCTAAACTTGATAACTCTGGGCTTACGAGTATGGATATACTTGTTGGTGCGCCTGTAGCACCATGGCGCTTATTGTTAAAATCGGGCGATGAGCTTTTAGATGTATCGAGTAGTACCCATGAATTTGGTGCAATTAAATACCGTACTGAGGATAAAACAGTACAAGAAGACGCTCGCCAATTTAACTTCAGCGGTACAGAAAAAGCCAGTGCGGAAATAGTAACAAGCTTTGCAGAAGATACCATTGCCTACGTTGAAGCCGATAGTGTGATTAGCTTTGATATTAAATTAAACGAAGCACTAACGAGCGATATAGCACTTGCTATGACTTGCTCGGACGAATGTGGTGCAAGCATTGATTTAGCAAACGTAGTGGATAAAACCATTGAGAATAAATGGCAGTCAGTATCAATCGATTTAGGTTGCTTTGCTGATAAGGGTGTTAATTTTGCAAACCTAACAAGCCCATTTAGCTTACGCAGCAATGGTAAAGCATCAATTTCTGTGGCTAATATTCAGTTTGTGCCAAATAAGGCAGGCGAAGCTACACTGTCTTGTAAGTAGTTTATTAACTCTATTGTGTGTATACCAAAGCCCTTCGAATGAAGGGCTTTTTTTATGTAGAGGATTAATACTAACCTGCATAAATACTTGAGCTAATTGATATAACTAAATAGGAACAAGTCGCTATAAATACAAAGGGTTACCACGTTTTTATAGGAGGAACCTTTTTTATAATAGCTTGTAAAATAATTAGCACTGCATTAAGAGGTTTTTTTCGTCAAAGCTAACTACTTTATCTCTGCCGGTTTCTTTAGCAAGATAAAGGCGTTTATCAGCCAACGACAGTAAGTCTTTTACACTCATTTTACCATTTACAGAGTGACTCACTCCCGCGCTCACAGATAGTTTTATATGCGCGTTTTGATAATAAAACGGATGCTTAGAAATATTTTCACGTAAGTGCTCTGCATATTCTTTAGCTGCTCGTAGGGAATAGTCTGGTAGTAATATTGCAAATTCTTCACCGCCTATTCTGGCGCAAATACCCTCATCAATAAATTGCTCTTTTATGTGCTGCGCAATCCATTTAATTGCTTGATCGCCCGTGTCGTGGCCGTACTTATCGTTTACATGCTTAAAAAAGTCGATATCTAGAATAATTATAGATACATTTATATCATTGTTATTAGGTTGTTTAAGGACTGCTTTAGCGTTATTAAAGAAACCTCTGCGATTAAATAACTGTGTAAGAGAGTCGGTATTGGCAAGGTTCGATAGCGTATATTCACTATTGGAAAATAACAAAAATGGCAGTATAAGAGCACTCAGTGTGGCTAATAGTAAATGACTAATAAGCACAATTTGCAAAGGGGTTGCTACATCTTGAATACTCGAACTAAGTACCGGTATTGATAGAAATATAGCATTTAAAAACATAACTCCACTGTGCACTAAAAAGCAGGTAATTAACGCCTTTTTCTGGGCTTTAGCAACAAAGCTCATGCTTTTGATTAAATACGCTGTGTAAATAAATAATCCGGCAATTACTAAACTCGTTAGCATTTTTGCTGCACCGAAAGGATAAATTGCCAATAACAATAAGCTAGAAAAACCAAATATGCAGTAAAGAGGCATTAAGCTAATATTTTTTACGTTTTTGTATTTATATAGTCCAACAATAATTAAAAGTGGGCTAGTAATCATTGAAACACTAGCTAAATAGTGGGTTATTAAAGGAAAGTCTATGAATAAGCGCAAACATGCCAGTATTTCGGCTAATGCAAATGTGGCACAGGCTAAACCAAATAATAAAAAAGATGTTTGTTTTTTATATTTATAAATTGAGAGAAAAAATAAGCTTATGAGTAAGTTAAGAATAAAAGAGAGGAAGATCACAGTAGGCAAATGAAACATGATTTATTCTCTTTATTATAAAATGATGAAATATATATTTAACTAACTGTTGTAATTATTATGTATTAATAAGAAAAGGTCAATTCAGTTAAAAGGATTGCTTTTTCAATTTTCATATTTTACCTCAAGAATTATTAACGCCCGCTAAACCAAACTCTCTAAAGCCGATTTAATATCAGGATGATGAAAACGATAATTATGAACGAGTGCTTTTTTAGGGACTACAAATTGCCCCGTTGTTAGTAAGTCTGACATTTCACCCATTAATAGTTTAAGTGCTGCAGTAGGCATAGGAATAAATGCAGGTCGAGAGAGCGCTTCGCCTAAGCTTTTACTAAATTGAGCATTGCTTACAGGGTTTGGTGCTGTTGCGTTAACAGGGCCAGATATTTCTGGATGCTTAATAATAAAAAGTATTAGCTGAATCATATCGTCGATGTGTATCCACGACATTCCTTGCTCGCCATTACCAATTGGGCCGCCTAAACACAATTTAAAGGCAGGGAGCATTTTACTTAATGCTCCACCTTTTTTAGCTAAAACAATACCCGTGCGTAAAAGGCACACTCTGGTGTGTTCTGATTGCGCGAGTAGCGCTGCGTTTTCCCAGTCTTTACAAAGCTGGTGGCTAAATTCATCATGTGGGTTTTCAAAAGTTTCATCAATAGGGTTACTATTTTGTCGACCATAAAACCCAACGGCGCTTCCAGATATATAAGTATGCGGGGCAGTGCTACAAGCTTTAATAGCTTCACTAATTTGTTGTGTAACACCAATACGGCTGTCGCGTATTATTTGCTTTTGTTTGTCGCTCCAGCGTTTATTTACAATAGGTTCGCCAGCTAGATTAATAACAATATCAACAGTGTTAAAATCTACTGCATTGACATTGCTTACGGCTTTAACTTTATGGCCCAATAATACGTTTGCTTTAGTCGGGTTTCGGCTAAGCACAGTAACAGTATTATGATGAAGTAAAAAAGGGCATAAGTGCTTACCAATTAATCCCGTCGCGCCAGTAATAAATATATGCATTATTAATCCTTACAATAAAATAGTAGCAAGTGATTAAAAAACATACTCGCTAGCAAACAGCTTTGCAAATTTATACGTAAAACAGGCTTTTATGATCACTTCGTAATTATTTCATTTAATTACCTTTTGCCTTACACTAAAGCCATATCATTAATAAAAGGATTAATAAATTGGCAAGTTTAACTGGAGTAAATAAAAGCTTAATAGTTTTTGCTTCCTTAGTGGTCGTACTCGCGGGGATAAAAGCGGCAAGTGTAATTATTATTCCGTTTATTTTGGCGGCGTTTATTGCCATTATTTGTAATCCGCTTATCAAGTTTTTTGCGCGCTACCGAATTCCTAAAGGGATTGCTGTTATGTTGGTAGTGCTTATTATAGTTGGCTTAGGTGTAAGCCTTGGCGGGCTTGTAGGGCAATCAATAAACGATTTTTCGCAGCAACTTCCTGAGTATAAAACACAACTCAAAGAAGAATTTGTATGGCTTGTAGATTTAGCATCTCAATACAACATACTGATTAATAAAGAACAGTTAATCAATATGTTCGACCCAGGTAAAATGGTTGATGTAGCCACTAATATGCTCACCGGTTTAGGTGGCGTAATGGCAAACATGTTTTTAATTATTTTAACCGTTGTTTTTATGTTGTTTGAAGGGCCAATGCTGAGCAAAAAAATACACATGGCACTTGAAGATCCCGATAGCAAAATGAAGCAAATTGACCGCTTTTTAGAGTCTATTAATTCATATCTGGCAATTAAAACACTAGTAAGTTTAGGTACGGGTATTATTGCTGCGTTTTACTTATGGATTTTAGACGTTGACTACTTTGTGCTGTGGGGGGTATTGGCATTTATGTTCAATTACATTCCTAATATTGGGTCAATTATTGCGGCTGTACCGGCTGTATTACTTGCGCTTATTACTCAAGGTCCGTTAATTGCGGGATTGGTTGCTGCAGGTTATTTAACAATAAATACGGTGATGGGCAATATTGTAGAGCCTAAGTTTTTGGGCAAAGGGCTGGGTCTTTCAACGCTAGTGGTATTTTTATCATTAATATTTTGGGGCTGGTTATTAGGTACTGTGGGTATGCTTTTATCTGTGCCCTTAACTATGATTGTAAAAATAGGCTTAGAAGCCAGTGCTGAAGGTAAGTGGGTTGCCACTCTACTAGGCAGTGGCGAAGACGTTGCTAAAAATAACTAACATCTATAACTATCAAGGGCTGTAAAATTAAAGCCCTTGATGGTTAAGTTATCAGTAAATACAGGGCTATTAATTAACAAACAATTTAATAGCGTCATCCACCGCGTTTATTGCGCCTTCTAAATATCCTGCTTCTTGTTTTGCAAACTCACTCGCTACAAAATGAATGTTCAAGTTATTTAATTGCCCATCTAAGCCTGAAAAATCAAATTCTGGGTGCTGCGAAGGCTGAGTTTGATCGTCTCTATTAGCTACAAACTTATCGTCTGCCCAGTCTTTAATAAAATACCCCGTTGCCTTTTCAGCATCTTTACCATAAAAGTAGCTAAGCTGCTGGGCACAGGCTTGAATTAATTGCTCTTTAGTTACTTGGTTTCGTGATAAGTAGGGCACACCTATAAAGCCAAATAATGCGGCGTAATTGCCATCTTCAGCACTGGCATCGTGAATTTCGACCATTGGGCCTACGCGACTAAAGCATTGCCCTGATAAGTTTTTATCACGCCAAAATGCATGTTCAAAAGTAGCTATAAATTTGGCTTGTCCTGCCATCCATGTAGGTACACTACTAAGGCGGTTTATGAGCGTTGGAGTAGCCCATAGTTCAGGTGTTAAGTGTGTTGTAACCATACGAGCAGGAATAGCTGAAATTAGTTTTTCAGTAGTAAAGTGCTTTATATTACCTAAGTGATTAACTGTAATTTGCCAGTTATTATCACCTTTTTTAAGCTCAGTGACATTGTGTTCTAATAACACTGAATCAGGATTAAGTTGCTCGTATAAGGCAGTTATTAGGGTATTCATGCCGTGCTTAAGCCTAAATAACTGCATATCTCCAGCACCTGCAATTTGTTGAGGCTGCTTGGAGTTAGGTGCTTGATATAACACATCACCTTTGTTGTATTGCTCAAATATACTTAAGTGGAGTGACTTTACTAAAGCTTGGATTTTTGGTTGGTGAGGAAATATCCACGTAGGACCCAAATCAAAACTAACATCGTTATTTATTGGTGATTGCGCAGCAAAAATTCGGCCGCCTAATTGCGATTTAGCTTCCAGTAATAAGTACTCAATATTAAGCAGTTGTAATTTATACGCACTGTATAAGCCGGCCAGTCCGCCACCTATAATTATTACTGGTTTAGTCATTTGTTTACCTATTAGCTATTTAGCAATCTACTAGTAGATAGTTTGTTTTGATATGAATAAATTGTCAAGTAGGCTAAAGGGAACGAGTAGATAAACGTAACTAGTTTAGTGTGCTTAAGTTACGTTAAAATGGGTGTTTTAGTGATTCTGTAAATTGATTTATAAGCTCAATTTCACAGAGTTTATAGCTAATGGCCGCTGTTGTCGCATTAGGAAGTTTTATTAAGTAACGCCATTGGCAGGCGCTCTCAAGGTACTTTTCGTTATTTTTAATGCTGCGCATAAATAACGGCAATACTTGCGTATTGCCTGTGCTTTCTTGTGATTTAGTTAGCTCATATTTGCGCTTTTGTATCCAACTGCCTTGTGCTTGCTTTGCTTTATCGATCTGGCTATCTAGGCATTGAATATACCGCTTAGCTTCATCGGTTGTTGCTTTAGCGGCTAAAGTACATGCTTCATCTGCAAAGCTGTACTGGCTTGTAGTTAATAGCACAATGGCAGTTAGTTTTAATAAATAGTTACTTTTTGTCATTGTAATTAAACTCTAAGATAAATTGAGCGCCGGCTAAGTTATCAGCATCGGTAATGGTAAGCGTCCCGTTATACGACTTAACTAAATCAGATACAATCGCCATGCCTACGCCGTGTCCACTTTCGTATGTATCGAGGCGAGTACCACGTGTAAGTAAAGATTCACGTTTATCCTCTGGCACACCAGGGCCATCATCGCTAATTCCAATACACAGAGTTTTACTTTGGATTACTTGTATTTCTACTTGCGAGCGACACGCTTTACAGGCGTTATCAATTAAGTTACCGAGTAATTCCATTAAATCTGTTTGGTCACCTAAAAAGTAATCTTTTTCGGTTACGGTGCAGGTAAAAATAATATCTTTATCACGGTATACTTTTGCCATAGCACTGAGTATTGAATCAAGTACTGGCTTAATAGGTGTTTGCTTTTTCCACGTGTCTGATGCACCGGTTGCAGCACGCTTTAATTGGTGCTCGATCATCACATTAATTCGGTCGAGTTGTTCTTGTGCATCGGCATCGTTTGCCAATGGACTTGATTTTAGTACTGCAAGCGGTGTTTTAAGTGCATGAGCAAGGTCGCTTAATGAGGCTCTGTAGCGCTCTTTTTGGCGCTGTTGCGACTCAAGTAGTAAGTTTAGGTCTGCTTTTATTGTTTGCAGCTCTACAGGGTAGAGGCCTTTAATTTCTTGAATATCACCCGATTCAATCGCTTTTATTTCTTTATCGAGTCGTTGGAGTGGGCGAGCGCTCCAAATGAAACCAATAGCCATTAGGCCTGCAATTGCAATCCCCATGATAAACATCCAATCTACAAGGGTTTGCTTAAAGCCATCCATTATACGAAGTAGAGCGTCGTTACGTTTGACTAATATAAAGCGAGCTTGTTCTGATTGATCTATGTTGTTTAAAATTACAGTCAGGCTAAGTTGCCAGTACGCGGTATTATTATACTCCACACGCCTGAAGTCGGCGGCACCTGCTTTGGTTTCTATTTGCTCTGGTACATAGTTTAAATTTACAGCCGATTCTGAGTTCCAAACAGGGTCATCATCGCGGTAAATCATTGCGTAGGTATCTGAATTTAATCTGTTTAACTCAGGCGCTAAAATAGTGCTGGGCATAATAATACCATGCTCAGTAAAGTCGACTTCAGATATTAGCGAGTAGAGCTGCGCCTCGAGGGTTTTTTCTGTCGCATCAACAAGCGAAGCGTAATACGCTTTGCCAATTGAATAAAATAAGATAGGGAGTGCGACTAATAAAACAAAGACAAGGATAAATCCTTGCCTTATTTTTAACGATATTTGCGGTATTACCACTGGCTTTTAAGCCTGTAACCACGCCCACGTAGTGTTTCTACTGGGTTTAGTACGCCTTCAGGGTCAAGCTTTTTACGCAAACGTAGTACAAATACTTCAATTACGTTTGAATCAAGGTCGAAGTCTTGGTCGTAAATATGCTCAGTAAGTTCTGATTTAGAAATTACTTTTTGCGGATTTACCATTAAGTATTCAAGTACTTTATATTCGTAAGCTGTAAGGCTAAGCTCTTTATCATCAACCCATACCTGTTGTGAACGTGTATGAATTTTAATTGGACCCGCAGTCATTTCTGGATTTGCTTTACCAGCACTGCGACGAATTAATGCATTACAACGTGCAATAAGTTCTTCAACATGAAATGGTTTAGTAAGGTAGTCATCTGCACCTGCATCTAAACCTTCTACTTTATCCTGCCAGCGATCGCGCGCTGTTAAGATTAAAATAGGGATAGTAATGCCTTGTGCTCGTGCTTTATTGATTAGCTCAATACCGTCTATTTTAGGTAAACCTAAATCAACTACGGCCATATCAAGCGGGTATTCTGTAATGTGGAAAAGACCTGCTTCACCATCGTGACATAAATCCACGCTGTAACGTTCTTTTTCTAAAGCATTACGTAGGTTATCTGCTAAATGTAAATCGTCTTCAATAACTAAAATTCGCATTTGTTAATCCTTTTTCACTTCGCCGGTTTTTTTATTTATATGTAAATCAACGACGTGGCCGTCAGATTTGAGTATTCGTACGGTATAAAAATCTGTTTTTTCGGTAATTTTTAAGGTCTTACCGCCTATTGTTTTCTTTGCAAGTATTACGGCTTTCTTTTTGTCCACCTCAGCATGAGATGCTTGGGTGGCCGTCGCTGCTTGAGCAAAGTTAGCTAAGCTAACACAAGCAATAAAACCGAGGCTTAATAATACGCGCATAATGGAAAACTCCTAGACCAGACCCACTTAGTTTAATTAACTAAGTTACTAAAATTCAAGTAAAAACGCTAAATTCGCTTTTATCTCAGTAATTTTAATTAAAATCTTGTGAACAAACCCTGAATTACAGTGCAACACACGCTCTTAGGGTTTAATACACTTTTAAGCAGGGAACACTTTTTTGAAAGGTTTAACAATTGTATTTTCATAGATGCCAGCGGCAACGTAAGGGTCAGCTGCTGCCCACTCTCGAGCTGCTTCTATTGACTCAAACTCAGCAACAACTAATGAACCGGTAAAACCTGCTTCTTGAGGATCTTCACTATCGACTGCCGGAAACGGACCCGCAGTTAATAAACGGTTTTGTGAATCAAGCTCACTAAGGCGTGCTAAATGTGCAGGGCGTGCTGCTTTTCTAAGCTCTAAGCTGTTTTCAACGTCTGTTGAGTGAATCATGTACAACATAAGGAATCTCATAAAAATTGTTAAATTTGATTAACGCAATACTACCACAGCGTTGAAAATTGGTGAATTAAAAGCGTATTTACACAGGTTTACACTTCGATTTTATTTTTAAGCTGTAATTGCTTGAAAATCTCTGTGTAACACTGGTAGAGTCGCTGAAATATACAAAATAATAAAAAGGTTTTATGCATGAGCGAAAATAGAGAACGATTTAGTTCCCGTCTCGGATTCATAATGGCAGCGGCAGGTTCGGCTGTTGGTATTGGCAATTTAGTTGGTTTTCCGGTTTCTGCTACCAAAAATGGTGGTGGCGCATTCTTATTAATTTACGCTTTATTTGTCGTATTTATTTGTTTACCAGTCATGATGGCTGAAATGGCAATGGGTCGTAATGCTCAAAAAGATCCACTTGGTTCGTACAAGCTATTATCTAATAACGATAAAAAATGGAAGCTAGCAGGTTTTTTAGCGGTGCTTACACCATTTATGATTGCTGTGTTTTATATGGTAATTACGGTTTGGATTTTTGGTTACTTAACGCAAACAGGCCTCGGTAATTTAGATTTACTTGCAGATCCTGGCCACTTTGGTGTTTTTATTAATAGTTACACTGTGTTTGGCTATATGGCCGTTGTGGTTATTATTGTTAACTTAATTTTGTTAGGGGGTGTTAAACAAGGCATAGAAAAAGCCGCTAAATTTTTAATGCCAGCCTTACTTTTCATGCTACTTGCTTTAGTTACTTATGTATTAACGCTTGATAACGCAATGGCCGGTGTTAAATACTACATTATTCCTGATTTTTCTAAGATGAGTGCAAGTGTACTTAATGGCGCATTAAGCCAAGCGTTTTTCTCGCTATCGCTGGGTATGGGTATATTAATGACTTACGCGTCGTACATTTCTAAAAAGGATGACATTGTAAGTAGCGCTAAAATGGTCGCTATTACAGACTCACTCGTTGCGTTTGTAGCGGGCCTAATGGTGTTGCCCGCTATATTTAGCTTTGATCCAAACACAGACCCATCAGCACTTTCTGACTCGTCTGTATCAATGATTTTTGTATACCTACCTAAAATATTATTAGCACTGCAAAATGATATTGGTTATGTAGGTGCGTCTATTGTTGCGTTCTCATTCTTTTTATTAGTATTTTTTGCAGCGATTACTTCACTTGTTTCAATAGTAGAAGTACCGACAGCAACACTAAGTGACCGTAAAGGTATTAGCCGTAAAAAAGCATTGGGCATCCTTACACTTTCAACCGGTGTACTTACTATTTTATGTACAATGTCGTTTGGTATGATTGACAGCCTTACTTCGTTCACCAGTTATGGCGGCGTTAATAAGAGCTTTTTTGATATTATTGTTGATGTATTTTACGACACAATTTTACCGCTTAATGGCTTAATGGTGTGTTTGTTTGTAATGTACCGCTGGAAAAAAGCACGCTTAACACAAGAGCTAAGCTTAGGTTCGCCTAATTATGCGGGAAGCTTGATGGAAAAGTACGTTAACTTTTCACTTTCAACGTTTATTCCTGTCATTCTAGCTGTGATATTTATAAATACAGTGGCGACTAAGTTTTTTGATTTAAAAATATTTGGTTTTTAAATAGACCTCTTTAAAAGCTTATTGAATAATAAAATGCCGCTCAGTTAAGCTTAGCGGCATTTTTTATAGGCGTTTTTTTACAGGTATCTGGTCTAACTATTATACCAACCTGCATAAATCTTTGATCAATTTAACGAATTAAATTTCACTATAACGTCGTTAAAAATTTTTTATTTAGAACAACTAGATACAAAAATTTTTGCCTAGTTCTAGCGTAATTTTCTTAACGTTAAATAGACCCCATATATAAGCAGATTGGTATTAAAGAGATTTAAAATGAATAAAATTATTATTGGGTTTGCTTTTGCTATTTCATCATTTGGCGCATTTGCACAAAGCGCTGATGGTTGGCCAGAAGGCGGTGCAATGCACACGGGCAATACTTATAATTTAGAGGGCAATAGATACAAAACTAAAATCAGTAAAATGATGGATGAAATCTACCCACAACTAAATGACGATTACCAAGTAGATGCAGTTAAAGCACAAATAAAAGCATGGGAGCAGTATATAGATGCTACATGTAACGTTGTTGGCATAGCAACGGGTGCCGGTGGCTCTTGGCCCTCAACGTATAGTGTTAAATGCGAAAGAAGCCTAAGTTATGATAGATACTTTGCGACTAAAAATGCGCTAAAGTGTGTTAATAGATTAAGCAAAGAAGAGTTTGTAGGACATAGCGAAAAGTTAAATTGTTTAATTCAAACATTAAATATAAAAATATTTTAAGACCTACATAGCGCTACAGCTAAATTATACAGTTAGCTGTAGCATTTTAGGCTTTATAGCAACTCAATACTTACTGTTGCGCCTTTTTCGATATTGCCGCTTTGTGCTGGCACTACAATTAAGCAGTTAGCTTTACTAAGCGACGAAAGTACACCCGAGCCCTGTTTATTAAACGGGGCAACCACTAAGTCACCTTGCTCGTTAATTGTTGCAGTACCGCGTTGAAAGTCAGCTCTGCCAGGGCGCTTTTTAATAACGGATGTAGTAACCGCGTTAAATCGCATTTTAGGGTTTACTTCACCAAGCCCCGACAGCTTTTGCAGTGCAGGCTCTACTAACTGATTAAACGTAACAGCAGCCGACACAGGGTTACCTGGCAAGCCAAAAAAGTAACTGTTAGCTAGTTTACCAAAGGCAAAAGGTTTGCCTGGTTTCATGGCTATTTTCCAAAAGTGTATTTCGCCAATTTCGTTGAGCACTTCTTTAGTAAAGTCGGCTTCACCAACCGATACACCGCCTGAGCTTATTACGGCATCGGCAAGTTCGTTCGCTTTCAAAAATGCATTAGTGATGAGTTCTTTGTCATCAGGGATAATTCCTAAATCAAGCACGTCTATATTTTTTTGTTGCAGCGCACTAATAATAACAGCGCGGTTGCTTTCAAAAATAGCGCCTTGCTTAAGCGGCTGACCAGGTTCTATTAGCTCATCGCCTGTAGAAAGTACGGCTATTTTTAAGTTTCTTACTACGTCTATATTGGCAATTCCCAAAGATGCAAGTAACCCCACATCAACGGCTTTTAATTTATCGCCTGCTTTTAAAATAACATCGTCAATTGCAATATCTTCACCAGCAAAACGCACGTTTTCATTTAGCTCAGGTTGCGCAGTAAACGTAATTTTATCGCCATCAACCGAGGCGTTTTCTTGCATTACAACGCCGTTAGCGCCTGGTGCAATGGCGGCGCCGGTCATTATTCTTACGCATTGCCCTGGGGTAAGCGTTTCTTCAAAAACTTGCCCCGCAAACACGCTACCTACTTGTGTATAGGTTAAGCTTTTATCTGAAATACATAGCGCATAGCCATCCATTGCAGAGTTGTTATGAGCTGGTACGTTTATAGTTGATTTAACATCGCTTGCTAAAACGCGATCAACGCTTTGCATTATAGTGATGGTTTCAACGTCTTTAACAGGCGTTATCGAGCCAAGTATATTTTGTATTGCAGTTTCAATTGGCAATAAACCGGGTGCATTGCAAACATCGTTCATATATATTGCTTACTTAAATCATTTTATTTTGAAACAATACTTATAATGTCAAAGCTTTACAATACATGGTTGGGTTATTTTTTGCTTATAGCATGCATGCTTTCGTGCGGCGTAAACGCAAAAGAAACGCTGCACGTAGCCGTGGCGAGTAATTTTAAAACTGTATTGCAAACCTTGCTTAAAAAATCCCCATTACCTAATGTTGACGTGAAAATATCAGCCGCTTCTAGCGGTGTTTTATATTCGCAAATAGTTCATGGTGCGCCATTTGATGTGTTTTTATCGGCTGACGATTTCCGACCGCAATCGCTTATTAAAGAAGGTTATGCCGAGCAAAGCAGCTTAATCACTTACGCGTTAGGCGAACTTGCCTTGTGGCAACCCAAAGCTGAAAAAGTAAATGATAAAGTAGCCATTGCTAATCCGCGTTTTTCACCATACGGGCGTGCCTCAGAGCACTACGCGAATAACCATTTTAAAAAGCCAGTAAATTATGTGTACGGTAATAACATTACGCATGCGTTTCAGTTTGTTGAAAGCGGTAATGTAGGAGTAGGGCTGGTGGCTGTTTCATCACTAAAGGCGGCTTACAGTAACACGCAAGATCAAAAATATTTAGATTACACCGTGCTGCCTACCAATCAATATCCCGATATAATTCAACAAGGCGTTATTATTAGCTCGACTAAAAAGCGTGCTAGCGCTAAGCAACTCATGCAATTTTTAATGACGCAGGCTACGCAGCAGCAGTTAATTGAATTAGGTTACAGAATAAAGGACAACAATGCTTCAAAGTGATTTAACCGCGCTGTGGTTAACTATTAAACTTGCCTTTATAACCGCAGTACTCCTTCTTGTTTTTTGTATTCCACTGGCTTACAAGCTCGCTGGCTATAACGGTAAATTCAAACCATTTTTAGAGGCATTAATTGCAATGCCTTTAGTGCTGCCGCCTACGTTATTAGGGTTTTACTTACTTGTTTTATTTTCGCCTGATCACGCTTTTGGGCAGTTTTGGTTTTGGCTAACGGGTACGCAGCTGGCGTTTAGTTTTCAGGGCGTGGTTATTGGCTCGCTTTTTTACTCACTGCCTTTTGTAATGCAGCCACTTGTGGCTGGGTTTAAGCATATTAATCAAACCTATAACGAAGCTGCCATTGCGCTTGGGTTAAGCCCGTTTAAACGCTTTGTACATTTAATTATTCCGCTTTTAAAACCCAGTATTGGTAGCGCATTTGCTTTAGGCTTTGCGCATACATTGGGTGAGTTTGGTTTGGTATTAATGATTGGCGGTAATATTCAGGGGCAAACACAGGTGGTGTCTATTGCACTTTATGACCATGTTGAATCGTTAAATTATACGGCGGCGCATCAGCTTTCACTTATTTTACTGGCTATTTCGTTTGCCTGTTTAGTGCTGTTATTTAAGTTTAATAAAAGCATTGTAGGGGTTAAGCAATAACATGATTAAGTTAAGCCTTTTTAAAGCACTCAATAATTTTGATTTAGATATAAACCTTAAGCTTGAGTCGTTTAATGTACTCGGTGTTTACGGGCCTTCTGGCTCGGGTAAGTCAACATTACTGCGTTGTATTAGCGGTTTAGAGCCGGCAAAAAATGTTTATGTAAACAATCAGCCAGTGCATGAGTTGCCAAGCGATAAACGCGGTATTACGCTTCAGTTGCAATCGTGCCCGTTGTTTCCTCATTTAGATGTGGCAGGTAATTTAGCGTTTACACAAAAACACTGCGGGAATAAGCAAACCAGCTTAACGCTAGAATACGTTGTTAAAACACTTGAATTACAAGACTTACTAAACCGTGATGTACAAAGCTTATCGGGTGGCGAACGCCAACGTGTAGTATTTGCGCGTACGCTGTTAGCAGGTCAAAAATTTATAATGCTTGATGAGCCTTTTAGTGCGCTTGATTGGTCATTGCGTTTTAAAACGCTCACTAAACTTAGCGAGTTTGCAGTTAAGTTTAATATTAAATTTATAATAGTAAGTCACTCATTAAAAGAGCTGCTATTTTGCTGCGATACCCTTATTCAGCTTGATAAAGGTAAGGTGATAAACCAAGGTGCAAGTGCACACGTTGCAAAAGCTATTTATGCAAACGACAGGCAAACACCGCTGAGCTTAATTAATTACAATGTGGTTAAATTTGATGAAGACTATGGGCTATATCAACTACAATTACAGCAAAGTGAGCAGCCGCTTTTTGTGCTTCCGGCACTTGTAGATAGCAGTAATAAGCTAATTATAGAAAGTGAGCAAATGTCGTTTAGTGCGTTAAAACCTGAGCAAACAACGCACAGTAATGTTTTAAGGTCGGTATTAACTCAGGCTGAGCTTATTAATAATAAGTGGCAGTTAACGCTTAATGTAGACGGGCAAACTTTGTATTGCTTGGCTTCAAGGCGAGTGTGGGACAAAAACGACTTTAAAGTGGGCGATGTGCTTTATACAACAATCAGTAATCTAGAATAACTAAATGCTGCACACCGCACATTGACTGTTTTTAGCTATTTTAAAACGATTAAACTCCATGCTTAAACCATCCACCAGCAATAAATGTTTGTCTAAGCCGCTGGGCAAACCAGCAAGCATTTTTAGCGCTTCAGTAGCTTGAATACTGCCTATTAGCCCCACAATAGGGGAAAGCACGCCGGATTCAGAGCAGCTTTGTGTTTGTTCACTAAAAAATTGCGATAAACAACCATAACAATGGCTGTTTTCATTCATAGTAAAACACGCGACTTGTCCTTCCATACGTATTGCAGAGCCTGACACTAGCGGAACTTTAGCTTTAAAACAGGCGCTATTAAGTGCATTGCGCGTTGCTAGGTTATCTGAGCAATCAATCACTATATCAATGTTATTAAATAATTGTTCTGTAGAGGTACTTGCATCAAAAAATGCCTCAATGGTGTTTATGTCTATTTCACTATTAAGCGCGTTAAGCTGTTTTTTAGCAGCACTGCATTTTGAGCTACCAATATCACTTTCTTTATACAGTATTTGCCTTTGCAGGTTGGTCACGTCTATTTCATCGTTATCAACTAAGGTAAGCGTCCCAACGCCAGATGCCGCTAAGTATTGACCTACCGCACACCCAAGCCCACCCACACCAATAATTAAAGCATGCGATTGCCATAGTCGCTCTTGTCCGTCTATATCAAGCTGCGGGAGCATAATGTGCCGAGAATAGCGCAGTTGCTGCTGGTAAGTTAATGGTGGTTTTTGCATTTTTAAAATCTCAACCTTTTTTTGAACAATACCAAGTTGTTAAATCCAAGAGCAAGTAGTAACGCTTTTTATTTGCACTCTAACAACCCAGAGCCCTTCACTCATATAGTGCAACTATAACGTATAAAAACAACTGTTGCATGTAACCATATGAAATTTATGGTTTTTAATTAGTGGCTCAGTAATTGCTATATCGGGTTAACTTAAATTTAACAAACATTGGGCTGCTACTCATATAAAAGGGTGGGGCATTAATAAAACAATAATACGTTTACGAGGAAAATAAACATGCAACCGAGTTCTGGGTTTAACCTAATATCGTTTAGCGGAAAAATGAAAGTATTGCATCTGAGTTGGATGGTCTTTTTTGTGTCATTTTTTGTATGGTTTAACCATGCTCCTTTATTAGGTGCCATAGCGGGTTCACTTGGGATCACCATGGCACAAGTTAAAACATTACTAATTTTAAATGTAGCGTTAACTATTCCAGCGCGTGTTGTGGTGGGTATGCTAACCGATAAATTTGGTCCCCGTATTGTTTATGCGGCACTACTTATTAGCTGTAGTATTCCATGTTTTATGTTTGCTATGGCAACCACATTTGAGCAAGCCGCAATAGCGCGTTTTGCTTTAGGCTTTATTGGTGCTGGCTTTGTTGTGGGCATTCGTATGGTGAGTGAATGGTTTCCTGCTAATGAGTTGGGTATAGCGGAAGGTATTTATGGCGGTTGGGGTAACTTTGGTTCAGCAGCAGCGGCTATGTTATTGCCAATTATTGCACTAATGTTTGGTGGCGAAGACGGTTGGCGTTATGCAGTAGGTTTAACCGGTGTATTAAGCGTTATATTTGGTGTTATTTGGTATTTAAATGTAACCGATACGCCAAAAGGCGGTACATACTTTAAACCTAAAAAAGTAGGCGCAATGGAAGTTACCAGTAAAGGCGACTTTGTATTACTGCTTATTATGAAAATCCCTATGTACGGCGCATTAGCATTACTTACTTGGAAGCTTTCGCCAACCGGAGCTAACCTAATTTCTGCTAATTTTGTACTTGCTGTGTATGCTTTTTTAGTCCTACTTTATATTTACGAAGTGTATAAAACCTTTGACGTAAATGGTCATATTTTTAAAGAGCCTGTACCTGAGTCGCATCGTTATGAGTTTAAGCAAGTGGCTGTTTTAAATATTTTATATTTTACAACTTTTGGTTCTGAGCTTGCGGTTGTATCTATGTTGCCGCTGTTTTTTATGGATGTGTTTGCGCTTGATATGGTGTATGCCGGTATTTTAGCCTCTGCTTATGCATTTATGAACTTAGCATCTCGCCCTGGTGGCGGTTGGATTTCAGATAAATTAGGTCGTCGTATAACACTTATTGTACTTACGATGGGTCTTGCTGTTGGTTATTTTGTAATGGGCTTGGTTGATGCATCGTGGCCTTTATGGCTTGCTGTAGTAGCTGCTATGGCATGTTCGTTCTTTGTGCAAGCTGGTGAAGGCGCTGTATTTGCCGCAGTACCACTAATTAAGCGTCGTTTAACAGGGCAAATTGCAGGTATGACAGGCGCATACGGTAATGTTGGTGCAGTAGTTTACTTAACGGCATTATCACTTGTTGATTATCAAACCTTCTTTTTCATTATTGCGGGTAGTGCATTACTTGGCTTAGGCGCACTGTTTTTTATGAAAGAACCAGACGGACACATTACCGAAGTAAATGAAGACGGCACCGTTGAACTTATTTCAGTGACTTAAGGCATTATTGACTATGTTTGATGAAACACACCACGCTAAAGCGCTTGAAAATGAACTCAATGTTTCATTTGGCGGCCACAGCGCTAAAGGGTTAAAAGCAGAAAACCAAGATGCGTTTGCTGCTCTTAATACCAAAGCGCAAGAAAAAGAGTCTAAAGGCGTTATTGCCTGCTTAGCCGATGGGTGTTCATCAGCAAAAAATGCGAAACAAGCGTCTCAACTTTCGGTTACTCATTTTATAAATGAGTATTTAAATACCCCCGAAAGTTGGGCGGTTAAAAAGTCAGTGTCGAAGGTGTTAGCAAGTTTAAATCAGTGGCTTTATTCGCAATCAGTTAATTACAATCACCTTGGTCAGCGCCAAGCCGATTGGATGACCACTTTTACAGCGCTTATTTTAAAGTCAGCAACGGGTTATATATTTCACTTAGGTGATACGCGTATTACCCGCTTGCGAGGAAATAAAATAGAGGCGATAACACGGGATCACAAAGTAAACGATACGCTAACGCGTGCACTTGGCGCACAACTTCATCAAGAAATAGATGTTTACGAAGTTGACCTCAAAGCAGACGATATTTATATATTAACCTGCGATGGCGTACACGATGTGCTCCCAAACAGCGATATAGCTAAACTAATTAATGAACACGTTAATTTAGATCACACTAATTTAGAAAATGCAGCTAAAGCAATTACCGAACTTGCATTAGCGCGAGGTAGTGACGACAACGTAAGTTGTTTGCTTGTAAAAGTAGAAAATATTGCCGAGCAAAAGTTAGATGAGCTTTATCATTCGCTAACACGACGAAAAATTCCACCTGCGCTTAATGTTGGACAAAAAATTGATGACTACACGGTTATCCGTAAATTGCATGCCAGTAGTCGCTCGCATATTTATTTAGTGCAACAAGCGCCCGATATACCGCCAGTGGTTTTAAAAGCACCTTCGGTTAATTTTGAAGACGATGTGCACTACCTTCAAGGCTTTATAAGAGAAGGCTGGGTAGGTCAACGCATAAACCATTTAAACGTGATGAAAGTACTGAGTACGCAATCGCAAAGTCGTTTTTTGTATCATATTTGTGAGTACATGGACGGGCAAACACTTAGTGATTGGAAGCACGACGTGCCGCACCCAGAAATAACCCAAGTACGTAGTATTATTGAACAAATAGTACATGCATTAAGGGCGTTTCAACGACTCGATATGGTACATCGCGATTTAAAACTCGATAACGTAATGATAGATGCACACGGAAAAGTAACGCTCATTGATTACGGCACAGTAAGTGTTGCGGCTATGGATGAGTCGGTTAAACAAATTGCGGATGATTGCCCGCAAGGCACTGCCGACTACACCGCACCCGAAACACTTATTACTATGCACGCCGATTTTAAAAGTGATTTGTTTTCACTTGGCGTTATTGCATACGAGTTATTGTGCTCAAAATTGCCTTACAAACCACTGCCACTTAACCACGTAGCGCCAAAAGATTACAGCCATTGGCACTACACAAGTATTCGTAAATACAGAGCCGATATTCCGTTTTGGTTAGATCAAGCCCTTATGAAGGCGCTTGCCCCTAAACCAGAGCTCAGATACCAAGCTTTTTCTGAGTTTATAAACGATATCAACAAACCTAATCCTTATTTAGAAAGTACCGCTAATAAAAGCTCAATAATGAAACGCGATCCAGTTATGGTGTGGAAATGTATTTCGCTGTGTTTATTTATTGCTTTGGTATGTGTATTAATAATTAAAACGTAGAGAACCAAAATGCTTAACTATAAGAACAACTTACCTATTATTTTTATACTGGGTTGCTTCACTGCGCCTTCAATAAGCTTTGCCGCGCAAACTGATCTTGATTTTAGACTGCGTTTTGAAAGCGTTGATCAAAACAATGCTTTAAAAGATGCAAGCGGCTTAACACTTAGAACCCGCTTAACGCATCAAACAGACGAGGTGAATGGTTTTTCAGCCCTTATTGAAGTAGAAGATACTCGCAGCCTATTAGGCGTAGACGATTACAACAATACGGTGGGAAAAAACACTAATTACTCTGTTATTGCAGACCCAGAAAACACTGAGATTGACCAAGGTTTTGTTAAATATGCCCGCGATGGTCTATCGCTAAAAGTAGGGCGCCAAGTAATAGCCCTTGATGGGCAGCGTTTTGTTGGGCACGTAGGTTGGCGCCAAGACAGGCAAACCTTTGATGCAGCAACCATTAATTACGCATTTAATAACATAGATTTACAATACAGTTATTTAAATAAGCGTAACCGCATATTTGCTGACGATAAAGACATTAAATCGTCCGATCATCTTATTAATGCAAGCTTTAAAACAGACTACGGTAAAGTGGTTTTATACAGTTACTTATTAAGTGACGATGTACTACAAGACGACAGTTTAGACACTTATGGCGTTTCTTTTAACGGTAATAAAGCTCTAAACGACATAAAATTTTATTACAAAGCGGAGTATGCAACGCAGTCTGCCTCAACAAGCGTGAGTGATTTTGATGCCGATTACTATGCACTTGAAGGTGCTGTGGGTTTAAATGGTTTGGGCAATAAGACAGTAACATTAAAAGTTGGCATAGAGTCACTTGGCTCTGACAATGGCGATTACGGGTTTGCAACACCACTTGCCACGTTACATAAATTTAATGGTTGGACAGATACGTTTTTAAATACACCCACACAAGGCTTGGACGACACTTACATTAGCTTAAATGGTAAAGCGTTTGACGGAAAATGGCTGGTGGCTTATCACCGTTTTGATGCTAATGAGCAATCAAATGGGATTGACGATTTAGGCAATGAGCTAAACGTACAATACGTTAAACCTATTAATAAACAGTACGCAGTGGGTGTTAAATACGCTGATTACTCAGCGGGCGATACCGCTGCTAATAAAGTCGATACTCAAAAATTATGGGTATGGATGAGCGCTAAATTTTAACCCTCACTATCTTCTAAAATCCTCTTGTAATTTATAGCGACACAAGATGGTGCAGTTGCACCATCTTGTGGGGCTTTACGCTTTTCACCTCTGCACCAATGTAGGCAACTTGCTGATTTTAAATGCTTATATATTTGGCTTACATATTGCTATAACAAACCTATAACAAATCATTCGATTTCAATTTTAGTCAATTACTAAAGTAGATATCATTTTAAGGTGAGTAAATGCTAAGCAAGCAGCGTGTTGTAGTAGTAGGAAACGGAATGGTGGGGCATCATTTTGTGCAGCAGCTGGTTTCTCAAAATCAGGCTGATGAGCAATTTGAGATTACGGTACTTAGCGGTGAAGACCGTTTAGCGTATGACCGCGTGCAACTATCCTCTTTTTTTAAAGGCAAAACCGCAGACGACCTCGCACTTACATGCAATAAAACCTATGACGATTGGCAAGTATGCTTTCATACTCATTCTAAAGTGGTTGATATAAATCGTGATGCACAAACTGTAACGACCGCTAAAGGGGAGTTGTTTGAATACGACAAGCTTGTGCTTGCTACAGGTTCATTTCCATTTGTACCTCCTATACCGGGTAAAGATCGTGAACATTGCCTTGTCTATCGCACCATTAACGATTTACACGCAATAAAAAACTCAGCCCACGGTAGTAAAGTAGGCGTGGTAATTGGTGGCGGTTTATTGGGGCTTGAGGCTGCAAACGCATTAAAGCAACTGGGTTTACAGACTCACGTAATAGAATTTGCACCGCAACTTATGGGCGTACAAGTTGATGCGGGTGGCGGTCGGCTACTAAAAAACAAAATTACAGATTTAGGCGTTACTGTGCATACATCGGTCGCAACTGAGGAAATAGTAGAAGGTGAAAGTTGCCGTTACAAAATGTGTTTTAAAGGCGGCAAAACCCTTGAAACCGACATGATTGTATTTTCGGCGGGTATTCGCCCTTATGATAATTTAGCCCGCGAGTTTAATTTAGAGTTAGGTGAGCGCGGCGGTATTGTAATTAATAACCACTGTCAAACGAGCGACAAAAACATATACGCAATTGGTGAATGTGCACTATGGAATAATTTTATTTTTGGCTTAGTGGCACCCGGTTACGCCATGGCTAAAATTGCAGTTGGGCATATTTTACAACAGACCCAGCAAGGTACTTTGCAAAGTACTGGCTTAGACAATAAAGCCGATGAATTTAGCGGTGCCGATATGAGCACTAAGCTTAAATTAATGGGTGTTGAAGTGGGCTCTATTGGCGATGCGCATGCACGCAGCGAAGGCGCAATAAGCTATTATTTTGAGGATCAATCCAATGGTATTTATAAAAAAGTAGTCACTAATTCACAAAGTAATAAGCTGATTGGCGCGGTACTTGTTGGCGATACCAGCGATTACGATAATTTACTGCAATATCATTTAAACGACATTGAACTTATCACTGCGCCCGAAGCGCTCATTATGCCCCTTGCTGGCGACATAGCAGAGCTAAGCGCCGACGACTTGCCTGATTACGCCATTATTTGCGCTTGTCATAAAGTAACTAAACACACCATTGAACAAACAGTCGCTAAAGGCTTTATAGACCTAGCAAGTGTGCAGCAAAGCACCAAAGCCAGTACAGGCTGTGGAGGTTGTGAAAAGCTCGTTCAAAACGTAATAAACAGCGCACTCGCTAAAGCAAGTAACACTATTAACGTAGTTACTCTTAATGAGCCTGTTAAACAGCCCGCATAAATTAAAGCACACTAAAAGAGAGCAGTATGGCAACCGCAAATACGTCACCAACTATAAATAAAACGAGTTTAAAACAAACAACATGTGCTTACTGTGGTGTAGGGTGTGGTGTTGATATTTCACTTTTTAATAATGTGCCAACCAAGCTTGAAGGCATGCGAGAGCATCCCGCAAACTTTGGTCGTTTATGTGTAAAAGGCACGCATTTACTCGACACAACAGGCAGTGATAATCGCTTAACGTCACCCCTTATTAATAACCAATCCGTTACGTGGGATGAAGCCACCGACCACGTTGCCAATAAATTTAACGACATAATACAAAAGCACGGACCCGATGCGGTGGCTTTTTATGTGTCAGGGCAGTTACTTACTGAAGATTACTACATCGCTAATAAATTAATGAAAGGCTACATAGGCTCAGGCAATATTGATACAAATTCGCGCCTGTGTATGTCATCTGCTGTGGCAGGTTATAAACGGGCTTTTGGTGAAGACGTAGTGCCGTGTACTTACGAGGATTTAGAGCAAACTGAGCTGCTTATTTTAATTGGCTCTAATGCAGCGTGGACTCATCCGGTTTTGTATCAGCGAATGGAGCGTGCAAAGCAGCTTAACCCAAATATGAAAGTAGTGGTTATTGATCCGCGTAAAACCGACACCGCTGAGCTTGCCGACACATTTTTAAATATAAAACCAGGCAGTGACGCTGCGCTTTATAACGGCTTACTTAATTATTTAAATGAGCATAACTACCTCGACACGCAATTTATTGCTCAGCACACAAACGGTTTTGAAAGCGCACTGCAGGAGGCACAAAAGTGGAGCTGTGAGGCAGTTAGCGACTTTTGCGATATAGCAATTGAGCAAGTCACTGAGTTTTACGCGCTATTTGCTAACAGCCCAAGTGCGATTAGCTTTTATTCAATGGGTATAAATCAATCAAGTTCGGGTGTAGATAAATGCAACGCCATTATTAATGCACATTTAGCCTCAGGTAAATTACTTAAGCCAGGCAGTGGTCCGTTTTCGATTACTGGGCAACCCAATGCGATGGGCGGGCGCGAAGTAGGTGGTTTGGCTAATCAGTTAGTGGCACATTTAGATATTGAAAACGCAGAGCATCAATCACTTGTGCAACGTTTTTGGCTCTCGCCAACTATTGCTAAAAAAGCAGGCAGCAATGCTATCGATATGTTTGATGAAATAGCCGCAGGCAAAATAAAGGCAGTGTGGATAATGGCAACAAACCCAATGGTAAGTTTGCCTAATAACGCCGCTATTAAAAAGGCATTAGAGACCTGCGAGCTGGTGGTTGTATCTGACTGTATTGCAAAAAGTGATACGTTAAAATTTGCCGATGTTGCTTTTCCATCAACCGGATGGGGCGAAAAAAACGGCACAGTAACTAACTCAGAGCGAAGAATATCAAGGCAGCGCCCGTTGGTAGCGCCTTATTCGGGAGCTAAAAACGATTGGCAAATTATGTGCGAAGTCGCTAAAAAAATGGGCTTTGAAGGGTTTGATTTTACAGACCCAAGTGGCATTTTTGAAGAATGGGCACAATTAACCGACTTTGAAAATAACGGCAGCCGATTATTAAATCTCTCTGGTTTAGTTGGGCTCACACAAAATCAGTATGATAATTTAAAACCCATTATGTGGCCTGTTGTTAAAAACGAGCCTTATAAAAATGGTCAGGTTTTTACAAATAACCAATTTAGCACCGCTGATAAAAAAGCGCGTTTTATACCTATAACGCCGCAATTACCGGTGCAAAAAACATCAAATGATTATCCGTTTGTAATGAACTCAGGGCGTATACGCGACCAATGGCATACCATGAGCCGCACGGGTAAAAGCACTGCGCTTTCATCGCATATTACACGCCCGTATATTGAAATTAATCCGCTTGATGCCAGTAAATTAGCAATTAAACAAAACGATTTAATAAGTGCAATTGCCATAACTGGGCAGGTTACCGCGCATGCAAAAGTAACCGATGCCGTGCGCAAAGGTGAATGCTTTATGCCTATTCATTGGAATAAGCAATTTGCGTCATCAGCAACAGTAAGTGGGTTGTATCAATCGGTAGTTGACCCTCTATCTGGTCAGGCTGAGTGCAAACACGGTGCTGTTAATATAGTTAAAGCACCCTTTGTGCAATATATGCAGCTGTTTGCTAAAAACGAACTTGTTATAAACAGTGATTTTTGGCTCAAAGTTAATGCAAGTAATTGCTTTAATTACCAATTGGCGCTTAATGAGCCACAAAGTGATTTACTGTATTACTGCCAAACCTTAACTGGTTTACAAGGGCAGTGGTCGGCTATGAATACGGCAAAAGCCATGCATGTGCAGTGTATTCAAAACGATCAATTAGCGTTTGTTGGTGTTATTTCTAATGAACAAAAAGAAATATCACTTGAGTGGATAAACCATTTGTTTGCAGAGCCATTACTGACTTTTACACAGTTACAGTCTTTGCTTTATGCAACCCCCGATGAAGAATTTACCCAAGGTGTGCAAGTGTGTAGCTGCTTTAAAGTAAGAGAGCAGCCAATTATAAACGCCATTAAAAACGGTGCAAACACAGTCGAGCAATTGGGGTCTGAACTTAAATGTGGAACGAATTGCGGTTCGTGTAAAACACAATTAAGCCAATTAATAAAACAACATTACAAAGCAGGTTCTAGCAGCATTGATGTTGCGGTTGTAATGTAAAGAAAAAAGGAAGCATATGCTTAATGATCAATTTGGTCGGCAGTTTAACTATTTGCGTCTCTCAATAACCGATGTATGTAATTTTAGTTGTAGTTATTGTTTACCAAACGGGTATCAGTGCGATACGCCGCGTAATTTTTTAAATAAAAACGAAATTAGCACGCTTGTAAATGCGTTTGCAGAACTAGGTACTAAAAAAGTGCGTATTACAGGTGGCGAACCATGCTTACGAAACGACGTAACCGATATTATAAAGCTCTGTAAAAATACGCCAGGCATAGAAAAAGTAGCTATTACTACCAACGGGTTTAATTTATTAAATAAAATTGATGAATTTGCAGAAGCAGGGCTTGATGCGCTTAATGTCAGCATTGATAGTTTAAATCCGAGTATGTTTAAACTCATAACAGGGCACGATAAACTTACCCTTATTTTAAAAGGGATTGAGCGCGCGGTAGAGCTGGGCATAAAAGACATAAAAATAAATGCAGTGCTTGCCAAGCAGTTTAATAAAAACCAATTGAAGGATTTTTTAGCGTGGGTAAAACACCACAAAGTTACGGTTCGCTTTATAGAATTAATGGAAACAGGTGACGGCGCAACCTTTTTTGAAGAAAACCACTTAAGTGGGCAAACGGTTAAAGCCCAATTACTCGACCAAGGTTGGTTACAAGTCGTTAGGGGGAAACTAAACGGACCCGCTGAGGAATTTTGTCATCCTGATTACGATGGTCGTATTGGTTTAATAATGCCTTACAGCAAAGATTTTTGTAAAAGCTGTAATCGCTTAAGGGTATCGGCGCTGGGTAAATTACACCTATGTTTATTTTCCGAGCAAGGAATCGATTTACGCGAGCTACTAAACGAGGACGATACTGCAGCGACAGTAAAGGCTATTCGAGCTGCTATGGGCAATAAAGAAATAAGCCATGAGCTAGATAAACGCTTAACAGGCTCGACAACTCACTTAGCGATGTTAGGCGGCTAATATGGAAGTAAAAGCAAAGCGAGATTTTACAGGCGTTGTGCTTGCTGGTGGTAAGTCATCAAGAATGGGCACAGACAAAGCCGATTTAGTTTTAAAAAATAAAACGCTATTACACAATGCGTGTGATTTATTAAAAGACGCAGGTGCTAAAAACATACTAATAAGCCGCAATGTTATAAATCCGCTCAAGTCATCGAGCCATTATTCACCGAGCGATTATCCCTCAGAAAAGTACGTTAAAGATATATACCCAAATAGTGGACCCCTTGGCGGTATTTACTCAACATTAATAGCCACCGAGCACGATTTACTTATTACTGCGGTAGATATGCCTCTACTTACGAGTAGTTTGTTAAGCACAATAGTGCTGGCTTCTCAGTCAAATAACGTACAAAGTGTGAGCAATCAATTAAATCAGTCACAAATACATGCTTGGCACTTTGAAAATGAACCTCTACCGCTGTATATTCGTAATACAAGCAGTGTAAAAAATCATTTAAAACACATACTCACAAACGCAAGCAGTCATAAATCAATAAAACAGTTTACCCAAAGCATTGGTGTGCAAACGCTTTTATGTAATAAAGCGCATGCATTAATAAACACCAATACACCGGCGCAATTTAAAGCTGTAAATGAGCATTTTGACCAAAGCATTAACCAATTGAGAAAAACATTATGAGCCACACAAGCGAGTCACAAATACCTTTAAACATTGCCGTACTTACAGTAAGCGACACGCGCGATGCGATTACCGATACTTCTGGTCATTATTTAATTAAAGCGCTAACCGAGGCCGGTCATCACTTAGCGGATAAAGACATTGTAAAAGATGATGTTTACCAAATGCGCGCTATTGCATCGCAGTGGATAGCCGATGACACCATTCACGCTATTTTAGTGACTGGTGGTACAGGATTTACCGAACGTGATTCAACACCTGAGGCATTTGCGCCGCTGTTTGATAAAAGCGTAGACGGCTTTGGTGAGCTATTTAGACATATATCGTACGGTGAAATTGGTAACTCTACTATTCAATCTCGTGCACTTGCGGGACTTGCTAACAACACCGTTATTTTTTGTATGCCAGGCTCGACAGGCGCATGCAAAACAGCATGGACAGGCATTATAAAAGATCAACTTAACTCAATGCATAAACCGTGTAACTTTGTACCGCACATTACCATTGGTAAAAAGTGTGAATCGCGTGAGCAATAGTATGTTAAGCCACGTTGACGAAAACGGCCAAGCGAATATGGTTGATGTATCGCTCAAGGACGTAACCCTGCGCGACGCCTCAGCTGAAGCATTTATTAGCATGAGTAAGCTTGCCTTTGAGCAAGTAATGCTTAATCAAAACAAAAAGGGCGATGTGTTAGGCGTGGCACGTATTGCGGGTATTCAAGGCGCTAAAAAGTGCGCCGATTTAATCCCGCTTTGTCATCCGCTTGCACTTAGTAAAGTAGCAGTTGATTTTGAACTTGATGAAGCAAACAGCCAAATTAAAATAACCAGCTACTGCAAGCTTGCCGGTAAAACTGGCGTAGAAATGGAAGCGTTAACAGCGGTATCTGTTGCTAGCCTTACTTTGTTTGATATGTGTAAAGCAGCCGATCCACTAATGGAAATTAGCGGCATGCGGGTTACTCAAAAAGCAGGGGGCAAAAATGGCAGTTGGCAGCGAGATTAATCCAAACGATGCTATATCTAGTGCCCAAAATGTAGAGATATTTTTTTTTGGGCAACTAAAAGAGCGCTTGAAGTGCAGTAAATTAAGCCTTGAGATTACGCGGCCGCTTACTATTTCAGAACTTAAATTAAGATTAGTGAGCCAATATCCGCATTGGCAACCGTGGCTGGAAGAGCGTGAGCTACTTGCAGCGCTTAACCAAACTATGTCATCAAGCGACGAAATAGTGAAAGCAGGGGATGAGCTTGCCTTTTTTCCGCCGGTTACAGGTGGCTAATGAGCATACATATTCAAGTACAAACCGATGATTTTAATGTAGGTGACGAGCACAATACGCTTTGTAGTAATAATAAAAGCGATGGCGCTGTTGTCACCTTTACAGGTTTGGTAAGAGAGTTCAGCAGTGGTGACAACGTTATTGCACTTGAGCTTGAACACTACCCTGGTATGACCGAGCAACTTCTTCAATCTATTGCAGAGCAAGCACAAACGCGCTGGCAACTAGCGCGAATATGTATTATTCACCGCGTTGGTTACTTAGCCCTTGGCGAGCAAATTGTGTTTGTTGGCGTCACTTCCCGCCATCGCCAAGCCGCGTTCGAAGGCGCACAATTTATAATGGATTATTTAAAAAACCACGCCACGTTTTGGAAGAAAGAGCACTTTAAAGACTCATCAAATTGGGTTGAGTTTAAACAAAGTGACAAACAAGCGCTGGGTAAATGGGAAGAGTGATGCAGATATTTCATTACTTGTGCTCTACAGAGGTTATATAGCTCTCAGTTTGCGTGTGAAGTCTGCGTTTTTCGTGTTATAAATCAGCAATGTTAGATTGTTAGCTCGACCCAAGTCTGGAAGACATATGCGCACATCAAAAATGTTATATTTTACAATATTATTACTTGTTCTACTTTCAGCTTTTCTTGCTGTATGGGTATATGATTTAAAAGAAGGTAAAGATTTACTAAGCTTTACCATATCAACAGTAAGCTTTTGTATAGCCGTATTAGCTTTATTTATTACTGTTAGAACATATACATCAATTGATAGTGTAAATAATATTAGCAAAATGGAAGGTAACATTTTAGATAATGAAAATTACGTAACCTCACTTCCAGAGTTAATTAATCAGTTTAAATCCCAAGATGAAAATACACTAGAGAAAGAAATTTTTGACTCTATTGAGCATAAACTAAAAAAAGAGTCAGAAACCGCCGTTCTTTTTGCCGATACCCTTCAGTATATAATTGACCTAATTGTTTTATTTCCAGCTGTTTTTAATGCATCAGAAACTAACAAAGTGCTTTATAAAAAGCGTATGGATACAATTTTGTCAGAAGTTGATAGGCGCTGTGAAATATTGCACTCGGTGAGTAAAGGTAATTCAATTCAAATAACGGAAACAATAAAGCTATTTAAAGCTGTTGTGTCTTACCAAAGTTTTGTAGCTGATGATAATTTTAATATTCATGCAGACTTACTTCATGTGAGAGGTCCAATTCTTCGTAACCCAGTGACAAAAACCATTTACCATAATTACCTAGGTTTGTATTACAACAAAAAAGGCATGCATTTGTTACGAGAGTCGCTAAATATGAACTCTGTAGATATTTTGTCGATTGATGGTTTAGAGCTGGCTCAAAAAAATATTAATACTATAGAGCCATCAATACTTGAAGAAGTAAGTATGTATCTTAAATCTGCCGCTGAGCAGTTTGATAAAGCACTTAGAGTATCTAGCGAAGATGTTATGTGGCCTGGTTTTATTAATTACAATAAAGCACGTACGGTATATTTTTTAGCTTTACTATCAAATAGCGAACTTAATTGGTTAGATATTCTCGACGAAGCAATAGAGTCTCGCAGCAGGTTAAATCGACTAATTGACGAAATTTTAATGATAGACAGATCAAAACCAGCCAATATTGTTAGCACACATTTAAGAGAATTTTTTCTGTATCAAGAAGAGTTAGCACGTACAGTAAAATTGAATATTTTACTGTCGAATAAGCTAACCAGACAAAATAATGCACCTATTATATATAAAGGGATTAATATCTCTGATATATCAAACGAAAAACTAACTGACTTATTTGTTTCAATACAAAAGTTTTCTACAGTTAGTATTTACCAAGAAAAAATCATAAGTCGACTTAAGAATAACCTCGCTGTGACAAACTAACAAAGCTTCAGCGAGAAAGTAGGGGATATACTATTTTTACGGCTTTTGCTCATCATAAAAAAGCCACCTACCTATGCATGAAAAGTCATAGCAAGAATAAATGGCTCTTTATTAAAATGTTTTTTGGACTGAGCTTATTTTATTACACTTTTCCAATGCTCAAATCAGGCATTAAATTGAGCCTGTTATGGATAGCATGATGGATGAAAGATAACTTAGTTCGCACCGCTTGAGTAAGTACAAATGGGTAGGCATCGGCAAGTCCCATGCTGCGATTTAGTGAATTTAGAATGATCGAAAATTCCATCCAAGTATCTAAAATAGCATCAATCGATGTTTGTGAATTAAAGTAATAAGCACTTTGTGGCAATCGAAGCTCGTCTGCTTCATCTAATTCAAACTCATTACCCGTTGTTGAGCCTGTAATTGAAAAGTTTTTGGCTGTTTCTAAAGTATCGATAATATGCATGTAATGCGCCCATGTTTCTGCCCAGTCTTCATAAGGGTGCATAGTAGCGTATTCACTAATAAAGGTTTCATGCCAGTTAGCTGGCGCACCTTGCTTGTAATGAGTATCGAGCGCTTGCTGGTAATCTAATTCGTCATCACCAAAATATTGCTTACATAAAGTATGTTTTTTTGGTGAATTTGCGATTAGTTGATCAAAATAATAATGACCAAGTTCATGGCGAAAATGACCAAGTAAAGTCCGATAACGCTCACCCATTGCTATTTTAGCTTGAGAGCGTGCTACGTCGTCTGCTTCAGCTAGGTTTATAGTGATATGCCCGCAATCGTGTCCTGTAAATACAACGTCCTGACCTATAATAGGGCTTACAAAGTGATCGCTTACGTTACGGTCTGCTATAAAATCGAAGCTTAATCCGCTTTCAGGTTCTTGAATCGTTGTATTTAAAGGGAGTGATAATGATTTTAATGTATACAAAGCGCGACGTTTTGCTGTCTCCATTTTTTTCCATAATGGAATATGTTCAACAATACTTAAATCGGGCACCGTTTCATTAAAGCGGCACGAAAAACACAGCACTTCGTCTTTATCGGCAACAGGTATAAATGTGTCTAAATTAACCATACCATTGCATACGTGATACTGAGCGTTGTTATCACATTTTTTATAAAAAACGTCAGGCGCTTCTGCTTTGTAAAATAACCCCGATTGCTCATCAATTTCATAGGGTTCAACTTGGTCGAACTCATCATCAATACCCACGGTTCTACCGCAAGCCAAACAATGGCTGCTTTCAAAAAATAAAATAAGTTGATCTGTGCAATTACATTTAAATGTTTTCATATGTTACCGAATAAAAAAGAGACCGTATAAACCACTTTTACTTAGCGCTATGCTATTGGAGGATAGTGGTTAAATCCTTTTTAAAAGTTCAGACTTTTTAATATTAAATTCATCATCACTCAACGCATTAGAGTCGCGAAGTTGTGCTAACTTTTCAATTATTTGAAGCGTTTCGTCTACCGAGTATTGCCCCACAGTATTATTAGCCGGTGCTTCAACTTGGTTTGGTGTTAACGATGCAAAATTCGGCTGCGTTACTTGCTGCGTAAAGTCTTTTTGTGGTTCTGGAGGCGTTGGCGTTTGCCCTGAAATTAATGGCAGGGTATTTACATTAATTGTCCCCCACTGACTGTTAAATGTAAGAGAGGTATTATTGCCTTGCTGTTGGCTTACACCACCAATATTATGATCTAACGTGTCGTATACGCTCACTTGTCCATTTAATTCAACGGCTAAGCGATTAGGGAATATAGCGTAGCGAATATTATTTTGCGCACCACTGCTAAATGGGCTGCCTAGATTACCTGGCCACCATTGATTGCTGCCAGGCGTTCCTGCAGGAATAACCGGGAATATTTGGTTATTGCTCAATATATTAGCAAGTTCGTTGCACAAGTTATCAACGGTTGATTTTAAGCCGTTGTTAAACATGTCGCCAACCATTGTCATTCCGCCACGCATCCATTGACCAGAACCACCAAGTTCTGGGCAATTAAACTGTGCCATTGAGCAACCGCCGTTATTAACGCTAACTAACATGTGAATTACTGCATCGTGACTGAGGTTATAACGAGATGCTATACCATTAACTAAGTTTTCACCGACATCTGTTAGCTTTTGCATAAGAAAATATCCTATTAGGTAGATTGGGTTGATTTAAAAAATCTGAAAATATGCTAGGCCGTGTTGATTTTTGGGATTGAAATTTGTTCAATCTAGGGGCGATTTAATCGCGGCGCGAGGTTTGTAACCTAGTGGGCTAAGTAAAAACCGAGCAACAAAGAGTCAATCGTCCCTAGAAAGAACCCAGGGGCAGCGCATGTTTGGCATTTATGCTGCGTTATCGCCTATGTATGGGGAACAACCACACATCATAGACTCTGCCTTGCTTAAATACCAAACACACTGCTGCAAATTCAACCACCAAAGAACAACACGCCCTAGTGCTGCATTACCTTTAGCATTGATGATAATGAAAAATTAACAGGTTAGTGAGGTGTGCTGGTTTTTCAAATTGGACGTGTTCTGTTTTGTTTGAAATTAAAACACACCACTGCAAAACTAATCTTTAAAGTAAGCATCTATGTATTAAAAGTTGCTTGTTTTATCTCATCGAGATTGTTAGTTTTACTGTAACGTAAGCGGTTAAAAATCGATCTAGTATAGCACCGTTACTTACTTTAACAGCAGCTTTATTGTGAACTATTTCTTACTATTTAATGATTATTTTTAATGATTTTTAAACTCTAAATAAATACTTTTAATTATAACCGTTTAGCGTTATAAATAACGGAGTAAGTATTTTGAAAAATTAACTTTATTTGTTTTATTTCAATATTTTAAATTAATTAGCTTTAATTGTAAGTTATTTTAAAGCACTATTTTGGTGCATTTTCTGCACCATTAAAAATCTAAAATTGATGGTTTAAATTACACTAAGTTTACTATTTATTGAATTGGTGTGTTTTTCCTATTAATTAGGTCAAAACCTTTATGCATAACGTTGCTTTGTGCAAGAGCCGCGAGTGGATGAACAGTACTACTTAAGCAAGTCTTTTGGTATAAAAATTGCACAAGTGAATTAGTCCAAATAATATTTTCAGCGTTATATTGTGGCCATACATTATTAAAGGGGAATTAATAGATGACAATTACAGTTGGGATTTCGCACCATACTCAGTATAAATACGATCGGTCAGTTAATATGGGGCCGCATATATTCCGATTACGTCCAGCGCCACATAGCCGTACAAAAATTAAAAGTTATTCTTTAAAAATAGTTCCAGAAGATCATTATATAAATTGGCAACAAGACCCTTTTGGTAATTACCAAGCGAGGGTGGTGTTTAACAAGCCAACTACCGAATTTAGTTTTACAGTTGATTTGGTCGCCGAACTAACGGTTATTAATCCTTTTGATTTCTTTTTAGAAGATTACGCCGAAAACTTCCCGTTTGTTTACGATGCTATTTCAAAATCAGAACTCACTCCTTATTTAAAAAAACGTAAAGCCAGTCCAAAATTTAAAGAATTAATTGAATCTTTAAATCCTAAAGAGCCGCTTAGAAGCGTTGATTTTTTAGTGGCTGTTAATCAAGCTATTTATGAATTAGTAGGTTATGGCATTCGTTTAGAACCCGGTGTGCAAACGGCAAACGAAACAATAAGTAAAAAAACAGGTTCGTGTCGTGATTCTGCTTGGTTGTTAGTACAATTGTTTCGTCATTTAGGGTTGGCATCTCGATTTGTATCGGGTTACCTAGTACAGCTAACCTCAGATCAAAAATCACTAGATGGCCCAAGCGGTCCAGAAGAAGACTTTACCGATTTGCATGCATGGACCGAGGTGTATATTCCGGGTGCAGGTTGGATAGGGCTTGATCCTACCTCGGGTTTATTTGCTGGTGAAGGTCATATTCCATTGGCGTGTACGCCAGAGCCAAGCTCGGCAGCGCCGGTAACAGGCGGTATAGACGACTGTAAATCTGAGTTTAGCTTTTATAATAAAGTAACGCGTGTACACGAAGACCCACGTGTTACTAAGCCGTATTCTGAGGCGCAGTGGGCGGCAATTAACCGCTTAGGTCAGCACGTTGATAATGTTTACAATGAAGAAAACATCCATTTAACCATGGGCGGCGAACCTACGTTTATTTCTATTGACGATATGGAACATCCTCAGTGGAACACTGATGCCGATGGTAAAGAAAAAAGAATATTAGCTCAAAATTTATTTGTAGAAATGAATAAAGTATACACAAAAGGTGGCTTTACTCATTACGGACAAGGTAAATGGTATCCGGGTGAGCCATTACCACGTTGGCAATATGCGTGCTATTGGCGCAAAGATGGTGAGCCTTTATGGCAAGATGCTGCACTATTAGCCGATCCTAATAAAGATTATAAATTTGATCATACCGATACTAAAAAGTTTGCTGATAAACTGTGTGACTCACTTGGTCTTGAAACCAAGGCACTTACTACGGCTTATGAAGATATTTTATATCACATGTGGCAAGAAGCTTCATTACCTACCGAAATAAAGCCTGATCAACCAGAACTTCTTCATGCAATGAGCCGAAAAGGCTTTTTAGCTAAAATGGATAAAGGCATAGAAAAGCCTGTTGGCTATGTTCTACCTTTAAAATGGAACGATAGTAAAAACTGTTGGCAGTCGTGTACGTGGGAGTTTAAACGGGGTCATTGTTTTTTATTACCGGGTGAATCACCACTTGGTTATCGCCTACCTTTAGACAGCCTTGAGTGGAGCGGCAATATTATTGACCGCGACCCGTTTGATATTCCAGAAAATTTTACCAAAGCTAAAAAGCTTAAAAAGGGCTTTATTGGTAAAGAAATGGTTAAAACTGCGCTTGTAATGGAAGTGAGAGAGGGGCGTTTATATATATTTATGCCACCAACAAGTCATTTTGAACATTACATGGGTTTAATAAGTAGTATAGAGAGTGTAGCAAAAGAACTTAAAATGCCGCTTGTTATTGAAGGCTATAGCCCACCTAAAGATAGCCGCGTAGAAAAATACGCTGTAACGCCAGATCCAGGTGTTATTGAAGTAAACATTCATCCTTCAACATCGTGGGATCAATTAGTCAGTCGAACTACAACGTTATACGGTTTAGCAAAAGAATGCCGATTAGGTACTGATAAGTTTATGGCAGATGGTCGCCATACTGGTACTGGTGGTGGTAACCACGTAACGCTTGGTGGCGAAACACCTGAGCAAAGCCCATTTTTACGCAGACCTGATATTTTAAGAAGTTTTATTACCTATTGGCAGCATCATCCTGGTTTGTCGTATTTATTTTCGGGGCTTTTTATTGGTCCTACAAGCCAAGCGCCGCGAGTGGATGAAGCCCGTGATGAAGTTTTATACGAGTTAGAAATTGCCTTTTCGCATATGCCCGAAGGTGAGGTGCCTGAACCTTGGTTAGTTGATAGGTTACTTCGTAATTTATTGGTGGATTTAACGGGTAATACACACAGAGCAGAATTTTGTATAGATAAGCTCTATTCACCCGACTCAGCCACAGGTCGTTTAGGGATTGTAGAATTTAGAGGCTTTGAAATGCCTCCACATTCACAAATGAGCTTAGTGCAAATGCTACTGTTGCGTACTTTACTTGCTTGGTTTTGGAAAAAACCTTACCACAAGCCATTAATACGTTGGGGTACAGAGTTACACGACAAGTTTTTATTACCACAATATGTAGAAAACGATTTAGCTGAAGTAAGCCGCGATTTACAACAAGCAGGTTTTCAATTTCAGTTAAGTTGGTTAAATCCATTTTTTGAATTTAGGTTTCCGGTATGTGGAACGCGAGAACTTGATAACGTTACACTTGAGCTTAGAACCGCAATCGAGCCTTGGCATGTACTAGGCGAAGAGGCAAGTGCGTCGGGTACGGCGCGCTATGTAGATTCGTCATTAGAAAGAGTGCAAATAAAAGTACAAGGAACAATGAGCGATCGCTATGTTGTAACGTGTAATGGTCGAAGAGTGCCGCTTAAACCGGTTAAAGGTAAAGCAAAAGATGAAATGGTCGCGGGTATACGATACAGAGCTTGGCAACCACCTACAGCGCTTCACCCAACTATTGGCGTACATGCTCCATTAGTTTTTGATTTAATCGATACGTGGGAAGGTCGTTCAGTTGGAGGCTTTGTATATCATGTGAGCCATGCTGGGGGTCGTAATCCTGAAACGCTACCGGTTAATGCATTTGAAGCTGAAGGGCGCAGAGTTGCAAGATTTTGGGAGCATGGGCATACACCATCGTTACTTGCATCAGCAGAACCAAGCTGGAGCCCATCGGCGGTTACGCATAGTTTTCAATCGGCGCAAAGTGCAAGTGAATACGTGGTACCTGATGAAGAAAGTAGTAATCCTGATTATCCAAATACCTTGGATTTACGCAGGCAGCCTAACTTTAAATAATAATTGATAGTTGTGTCATTCCACTTTGAAATTATTTAAAGTGGAATGACTAAATATTTTTAAAGCATCATTATGAACACGGCTATTTACTATAAATTGGAGCACTTTCAGCTTGTATATTAACAATAACGCGATGCCGGAATTGCCTGAGTGGTTGTCTTTATACCTTGATAAATCACATGGACATGATGAATTAGCAAACCACAGTGGTTTAAACCCAGAACATTGGGATACTTTATTTAAGCGTTTAGCTAGCCTAACAGCAGACGATGTTAGTAGCCGCGCTACAGAAATTAGCCAATTACTACAAAATGGCAATATTAAAAATGAAAGTAATAAGCAATGGCACTTCGACCCGTTGCCTTTTATGTTATCAAAAGCTGATTGGACGTTGCTTGAAGAGGGAATAAAGCAAAGAACCCTTTTATTAAATAAAATTCAGCAAGATATTTACGGTGATCAAACTCTTTTAGTTGATGGTCACATTCCTGCAAAGCAGCTTTTTCAAGACCCTAATTACTTACGCGAAGGTTTTAGTTTACCTAGTAACGAATTAACACTTTTTTTTACTGCATTAGATGTTTACCGCACGCCTACAGGCGAATTTAAAGTATTAAGCGATCATTGTCAGTGCCCTTTAGGCTTAGGGCTATTAATTAAAAGCCGTATTATTGCAAGGCGTGTAATGGCTGAAGAATTTGCAGAATGTAATGTTCAGCAAATTAAAGAATTTCTAAATCTATTCCAAGAGGGTATTAATGAATATACCCATTATATGGATGACCCACGAATTGTAATTCTAACCCAAGGAATTGATGATCCTAACTACAACGAGCATGCATTTCTATCTACCTACTTTGGCTATACATTAGTACAAAGCGCCGACTTAACCGTACGTGGTGGTGACGTTTGTTTAAAATCGTTACAAGGCTTGGGTAAGATTAATGTCATTTTACGCTGGGTTTCTGATCGTTGTATTGATTCTTTAGAGCAAACTGAATATTCACTTCATGGTATTCCGGGCTTATTACAATCGGTACGACAAGGGTCTGTTAAGGTTTTAAACCCGTTTGGTAGTGGTGTGCTCTCGTCACCTTCAATAAAGTGCAACTTAGAAAAGTTATCGCAGCAAATTTTAAAACAGCCGCTGTTGTTGGGTGAGCCAAATTACTTAAATGTAAAAGAAGCGCAAGCCGTTGATTGGAATAACCTCGAACTACTATCAGCTATAGACCCTACACTCAAGTTAGATGGAGTGTTGGACGAGCAAGAAATAAAGCTACTTATTAGCAAAGAACCCGATAATTACTTTTTCCAAGAAAAGCCTTCTTTTAGCAGTGCACCATTTTGGCATGACGGGCAATTAATCTCCAAGCCAGTGGTGTTTAGGTGTTATGCATTAACCACAGAAAATGGTGTAGAAGTACTTCCTTCAGCACTGTGTTTTTCAAACGAAAAAAGTAACAACCCAAGAGTATCTGGTTGGATCAAAGATACATGGATAAATACAGCCGATAGAGTTGATTTAGGCGAGCATAATCCACCAGTACCCATTAGAAAAAGAATGGATGTGACGCTACTCGAAGGGGTTATTTCGAGCCGCACGGCTGAGCACCTTTTTTGGTTAGGTCGATACTTAGAGCGCTGCGAAAACACCATACGTATTTTGCGTATTTTTATAGACAAGTACACCGAGTTTTCTGTTTACCCAGATTCAATACGAAAAAGTATAGTTGCACGGCTTTCAAATGCTATTAAGTCGCAATATATTGTTTATCCATATGTAGAACCTGATTTAAAACTAGATGGCATTGATGTAAACCTGTCGAAAGAAACCGCTTTTCAACTGCTTGCAGACGAGCAATGCGCTGGCAGTATTATTAATACATTAAAATATATTGCGAATGCGTCGGTGCAAATTCAAGAATTACTGTCCTATGATAGTCGCCGAATAATTGATGATATTAGTGAGCAAATTAAGATATTTAAAAATGTAAATATTAATATTCCAACGCGTGCAATGCAAAGCAGCCTAGATAGAGTTATAGGCTCAATTATGGCTTTTAATGGCTCGATTACAGATTGTATGCCAAATAGTAACGGCTGGTTTTTACTCGAAATGGGTAGAAGAGTAGAGCGTAGCTTACAAATTACATCACTAAGTGCGGCTTTATTAACCAAAGAGTTAGACGAGCCCGAAGAGCTTGGCTTACTTGAAGCCGTGCTAAGTTGCCAAGTTAGTTTAGTTACGCATAAGCGCCGATACAGAATGTATCAAACCATTGGTACAGGGCTTGAGTTATTACTTTTAGATGCTGAATACCCACGTTCTTTATTATTTCAGTTAGAGGAAATTAATAAGTTGTGTAAGCATTTACCCACAAAACGCAGACAAGGCGTAATTGCGGCACACGAAAAAGCAATTTTACTGTCTAAAACAAGTTGTTATGTAACTGAGAAAGATTACCTACAAAAAAGTGAAAATGGACAACGTAACCAGTTAATCGAATTTAACCATAATACGCGTATGAACTTAGATACATTTTGTGATGTATTATTACTACAGTATTTTTCTCATACTCAAACGGCAAATAAATTGAACTGGACTAATATTGAGCAAGCTCAATCGTGAAATATAAAATAAAGCACTCGACTACATACAACTATTCAGACTTTGTTAGTTTGTGTCAAAACCAAGCGCGATTAACGCCAAAAACGAATCGCGGGCAAATATGCCACAGTAGTCGTGTAGAAATTGAACCTACACCGACTTACTTACAAACATTTACTGATTATTTTAATAATCAGGTAACAGCGTTTGAAATAGCAATACAGCATAAAAAACTTAAAGTAACGATGATCAGCGAGGTAGAACTGTTAGTCGGCGCTAATAGTAATTTAGAGAGCGTTGATATTGCTTGGCGAAAAGTACGTGATTTATTGGTTAAACCAAATACAGCGGAATTATTAAAAACGTCTGAATTTGTACTACCTTCACAGCTTATTCCAATAGATAAAGGAATTAAGGAATACGCATTAATTTCGTTTGATGCACACAAAAATATAATTTCTGCATGCAAAGATTTAATGGCACGGATTTTTCATGAATTTCATTATGATCCTGGTTTTACAACAATTAGTACGCCTTTGAGTACTGTTTTTGCACAAAAAAGGGGCGTTTGCCAAGACTTTGCACACTTTGCGCTTGCATGCTTACGCAGCGTGGGGTTAGCAGGTCGATACGTAAGTGGGTACATAGAAACCATGCCGCCAGAAGGCGAAGAAAAGCTAGAAGGTGCAGATGCAACTCATGCATGGTTTGCGGTATTTGTGCCAAACTTTGGTTGGGTTGATTTTGATCCAACAAATAATGTTTTACCACGCGATCAGCATATTACTCTAGCCGTAGGGCGAGACTTTTCTGACGTAACTCCTTTAAAAGGAGTGGTATTTGGTGGCGGTAGTCAATTGCTTGATGTAGCGGTTGATATGATTCGAATGGAATAGCAGTTTAACTACGTCATATATGATGATGGATAAGGTGAAAGAGTGTATGAAAATTGATTGGAAAGCGTACCAAACAAAAGGTTTCTTTGATGAATTAATTGATGCACAAGGAAACGTTAGATCGCATGGAACACAATTAGCACAATTTTTTGCTAATTTATCAGCAGAAGAATTAGTAAAAGCCAGAGCGGTTGCTGATTTAGCAATTAAAGAAATGGGTATTACTTTCACGGTTTACAACGAAGGTAATATGATAGATAGAGCCTGGCCGTTTGATATTATTCCTCGTACAATTGGTAAAAAAGAATGGCAAAGCGTAGAGGTTGGTTTAAAGCAACGTGTTGAAGCGCTTAACCTTTTTATAGATGATTTATACCACGACCAAAAAATAATAAAAGATGGTGTTTTTCCAAAAGGGTTACTAGAAAAATCAGTTAACTTTCGCCAGCAATGCGTGGGAATAAACCCGCCAAATAAGATATGGGCGCATATTTGTGGCTCAGATTTAGTACGCGATGGTAGCGGTACAATGTATGTGCTTGAGGATAACCTGCGTGTTCCTTCTGGTGTATCTTATATGCTTGAAAATCGCTCTGTAATGAAGCGTGTATTCCCTGAATTATTTGAGCAAGTGTCGATTTTACCTGTTGATGATTACCCTTCACAATTATTTGATATGCTAGCGGCAATGTCGCCTCGTCCACAAGATAAACCAGAAGTCGTGGTACTTACTCCTGGTGTGTTTAACTCCGCTTATTTTGAGCATTGTTACCTTGCCCAAGAAATGGGTTGCGAACTGGTAGAAGGGCGCGATTTAGTTGTTGAAAAAGATGACTGTGTATACATGAGAACAATCACAGGGCTACAACGAGTTGATGTTATTTATCGTCGTATAGATGATTTGTTTTTAGACCCAGAAGCCTTTTTACCAGAATCCCAACTTGGCGTTCCTGGATTAATGCGTGCTTGGTCTAAAGGTAATGTTGCTTTGGTTAATGCACCAGGCGCAGGCGTTGCTGATGACAAAGTAGTTTACGCTTACGTACCTGAGATGATTAAGTACTACTTAGGCGAGGAAGCTAAGCTTGCTAATGTCCCAACGTTCAAATGTTTAGACCCGAAAGAATGCGACCATGTGATTAAAAATATCGATAAGCTTGTTGTTAAACCAGCAAATGAATCTGGTGGATATGGATTATTAATTGGACCTAAATCGACTAAAAAAGAACAAGAAGCGTGTATTGCTCAAATTAAAGCGGACCCACGAAACTGGGTAGCTCAACCAACATTAGATTTATCAACAGTACCAACATTTGATGGTAATAAACCAGATGGTCGACATACCGATTTAAGACCGTTTATTTTATCATCAGGTAAAGATACGCAAGTTACCACTGGCGGATTAACGCGTGTTGCTATGGTTAAAGGCTCTTTGGTGGTTAATTCATCACAAGGTGGTGGCAGTAAAGATACTTGGATTGTTGACGAAGAGGCTAAATAATATGTTATCAAGAGTAGGCGAAACTTTATATTGGGTATCTCGATACATTGAGCGTGCGGAAAATGTAGCTCGTTTAATCAACGTTAACAATTTACTGATGATGGACTTACCCAAAGGCGTATGTACCGGCTGGGAGCCATTAATTGATATTATTGGTGTGCGTAAAGCGTATTCAGAAAACCATACTGATTTTACTGAACAAAAAGCATTAAGGTATTTACTTGTTGGTAGTGATAACAGCTCGTCAATTTTAAACTCTATTACTTCGGCACGAGAAAGCGCGCGTACAATCCGCGATGTAATACCTCGAGATGTATGGGAAGAAATTAACTCTCTTTATTATTATGTAAAAGATAATCAAAAAGAAGGGATAACAAAGCGCGGACGTTTTGATTATTTAAAAAAGATTATAGATTCAGCCCATCAAATATTTGGGGCGTTAGATGCCACAATTAATCATGATCAGGGCTATGTTTTTATCCGCTTTGGTTCGATTATAGAGCGCGCAGACATGACATCGCGAATTTTAGATATTCGCTCTGCTACGTTAATTACTAATGAAGAAGAAGTGAAGCCGTTTGATAATATTCAGTGGATCAGCTTATTGCGCTCATTAAGTGCTTATCAAATGTATCGCCAAGAAATGGGCGTTAGAGTACAGCGTGCAGATGTAATAGAATTTGTGATGCACAGCAAAGTATTCCCACGATCTATTTTATTTTGTATGAATGAATTAAAAGCATTGGTTTTACCTTTGCCAAACTCAACAGAAATTATTAAATCAATTGATAATGCAATTGTTGAGTTAGAAAATAAAGACGTACGAGTACTTAAAAATGGTCTGTTGCATGACTTTATCGATGAAATACAAATAGACTTAGCTGGAATACATAACGGACTAGCCGAGACGTATTTTTTAAAGCAAGCAGAATAATAAAAGCTGTATATTGTGAAATGACTGCTTAGGGCGTGTTGAACTTTGGTGGTTGAATTTACAGCAGTATGTTTGGTTTTTAGGCAAGGCAGAGCCTATGTAGTGTGGTTATTCCCCATTAATGGGCGATAACGCAGCATAAATACCAAACATGCGCTGCCCTCTGGGTTCTTTCTAGGGACGATTAACTCTTTGTTGCTCGGTTTTTACTTAGCCCACTAGGTTACAAACCTCGCGCCGCGATTTAATCGCCCCTAGATTGAATAAATTTCAATCCACAAAGATAAACACGCCCTAGTCTTGAGCGGTCATTTTTTTGCTTAAATTTATTTCTAATAATTTTAAAACCTGCATAATTAATTTTTACTTCCTCATCCGTTGGTATCGCAATGAAAATCATCTCGACTAATATTTCTAAAATTAAAACTCTTATTCATAATGGTAAAGAGGTGAAAACAGGAATATTCAAAATACCAACTAACGAGCCTGTAGTGATTGAAAAGCTAAACATTATAGGTGACGAGCAAGCTGATTTAGTTAATCACGGCGGGGTAGATAAAGCGGTATATGCTTTTTCGCACAATCATTATGAGTATTGGAAACAAACCCTCGAGAATGATGATTTAGCAGTAGGTGCCTTTGGCGAAAACTTCACGATTTCTGACCTTAATGAAGCGAATATACACATAGGTGACCATATTCGAATTGGTACTGCACTGCTTGAAGTAAGCCAGCCTCGTGTACCCTGTTTTAAACTCGCTATCGCGCTTAATAATACAAACAGCCTTAAACTGTTTACGCAGCATTACTGCACTGGCGTGTATTTTAGGGTACTAGAGCAAGGCGTTGCAAAAACGGGTGATAGTGTTGTTATCGAGAATAAAGCCTCGCACGACATATCAGTTAAAAAACTGTTTCAGGCATTTTTTGATAAAAAATACGTAGGTTATGAAGACATACTTTTAGAAGCATTAACTTTGCCAGAGCTTGCTGTAGAGTGGCAAGAAAAGCTAAAGAAGAAGCTTGCTATTAAAAGTGAATAAAGCAGTTTAAAACTGTTTTATTCCCGCGCTATCACTCTTTAAAAAGTGTTGCTGCAACCTATTTATTAAACTTTGAAGAACAGGTCCTGTTGATTGGCTTCTTGAAACAACGCATCCCACAGGAGTAAGCCAACCGCCTTGTTCATGAGTAACGGGTAGCGTTACCACTTCAGCTTGGTTTATATACCGCTTAATAGCAAACTCGGGTACAAGCGCCCAACCAATACCCTGAACTACTAAGTCGATAAGGGTTTGATGTGTATTTGCGTACCAAATTCTAGAGCTAATTGCGTAGCTAAACCATAACTCTTTTTGGCTAAGGCTGCGATGAACACATTGCCTATGGGCTTTTAAATCATTGCTTGTTACAGCCTTTAGCTTTGCAAGCGGGTGTTCTGGTGATGAAATCGTTAAAAATCGAGCTTGACCTAATAGAAAAAAATCCATATCAACTTTTAGTTCCCCATCACTATAAATGATACCTACTTGTGCTTTTCCTATTTTTACTAAGTTTTCTACATCGTCAGTTGTTGTCGATATTATTTCGAAATTAGTAATCGGGAACTGATCAGCAAGTGGGGCAATCACTTTTAAAATATCTTGATTATTTAGGCTTTCATCAATAGCTATAATTACCTCATGCTCATAATTTTTTGCTAATGCATCCACTTTTTGGTCAAAATACTTTTGCTGATGAAGTATAGAGTATGCGACAGGTAACAATGCCTTACCACTGATCGTTAAGCTGGGTATATTTTTATTACGCGTAAACAATGTTTGATTAATCGCTATTTCAAGATTAGAAATAGCTTGGCTAATTCCCGATTGTGCACGGTTAAGCTTTCGGGCTGTTGCCGAAAAAGATCCTGTTTCTACCACGGTTACAAAAATTTTTAGTTGCTCAAAACTATACATATCATTCAACTTAAAGGTGAGTACTTATTTGCTCATCTTATCACTAAAGGTGATGGCTACTAACTTTGCAAATAATTAAATTATGTCACTATTATTTTCTTTAATTATTTGGCGTAAAAGGGGTTAATTATGGATGCAAAAATGGGGTCGCTAGAGAGGATGTTTCAGGCTGTTTTGTTTGAAGTATTAGCGGTAACGCTGTCGATTATTGGTTTGGCTGTATTTACAGAGCATGCAATATCGGCTTTATCAGGCACTATGATTATAATTGCAACGATTGCGATGTGTTGGAATTTTGTTTTTAATTGGTTTTTTGACAAAGTAGCTACCGGTGCAAAAGAGCAACGTTCTGTATTATTCCGTATTTTTCACGTGATTTTATTTCAAGGCGGGTTACTTGTTTTTACTATTCCCGTAATGGCGAGCATTTTAAACGTAGGCTTATGGGAAGCATTAATAATGGATATCGGCGTAACTTTTTTTATAACCCTTTACGCTTTTACTTTTAACCTAGTGTACGACCACACACGAGCCTATATTTTTCATTCAAAAAATGCTGCATGTTAATACACTTTTTAAATATGGGATGACTTAACAAAGTTTTGTATTTAGCTACTGGTGTATTTGCCAATGCACCAGCACTTTTAGAGGCGTAATATTACCCAAGTTTGCTTTATAGTGGCAAAAAACTAATAAAGGATCTTTTTATTAAAAGTGAATAAAGCTAAATATCAACTGTTATTCATAGAGGAGCTAGTAAAAAAGATAAAATCTGCTATACCTAAGGTTATAAATACTATAATTATTATAGTGTTATTTAAAGATTTTTGGGTTAGTAGCTAAAATAGGTGTCGTATATGAATATCTCAAGAAAACTGATGCTTATTGTAATATTAACTGCAGCAGAGATAAGTATTACTGTCTACTCAGCTTTTGAAATAGCTAAAGGGGCTAAGTTTCATCAACTTAACTTTCTTCATTTAAAGTATACACATCAACTTACCAAGTCAGTTAAAAAAATAGAAAATGATATCCCCATAGATATAAATGCCATTGAGTCGGATATATTGTTAATTAGGCAGCAACCTATTGAATGTGTTGAACAAATAAACCCGTTAAATTATGCTGTTATGAAAGTTATTAACACAGATCATACATTAACAATCTGTGAAAACGATATTGAAATTGCTGATAAAGCCTTATTGTCAGTTAATCAGTATAAAAAGGGGGAACTTAGTAGAGACGCTTTTTTACTAAATCTTAATACTTCGCTAAGTGGCTTTAATAAAAACACGGAGCTGTTTGAGGAACCAATTAGAAAAACAGTATCGTTTATACTAATGACGTTAATTCCACTTGTTATAATCATATCTTTTTTTAATATTCTTTTTATAAGTTATCTTTCTCGCACAATATCGAGCTCTATTCGAAATCTAACTCTACTTTTATCAAGTAAGCCCGAAAGCAATATTAATCTAGACGATGAACTTGATATAAAAACGTCGGGTGAATTAAAAGCACTCGTTATCGCGGCCAGACAGCGAATTAAAAATGATCTTTTAAATATTGAAAACAGTATTGAACTCAAAGAGATTATAAACAGCCAGACAGCTTCCCTGCAGCAAGCAAATGATGAGCTTGCCCAGTTTGCTTATCGGGCTTCCCATGACCTGAAGTCACCGCTGTCAGGGGCTAAATCCCTAGCGCATTTTGTTATCGAAGATATAAAAGCGGGAGACACAGAGGAGGCAAGCCGAAATGCACTGGTTATTTATCAACAAATGGAAAAGTTAGAAACACTTGTTGTTGATATTTTATTGTTAGCCAAAGCTGAAATTGGTAATGAGGATAAAGATTTAATTGACTTTAATCAGTTAATTATTGATATGAAAGAACGACTGTCTTGGCTCATGAAAGATAATCCTTGTACGCTCGAAACAACAATTAATCTATCAGTACCTATAAGGTCGGAAAAAGCGCGTTTTGCTCAAATTATTGAAAATTTGATATCAAATGGGTTGAAGTATTACGACAGAAATAAAGACTCGCCTTATGTCCGCTGTGACATTTTTAATGAGCAAGAGACGTTTTTTATTACTGTTACAGATAACGGAATGGGAATACCACAAAAGCATCAAAGTGAAGTGTTTGATATGTTTAAGCGATTTCATGCACAGACGAGCACAGGCTCTGGTTTAGGGATGGCGCTGGTTAAAAAACATATTGAGTATTTAAATGGTGAAGTATCACTGCAAAGCTCTGATGAAGGTACGACGTTTAAAATAATAATACCAATGGATAAGCTAACATGACAAAAATTAAACCCCCTATATTAATTGTCGATGACAATGAAGTTGACCGGTATATTCTTAAAAGATTAATTAAAGAGGCTGAATTAGATCTTACAATTTTTGAAAAAAAAGATGGCCAGGAAGCATTAGAATTTCTAGAAAATTATGAAGCTAACAGAAAAGAGTACCCTGATGGATTTCCTCCAATACTCATATTTTTGGACATCAATATGCCAAGAGTCAATGGTATTCAGTTTTTAGAAGAGTTTTCTAAACTGAGGAAGATGATAGAAATCAGCTCGTGTGTGGTTATGATGTTTAGCTCATCAGAAAGAGAAGAAGAAAAAAAGATTATAATGTCACACGATTTTGTTAAAGGTTACCTTGTAAAAGGAAGTTTTCAGGCAGCAGAGTTAAAAGAAAAAGTATTGGCTGTCATCGGTCAGCATTTGGAAAAACACAGCTGATTTGCATGTGTTTTAGGTTTTAACCCGCTAGGCTGTGCCAATTGGAGAGCCTTTAGTTTGAGTATGTGGCACAAACCAAAGGTTTTTAGCTTAAGGTTACACAGGTGTTTGATTTAAGCTTCAATTTTACAAAGGCTCAAAATAACCTATTTATTAAAGGCTTATTTTTTTACAATAGTCATCGAGCAGCAAATTAATTTCGTTTACAGGCATAGGCTTTGAAAAGAGAAAACCTTGCAAGTAGTCTATATTTAATTTTTTACACAGCTGATGCTGGGTTTCAGTTTCGATTCCTTCAGCTACCACAGAAAAATCTAGTTTCTTCAGCATTAAAGATAAGCTCTCGATTATTTTTAATCGCTTATTATTTTCTCCACCTAACGATTGCATGCTTTTGTCTAATTTTACTATATCAATAGGGTAGGAAATAAGGTGAGATATGGATGAATAACCCATACCAAAATCGTCCAAAGCAATCCTAAATCCTTTATTAGACAAAGAAGTTAATATCTCAATCACTTCTTTACTATTTTCCATAAAAGCTGTTTCTGTTATTTCCAGAATAATACTACTGGTTTTTAAATTGTATTTTTCGACCATCTCTAATAGATACGTTTGTAAAACTTCTCTTTGCAGCTGTATCGGTGAAATATTAATAGATAGAGTTAACGGCGTTTGATAGTCTTTCTGCCACAAAGATAACTGCTTTAAAGCGCTCGCAATTATCCATTTTCCAAGGGGGGCTATTAATCGACACTCTTCAGCAATAGGAATAAACTCATCGGGGGTATAATTAACGGTTATATCTGGCCAACGGATCAGGGCTTCGACACCTGTCATTATTTGTGTTTTTGAACAATAAACAGGTTGATAAAATAGCCTAAAGTTTTTTTCCTCTATATGCTCTTTTATACTATTTTGAATATCTACCCGACGACTAAATTCATATTGATATTGCTCTTTGTAAAAGCTTATTCTACTTTTACCACTTTGCTTTGAGCGATACATTGCAATATCAGCACATTTAAGCAGTTCATGAGATTCAGTAGCATCATTTGGGTATATGGCGCTTCCAATGCTAACACTGCAATTTAAAGTTCTGCCTTCATGCAAAAAGGGTTTAGAAACTTCAGCTAAAATTCTATTTGCTATCATACCTATTTGATTAATATTGCAAATTCCACCTATTATAACTGCAAATTCATCGCCTCCTAAGCGTGCAAATCCTTCATTTTGCCTCAGGCAACTATGAATCCTTTCTACTGTTTGTATTAAAATTTCGTCACCGACACTATGCCCAAGCGTATCATTAATATTTTTGAAGTTATCTAAATCTAAAGCAAGTAACGCCACGCAGTTTTTAGCACGTTTATTGTTAGCTATCATTACTTTTAGTATTTCTTCAAAATGATATCGATTAGACAAACCAGTAAGCTGATCCCGTTCTGCCATATGCTTTACAGCAAGATAACTGTTGTGCATACGTTGTTCTGCTTCGAAGCGTTTTTTGGCATATATAAGCGCTTTATTTAAACTATCCCTCGTTATATCACCTTTTGGTAAAAAGTCTTGAGCGCCGGCTTCTATACACTCAATAGCCAAAGCTGAGTTCTCTGAGGAGCTAATCATGATAATTGCGGTGTTACCGAGTTTAGGCTTTGCACGCATTTCAATTAGCATTTCAATGCCATCTTCTTTAGGCATATTATAATCGAGTAGTATTATATCAAAGTGCGTGTCTTCAATGGCTTTCAAGCCCTCGGATACGCACGTTACTTCGGTAATGTCATGATGATGAGAGCCATCAGAAATAAGCATTTTTTTAATTAATTTGCGATCAACTAAGTCATCATCAACAATTAAAATATTCATAAGTTCCTTCTAAGAGCAGCATCTACATGATGCTCGTTTATAATTGATAATTTCATAGTTAAACTTTGGGCCAAAAAATAGTGAATGTACTGCCAAGTTTCCCATCGGAGGCTACTTCAATTTTTCCCCTGTAATTAATAATGAGCTTATTGGCAATGCAGAGTCCAATGCCGCTCCCTTCAACGTCATCTCGAGATTGTAATGTTTGAAATAACTTAAATATGAGTGAAAAATATTTAGGGTCAATTCCAGGGCCATTATCTTTTATTTCAATAATGTAATATTGATTAGAGGGGATAAGTGAAATGTCGATAACCGGGTGCTCTTTATTGTTATGCTTTATTGCATTACTAATAAGATTTTGAAAAACAGTTTTAAAAGGGATTAGCGGTATATCGAGTACTTCGTTGTTGGCATGTATATCAACAGTGACAGTCTGTGGAACTTCTAAAGTTTGTTCTACATCTTGGTAAATACTTTCTAAAGATATGTTTGCACGCGTTGAATCACAGCTATTTATTCTTGAGTAGCTTAGTAAATCCTCTAGTAGTACTTGCATTCTATTAGCCCGGCTGAGCACAAGCTGAAAGTTTTCGAGGTGCTCTTGAGGGAGTAAATCTTTACAGTCATCATAAATCCACTCTAATAAACGCTTTATAGCATTTAATGGTGACTTTAGATCGTGAGAAGCAATACTGGTAAATTCATCAAGTTCATCACTCACTTTTTGTAATTTTTTGAGTAGGTGATCTTTTTCAATTTCGTCTTCTTTGTTTTGCTCAAAAATTGTTAAGTGAAACTTAGAACTGTTTATTTTTTCTAATTGTTTTTTACGTTGGACTAACTGGTTTACAAAGCTTTTTTGTAAACTATTTAAGATTGATTGCTCTTTTTCTGTAAGTAGTGAATCACTTGCTCGGTCAAATATAAACCATCCAAACTTAAGGCCTGAGGGCAAAATGATAGGCGATATAACTCTGAATATTTTAGGGTTAGACTCGATAATCGATTCACTAAAAACGTCATTAGGTAGTTGTTCTTTAGCTACTGTTATTTTTGAACCGAATTTATATAGCTCAATGATACGTTGAGGCAGGTTAGCAACAATAGAGAGTGCGGTAGTATCAAAAATGTTTAAAACAAGCTCAGCAATACTTTCTAAGCTTGTTTGAATGTCATTATCAAGAGAGGTAGTTAATTGCTGCTCATCTATTAATGATACACCTTCTATATAACTCTCTACATTGGGCATTCAAACTCCTACAACAGTATTAAATAAATATGCCTCATTAAAATGAGATGCAACAAATGATTAACTTATTGTAGTTGATTATTTTGAATGTGTTGAATAATTATACTTTAAAAATTAACGCCAAATTAAAGCCTTACCTTATTATAGTTAGTAGGTTATAAATCTATATTTAAATAAGGCAAAACTCAGTCTGGGCGTGGAGTCTGTAACTGGACAAATAAGTATTCTGTAGGATAGTGTTCTTACTAAAGATCAACACGCCCTAATAAAAAGAGCATATTTAATCGCTCATTTGTATAATTGTTTGCGCTACGCTAAATAAGGTTTTATGCGTATCCATCGCTTGTTTTTGTAGCTGTTTATGGGCTTGCTCTTCAGTGAGTTTTAATTGCTCAATAAGTATGTACTTGGCTTGATGAATAACTTTTTGCTCACTAATAACTTTTTTGGCATCAAGTAACGCTTGGTTTATTTGTTTAATATGTTGGCTTTGCTCGATAATTAAATCGTACATACTTTTATTACTATTGAGCTTATCGGCCGCAATGTTTTGGCTTACTTCTGGCTCTGGTTGCTTAATAGCTAATTGCCCAAAAGTAGGGGCTATGTGTTGCTCTGCCATATTGTTAAGTACCTGCTTATTTGTATTTAAGCTACGTTGAGCACAGGCTATTTGCATTGCTGCGGTATCAATTAACTGATCTGCTATATTTTGTTCAATTTTATGCATTATATCTATGCGCGTAGTGGTTACCTCGTACCATACTTCGCTCAGTTGTGAGAGCGGTTGAGCGTTCTCGTCATCGAGCTTTTGCAGTAAACTTCTCAGTTGCTCTACCTGATTATTAACCTGATGTGTTGTTAGTGTGCCAAAACATTTTAAAAGGTGCGCATCGGCGTATTCATTAAAAAAGTCAAAACTGTGGTTTTGCTCTTGTACAAAATGCGCGAGTTGTTGTTTTTGCTCTGTGGTAAATTTACTCGCTGCAAATGCTTGAGCACCACATGCTCGCTCTTGTCCTGCGTATTCTTTACCTTGCATAAAATTAAAAAATGCGACTAATAAGCGCGTTATTTTGGGATCGCTTGCGCCATCAGCTGCCTCTAAAATAATATTGAGCAAACTAGCAATTAACTGAGTGAATGACTGCGTAGCATGTACCGCACTAATGTTTTGTTGTGCTATTTGCTTGCGCAATACCGGTAATGCATCGAGTGCTTGTAAGCTGTAGGTAATTAAATTAAATAACCGAGTATGGCCAGTATCGGCGTTGTCGTTTATAAATGTTTGTTTAAGAGAATCATAAAATGCAGTTTGTGCGCTGTCGCTTAAAGGGATTTGTTCTTGTAATTGGGTTTTAAATCGCTCTCGATTTGAGGCCAAAAATATATTACTCATTGCGCGTTCTTTTTGTAACTGATGTACAAAATCGCCTAATTTAGTAAGCGAGGCACAACTGTTTTGTAATTGCTTTAGCGCGTGTATTTCTTGATACTTTGCTGCTAATAAAAACTGTTTTGTGAGAGGATTGCTTGTCGCCATTGGTATTATTCCACACTTTTTTGTTTTTAAAGTGCAACCACTGTTCCAATCATTAATAAATTTCATCATTGAATTTAAAATCAAGCTAATACAATTGCTTAAAGTGTTGTTTTTGTTTGTCACTGTTTTTCTATAATTTAAATTACCATTACTTTTAACTTATTTGGTGCATTTAAACATGTTATTGCACACAACTTGAACCCAAATTAAAAACAAAAAAAGCGCCTACTCCTGGGGAGGTAGTAAGCGCGAAAAGTGCATTATTCATTTTGTATCATGCGTTAACATTTATACTGTTTAATAACTCAGGGCTAATTGCCATTTTATGATTTATTACTTCACCAATCATAATAAGGGTAGGACCTTGAAGGTTGTGTTTAGCATGCTCATTTACTATCAGTTCAAGCGTACTAGTAATTACTTTTTGCTTAGTGGTAGTGGCATTCTCTATTAGTGCAATGGGTGTATTACTTGGCCAGCCCACTGATTGCAAACCGTTGCTTAGCGTTTGTAAGCGAGAAAGCCCCATATAAACCACTAAAGTGGGGTTGTTGTTTGCAGGCATAAACGCGTAATTTTGCCAATGAGGTTGCTTGTTAGGGTCGGCAAACTGCGCCGTTAAAAATGTAACACTACGCGCTACATCGCGTGCAGTGAGCGGAATACCCGTATAAGCAGAAGTAGCACAAGCCGTTGTGACACCCGGAATAATAGCAAAATTAATATTATGCTTGGTAAGTGCATCGGCTTCTTCGTTAATACGTGCAAAGATACTCGGATCACCGCCTTTTAAACGCACTACGTTTAAGCCTTGTTGCGCGTATTTAACCAGTAGTTCGCAAATGTTAGCTTGGGTCATTGAGTGCTTACCCGCACGTTTACCTACAAATACTCGCTGTGCTTTTTTAGGAAGCGTTTTTAATAAATCATCGCTTACTAACCAATCGTATAAAACAACATCGGCGGTATTAATTAAACGCTGCGCTTTTACCGTAATTAGCTCTGCGTCTCCTGGGCCCGCACCAATTATATAAACGTTGCCGCTTTTAGCACTGCGATCATTTGAGCTTGTTAGCTTAGTAACAAGCTTATTTAGCCACACGTTTTCAATACCCGAAAAATAAGACAGTACACTCATACTATTCCCCTAAGCCACAGCTGTTGTAACTTTTGGTTCAGAGCTTATAAATACACTGCCGTCTTCAATTTTTGCATTAAAAACCGGTAAGTGTATTGCTTCTGCTTCTAAACATTCGCCTGTTTCTAGGCAAAAGTGTTGCTTATATAAAGGCGATGCGACAACTAATTTATTGTCGATTGAGCCAATAATGCCACGCGATAATACATTGGCTTTGCCAATCGGGTCGTAGTTGCTAATGGCAAACACAGCCGTTGGATTTTGTGGAATGTAAAAAATAGCCACTTGCTGATTATTAACTAATGCGCATACGCCGCTATTAGCCACTAGGTTGTCGATTGTTCCAATATTATGCCAAGACATCAGCTTGCTCCTCTTCAACTTCCATTACTGGAATACGGTTTTGTGTATTACGTTGCTCACGTTTTTCGGCTTCTGTAGCAGGGCGAATTTGGTTACGCTCTTGCACAAACAAAATGTTGTCGTCGGTTTCGGGGCTATTAACAAACTGGCGGAATCGTTTGGCAGCATCTGGGCTTTCAATCGCTTTTTTCCACTCACACGCATAGGTTTGCGTAATTAATTCCATTTGCGCTTCTAGTTCGTCGCAAATGCCTAAGCTGTCGTCAATTACGACACTTTTAAGGTAGTCTAAACCGCCTTCAAGATTTTCCATCCATACCGACGTACGTTGTAATTTGTCAGCTGTTTTAATGTAAAACATAATCACGCGGTCAATGTATTTAATCAGTGTTGGCGTGTCTAAATCGGTCGCAAATAAATCAGCATGGCGAGGGCGCATACCGCCATTACCACACACGTATAAGTTCCAGCCGTTTTCGGTAGCTATAATGCCAATATCTTTACTTTGTGCTTCGGCGCATTCGCGGGTACAGCCCGATACCGCCATTTTAAATTTATGCGGTGCACGCAGTCCTTTATAGCGGTTTTCTATTTCTATTGCGTGTCCAACGCTGTCTTGCACACCATAACGACACCACGTACTACCTACACACGATTTAACTGTTCTAAGAGACTTACCATAGGCATGACCTGTCTCAAATCCAGCTTCGATAAGTCGCTCCCAAATAACAGGAAGCTCTTCTAAGCGTGCACCAAATAAATCAATACGCTGACCGCCAGTGACTTTGCAGTACAGGTTAAAGTCTTTTGCTACTTGTCCAATTACAATGAGTTTGTCGGGGGTTATTTCGCCGCCAGCAATACGCGGTACCACAGAGTACGAACCATCTTTTTGCATGTTTGCTAGGTACGTATCGTTAGTGTCTTGTAAGCCAACATGAGCGGGTTCTAAAATAAAGTCGTTCCATGTTGAGGCTAAAATAGAGCCAATGGCAGGTTTACATATTTCACAGCCATGACCGCTGCCGTGTTTAGCTAGTAAGCCATCAAAGCTTTTAATGCTTTCTACTTTTACCATGTGCAGTAGTTCTTGGCGTGAATACGCAAAGTGCTCACATACATGGTTGTTAACTTCAACACCGCGGCTTGCTAATTCGTTATCGACAACTGATTTTAATAACGCGGCACAACCACCACAGCCGCTTGCTGCTTTAGTGCATGATTTCACCGATGCTAAATCGCATGAGCCGCCATCAATCGCACCTACAATGTCGCCTTTACTCACATTGTGACACGAACAAATAGTGGCTGTGTCGGGTAGGGCACTGCCCGATAACGACGGCGCGCCGCCGCTATCTGGTAAAATTAAACACTCAGGGTTTTCTGGTAAGTCCATGTCGTTAAGCATGTACTGTAATAAAGTATCGTAGTCGCTGGTATCGCCAACAAGTACAGCGCCCAGTAATTTGTCGCCTTTTTCACTTAGTATGATTTTTTTATAACAGCCGCGAATAGCGTCTTGGTATATAAGTTCTTTACAGTCTGGCGTTTTTGCATGAGCGTCGCCAATTGAGCCTACTTCTACGCCTAACAGCTTAAGTTTTGTGCTCATATCAGCACCTAAAAACTCAAGCTCGCCGCCACTTAATTGGCTCGCTGCAACGCGCGCCATGTTGTAACCCGGTGCAACTAAACCAAATAGTTTTTTGTCCCACAAAGCACATTCGCCGATGGCTAAAATATCCGGATCTGATGTTTGGCATTGGTTATTAATAATAATACCGCCGCGCTCACCGAGCTCTAAATCAGCAATTTTGCCAAGCTGATCGTACGGGCGAATACCAGCAGAGAACAAAATCAGATCTGTTTCTAAAAATGACTCATCCGAAAAATTTAATCTAAAGCGACTCGTTTCGCCTTTTACTATTTCGCTGGTTGCTTTTGATGTGTGTACTGTTACGCCAAGTTCTTCTATTTTATTTTTTAGTAGCGTACCGCCTTGTCCATCAAGTTGAACAGCCATAAGTTGTGGTGCAAATTCAACTACGTGGGTATCAAGCCCTAGTTGCTTGATGGCATTTGCGGCTTCAAGCCCCAACAAACCTCCGCCAATAACAACACCGCTTTTACTTACAGCGGCACTGGCTTTTATTTGTTCTAAATCTTCTAATGTGCGATACACCAAACAATGGGGTTGGTCGTTACCTTTTATAGGCGGCACAAACGGAAACGAACCTGTAGCGAGTATCAGTTTGTCGTACGGGTATTGCTCACCGGTTAATGTGGTCACTATTTTTGCTGATCTATCAATGCCTTCAACCCACTGGCTGGTATGCACATTAATATTGAGTTGTTTATAGTTGTCGTGAGTTGTAAGTGCTAAATCGGCGGCTGTTTTGCCATCAAATACACTTGATAAGTACACGCGATCGTATGCAAGATTTGCTTCTCCGCAAAGTACAGTAATGTCTGCGTTGGCATCGCTTTGGCGCATTTGCTCAACAAAGTGGTGTCCGACCATACCATTACCAATAATGAGTATTTTTTGCGAGGTTTGCATAGGGCATTCCTTAAAGTGACGGTTTAAATACAATTAACAAAAAAGCCCGCCACAAATACGCAATATGCATAACTGTGTGCGGGCTTCTTTGCCGATGGTTGCTAATAGCTATTGTGCTCACAACCTAAATTTTTGCCGTAAGTAAAACGGGCTTGTTAATAGAATGTTTGCAAAAATACAGCCAATTTTTTAAGTTATTGTTTAAATAGTATTTAATGTATTTATAGAGTGAGAATAAAACCTATTTTGTTATATGTTGGTGCGCGCATGGCACTAAGAGGGTGCAAGTATTGTCATTGTTTTGTGCATTATCAGTCAATAAAACACCCATTATCATTGAGTGTGTATTGAGTTAAATTTACCCCATGAAATACGCACACGAATTACGAGCAAAATGACTAACACAAACTCAATAGATGCTTCACCTTTTCACGAAGGCGAGCTGGCAATACAAGACAAACTCGGTAAACGAGAAATAATGGCAACATTTGGCAAACGTGCCGTGCGCTCATTTATGCCAAAGCAGCATCAAGCCTTTTTTGAGCAGTTACCATTTGTGGTTGCAGGCAGTGTTGATGAAAACGCCGATGTGTGGGTATCTATTGTTTCAGGGCAGCCAGGTTTTTTAAACTCCCCCACACCCACGTCGTTATTAATGACCCACGCGGTTGATAAAAACGATCCCTTACATGGCACGTTAAATATTGTCGGCTCGCCAATTGGTTTATTAGGCATTGAGCTAGGCACGCGTAGGCGTAACCGTTTAAATGTGCGCGTAGGTGAGGCAATTAGTAATAATAAAGTGAGTTTTAATGTTGATCAATCCTTTGGTAATTGCCCGCAGTATATTCAAACGCGCGACTTAACGTTTAATAGAGATCCTTTAGTTAAAAGTAGTGCAGTACAAAAAGTTGAATTTAATACACTTGATAACGCAGCCAGTACGTTAATTGACACCACCGATACGTTTTTTGTTTCAAGCTTTATAACCGCTAAGAACAATCCAAAAATTGAAGGTGTTGATGTTTCTCACCGTGGTGGGTTGCCGGGCTTTGTAAAGCGCGAAGGCAACACATTAACGATTCCTGATTACGCAGGTAACAATTTTTTTAATACCTTGGGTAACTTTTTATTAAACCCAAAAGCAGGTTTGTTATTTCCTGATTTTGACACCGGCAATGTATTAATGCTTACCGGCAGCGTTGAAATTTTATGGGATGGGCACCCAGAACTTGAAGGCTTTATTGGCGCAGACCGAGGCTGGAAATTTACCCTCACTAAAGGAATGTGGCTTAAAAACTTACTCCCGTTTAGTGCTAAATTTGATGCTTATTCCCCTAACACTAAAATGACGGGCACGTGGCTTGAGGCTGATAAAAACAAACAAGCCGAAAAGCTCAAACATACTTGGCAGCCTTTAAAAGTAACTAAAATAATAAAAGAAAGTAATATAATTACCTCCTTTTATTTAGAAGGGCATAACAATACAACCTTGTTACCGTTTAAAGCAGGGCAGCATTTAACTGTGCAAATACCAAGTAAAAGTCGTGGTAATAGCAATAACAGTAATAGCAAACCTGTTATTAGAACCTACACGGTTTCATCGAGTCCTCATGAACTATTTTATCGGTTATCGATTAAAAAAGAGCTCGGTGGCGAGGTGTCTAACTACTTTCATAATAACGTGAAAGTAGGCGACGTTATTTTAGCTAAATACCCACAAGGGCAGTTTTTTATTGACCCAACTAGCGCCAAACCAGCGGTGCTAATTGGTGGCGGAATAGGTATTACACCTATGATCTCAATGGCTAAACACATTGCCAATGAAGGGCTAAGAACCCGCTATACACGCCCTTTGCATATTTTTCACAGTGCTAAAAACACCCAACAGCAAGCGTTTTATAACGAGCTAAAAACACTTGCAGATACGAGTGGCGGCGCAATTGATTACTACTCACTTTTATCTCAACCTGAGCTTGATGAAAAGCAAGACAATGGCTTTAACGTAAAAGATAAGAGCTTTGATTTAAAAGGTCGCATAAATGCGGATGTGTTTAGGTATTATTTACCACTTGATGATTACGAGTTCTTTTTATGCGGACCTAAAGCATTTATGCAACACGTATATAACGAGCTGTTATTGCTAGGTGTGCAGGACAAAAACATATTTGCTGAAGCATTTGGGCCCTCCATTATTAAGCGAAAAGTGCTTAACACAAGCGAAGCGCCTAATAAAAGCAAAGAAATGAGCGTAGAAGAAGCCGACAACACCGTAATTAAATTTAGTAAATCGGGCTTTGAACAGCGGTGGAACAAAGGTGACAATACATTACTAAATGTAGCCGAATCCCATGGTTTAGAGCCTGAATTTAGCTGTCGAAACGGCAGCTGCGGCAGTTGCGCCGTAAAAATAAACGCAGGCGCTGTGGTTTATCGCAATAACGTAAGTTACCCGATAGAGCCGGGGCAGGCGCTTATTTGCTGCGCCGTACCTGCTAAAGGCATCGAGGAGCTTGATTTAGAGCTGTAAAGCTTGAGAAGATTTTGGTTAATAGATAGAAATACCGTGGTCAAAGTTACAAGTTATTAGAAATTCTTTACGACTTGTTTTTTATATGAATTGCTTAACTGTAATTTGCTTGCTGCAATATACCCATTAGGTATTTTAGTTTTCAGCACATTATTAACTGATACATTAGCTTCTTATTTCCATTACATATGAGCTAATTTAGTAAATGTTTTTTTATGTGTTTTTAAAGCTAATTTAGCTTCAGATATTACAATTTTCTTACCTGCTTCACCAGATAAATCTAAAATTTTAGTTGCTTTTATCTTAGGTCTATCAACCGCTGAAACGCCGTAAGCTTCAACTTTTTTATTCATTACAACTACCCTTAATAATAGAGTACATTAACGGAAATTTTTTTGACTATAAATTGTATAGTGAAAAATGTAGTCAACAGTATTGTTCTGTCTAAGCTGCCTGTATGATCTATACCCATGAAGGATCACCATATATAGGATGTTCGGGAATATAAATTTTGAATGTATCTTTAACTATTTGAGCTTTGTATAGTTTTATATCTAAATTATACTGCTTGTTAACATTATCAATTAAAATCTTAATTTCATTAATCTTTTTTTCATCAAATTTAACACCAAGTATTATTGATTCAAGTAAATCTCTACGATATCTATGTACACCAGCACGCCTGTGCATATCTAAGCACCTGATTTCATCTTCATATTTCCAGTCAATACCTTTAACAAGTAAATCGTGAACAAAATCAGTGTCTTTTAGTTCTTTTATTGGTTTATCTTTATGATATTCAACATGAAAAGAACATAATAATTCTTCACTATGATCTGGGTTTTCAGGCATCTCATTTTTAAACTCTGCAACAATTCCTTTGTGATTATTACCATAATGTGCCCACATTAATAAATTACATGCTTTAGACGTTAACGAACATACGCCAATATCATTTTTAATCGAATTTTGCCAAGCCCCTTTAGTAACTGATTGTTTTAAATTTGCAATCATCTTTCCTTTATTCATGATTCTTTTTGATGGCGAGTAGCCTAAGGCATCACCTGCTTTCTTAAACGTTTCTTTATCCTTTAATATTAAAGCTTCTACATTTTCTAATGCATATGATGGCAAACAGTCAAATGGGTCATTAAATTCGTTTGGGTTTGTAAACTTCATGGTGGCATCTTTGATAAGAAACTTTGCCCCATCGCCATATTCCATGTACTTATACTTAAAGTCACCTTCGTAAATTTTACCAACCATTATGTTACCCATCATAAAGCTTAACTATTTATCAGAGGACATTTCTTTAATTTCCACCTGAAAATGTCCCTATATTGTGAAGATGTATTAATAGCAAATAGCGTAACCTATTGCCAATTATAAATATTATCACTGAATCTCAAGTACCACTTAAACGAACACAAAAAAAGAGGCTTAATAGCCTCTTTTAAAACAGTATTAAAAACTTAAAACTAAGCGAGTAAACCCGCTTTTGTTTCAGGCATTGCTATAAAACCATCAAGTTTACGAATGTTGTTTAGCCATCTTAAAATATTTGGGTATTGTTCAAGCGATACGCCGCCCTCTGGTGCGTGTGCTATGTACGAAAAGTTGGCAATGTCGGCAATAGTTGGCTGAGTGCTTACTAAGTACTCGCGATTTTGTAAGTACGCATCCATTGTTTTAAATAATGTGTGGGCAATGTTTATCGCGTTTTGATGATCAAGCTTTGCGCCAAATACAGTGACCAAACGCGCCGAACACGGACCTGAAGCTACAAGCCCTGCAGCAACGCTCAACCAGCGCTGAATGTGTGCTTGAACAGTTACATCTTCAGGGTACCAGGTTCTATTAGCATCAAACTTTTGTGCTAAGTACATTAAAATAGCGTTTGAATCGTTAATAATGTCATCGTTATGTTTAAGTACCGGGACTTGCCCAAAAATATTCATTTTTAGAAAGTCAGCTTGTTTTTGTGCGCCGTTTTGCAGTGCAACATCAACCATATTTACATCAAGATTTAAAAGCGATGTAAATAGCTCTGCACGATGTGAATGACCAGATAAAGTAAAACGGTATAGCGTTAGGTTGCTCATGGGTTGTCCTGTTTTTAATTTTGAATAGTGATTTTTAATAACGCTATTCTTTCACTATTATCAGTTTTGAAAAACCGAGCTAGTAAGGAATAAATGTCAATGCTATATTGACAATCATGGATACTATTATTGGCATTAAAACAATCATAGCGGTTGTTGAAACAGGCTCTTTTACAGCAGCAGGCGACAGACTAGGGCTTTCAAAGGCGCTGGTTAGTAAATACGTGGGCATTGTAGAGCAAGACTTAGGGGTTAGATTATTTAACCGCTCCACGCGCAGAATTTCGATTACCGAAGCGGGGCAAAGTTATTACGCAAGCGTAGTGCCTGTAATTGAAAGCTACAGCGAAATGCTCGATAACTTATCGGGTCAAACAGCGCTTGCTAGCGGCAAACTTAGGGTGAGTGCGCCGGTGTCGTTTGGTGAATCAAACCTTGCGCCATTAATGCCTGAGTTACTGAGCCGCTACCCTGATTTAAGTATTGATTTAGTGCTTTCAGACAAAACAATTGATTTGCTAGAGGAGGGGGTTGATTTAGCAATAAGAATTGGCAGTGTGTCTGACTCTAATTTAATTGCACGGCAAATTACCAGTTACCCTTTAATTTTATGTGCATCAGCCGAATACATTCAGCGTTTTGGCGCACCAATGAGTGTTGATGAGCTTGAGCAACACGCTACGGTGATTGATAGCAACTTTAAAATAGGTCGCCATTGGCCTCTAGTTTCACCAAGTGGTGAGGCATTAACGGCAAGCGTAAACTCGCGTGTTTCGGTTAATAATCCACAAGCTGTAAAAGAGGTGGTTGTAGCGGGTGGCGGTATTGGCTTAATTCCTGAAATAGTGGTGAGAGACGATATTGCATCGGGTAAGCTTGTACAGGTTATGCAAGGTTATAAAACCTTTGAGTTTGGTTTATTTGCTATTTATCCGCATAGAAAGTTTGTGGCACAAAAGGTTACGTCGTTTATTCAGTTTTTATTTGAAAAGTTTGAAGCTAAAAAATAAAGCTTACTTTAAACCTTACTTTAAAACTAAAAGCCAAACCAAGCCAAAAACAAAAAAGCCTAAAATCAGTTAAGTGATTTTAGGCTTTTTAAAGTAGGTCATTAAAATATCATTTAAAACAGTTGCTTACTTTAAAGTGGCGCTTACTTAAAACAACCACTTACTTTAATATAATAACTGGCACATCGTTGTTTTCGAGCATTTTAATGGTATTACTGCCCACAAAAAACTGCCTTAACTTCGAATGCCCAAAAGCCCCCATAACAATCAAATCAATGTTATTTTGCTCTTTGTATTGCATTAACGAGTCAAAAATATTGCCCTCTAAAAAGCTTGCAGACACTTCAAAACCCATACTACTAAGTTTAAATTGAGCGTTAAGAAACTTCTCTTCTAAGTTCTTCTCATTATTATTAATACTCACTAAATGACAATGAAGCCCATGTAATAAACCGCCATCAATAACTTGTTGCAGTGCTTTGTCGGCTGTTTCGCGACCATCGTACGCAATCATAAATGATTTAGGCTGCTTAAACTTTCTAGAAATAAGCAATATTGGTTGCGAGGCGCTACGCACGAGCGTTTCGATGTGTGAACCAAGTGCATTTAAATCAACACGATGATCAACACCATTTCGACCAATAACGATTAAGCGAGTATCATCTTTAAAATCAATAATAGCGTCGATTACATCACCGTGACGTTTAATTAATTCATAGTTTTGAATATGAGCAATTTTTGCTTGTACAGCAACCGAGTCGAGTAATTCATCTGCTAGTTTTAAAGAAACTTTACTACGGTGTTCATCGAGTTTTGTCATTTCTTCAAGCAAAGCAGATTGGGCACCTAAACCAATTGTACCGGTGTAGTTACCTACATTAGTTTGTTGTATTTTTTCAAGCATATGTATAAAGCTAATTGATTTATCTAGCTTTTTTGAAGCCCAAATAGCAGCTTCGGTTACAGCGTGTGTAATGACAGAGCCATCGATACAGGTAATTATTTTTTCCATTACATTCTCCTTAATGACCGCCAAGTAGTTTATCGACTTCTTTAGGGTCGTTATGTACGCCAAACTTATCAACAACTGTTTCGGTTGCGCTATTCATACCAACAATATTAACTGTTGCACCTTCGCGTCTAAATTTAATAACCACCTTATCGAGTGACGATACACCGGTTATATCCCAAAAATGTGCATGGGTTAAATCTATAACAACATTTGTTACCGCACTTTTAAAATCGAACGACGCTATAAACTGCTCAGCTGAGGCAAAAAATACCTGACCTACAACTTCATAAGTTACTAGGTTTTTAGTTTCATCGTGCTTAGTTGTAACAACCATAAAGCGACCAATTTTGTTCGCAAAAAACAACGTAGCTAACAATACGCCAACTAAAACACCAATGGCTAGATTATGCGTGGCAACAACCACAATAACGGTTGAAATCATCACTACGTTTGACGAAAGCGGGTTCTTTTTTAAATCTTTAACGGATGTCCACGAAAACGTACCAATCGATACCATAATCATTACTGCAACTAATGCCGCCATAGGAATTAAACGCAGCCACTCATCTAAAAACACCACCATAATGATTAAAAATAAACCGGCAATAAAGGTTGAAAGTCGTCCACGACCGCCCGATTTAACGTTAATAATTGATTGTCCAATCATGGCGCAACCCGCCATACCACCAAATAAACCTGCGCCAATATTGGCAATACCTTGGCCCTTACATTCTTTATTACGATCGCTCGTTGTATCGGTTAAGTCATCAACAATAGTGGCGGTCATCATCGATTCAAGTAAGCCCACAACCGCAAGACCAATCGAATACGGTAAAACAATTTGCAGCGTTTCGAGTGTTAGCGGTACATCGGGCCATAAAAATATAGGTAGGGTGTCTGGCAGTTCGCCCATGTCGCCAACGGTTCTTATATCAAGACCCAAAAACAGTGCAAGTAAGGTAATAACAACAATACACACTAAAGGGGAGGGAAGGATTTTGCCAATTGTTGGAATATACGGAAATAAGTAAATAATACCCAAACCCGCTGCAGTCATCGCATAAACATGCCAAGTAACATTGGTAAGCTCAGGTAACTGCGCCATAAATATTAAAATCGCTAATGCGTTTACAAACCCCGTAACAACAGAGCGCGATACAAACCGCATTAACTCACCAAGCTTTAAAAAGCCTGCAAATATTTGTAGTACACCGGTGAGTAAGGTAGCAACCAGTAAGTATTCCAGACCATGATCTTTAACCAGCGTCACCATTAACAGCGCCATTGCACCGGTAGCAGCCGATATCATGCCAGGGCGACCGCCTACAAAGGCAATAATAACCGCAATACAAAATGAGGCATATAAACCTACTTTTGGATCAACACCCGCAATAATAGAAAAGGCAATAGCTTCCGGTATTAGGGCAAGCGCCACAACAATACCAGCAAGCACATCACCACGAATATTAGAGAGCCAATCTCTTTTTACGTGATCAAACATGTAAGTAACCTAATTAGTTAGTTTCCCACAGTATAGGGGAGTATTTTATTTAAATAACAATGATTCTCGCGCAGACAGCGATATTTGATTACACATAATGTGTAAATAAATGAAAGGGGGCATTAACTTAGGGCGGCGTAAGTTTCAAAAAGAAAGGCTCCTATAGTTGATTTAATTAGTTTACTTGACTAACAAAACAAAAATAACATAAGGAGAAGCTTTTTTCTAGCGAACAAAAGAATTGGGGATTTTGGTAGTTGAATAAAGCATTATTGCATTTTAGGAACATACAAAGCTGACTGTATGCCAATTTATAGTTTTAATTGTTAATTATATAAATGAAAGTTGGCATGTAAATACTTAATCATTAGGGCTGTTATAATGCTACACTATTTTAAATTCTCTTTTTTCGCACTGTTTTAGTGCATCTTAGCGTTATTCTGGTTCAATTGGGTGCGTTATTTGGGTTATATAAACTCATCTAGATATTCTAATGTTATATTATTGACAAGATGTTACCAGTCGCTATTATACCCCCTCAAAAATTCAAATTACTTTTTATTTTACGTGAAAATAAAACATGTTTGATATAAATAATGGGATTAAATAAGTGAAAACCGAGCAGTTAAGGAAACCTTACGGTTTTACCCTTATTGAATTAATGATAGTAATTGCAATTATTGGTATTTTATACTCAATTGCACTTCCAAGTTATACCAGTTACATTCAGAAAAGCCGAAGAGCTGATGTTCAACAGGTTTTGCTACAGCAAACAGCTGTTTTAGAGAGGCAATACACCCGTGTCGGTGGATATCCAAACACTTTCACTTTCCCTACTTCAGACTATTACTCATATACATATACGACCGATGCAACAAAAGGCACTTCAAATGGCTCAGAATTTACAATAGAAGTTTCACCCAAAGGTACACAAAGCGGTGATGAGTGTGGCAAGTTATCTGTAAATCAAAGTGGTACTAAGTCAGCAGATAAATCGCAATGTTGGTAAAAAAAAGCATTGGTTTTACTTTACTAGAAGTTTTAATCACGATGACCATTATCGGTATTTTAACTGCAGTTGCGGCTCCTTCGTTTATTACTTTTATAAAGCGAGATAGATTAGTTACAAACTCGAATCAACTGCATAGTGTTTTTAAATTTGCGCGTAGTGAAGCCATTAAAAGAGATCAAAGTGTTTCTCTCAAAACGTCGAATAAACAATGGTTAGTAAAAACGGTTATTAATTCGACGCAAATCACGTTAAATATTTTTGAAATTACACATAACAGCATTTCTGTAGATTTAAAGAATATTAGTATCTCAAGTACGGGTGAATTAGGCCAAATGTACCAAATCTTGGTGAGTGATAGCGATAGTTCAACTGTTGACTTTACTTTATGTATTTTACAAAGTGGGCAAAGCTGGCTAGTTGAGGCCCCAGAGACATGCTAATAAATTACAGCAAAGGGTTTTCTCTTTTAGAAGTTATGGTTGCTTTAATTGTTGCGACGGTTGCCTTGTTAGGACTTGCTTCAGGTCAACTAAAATCATTGCAATATATTACTAACAGCTTTAATTATACGGTGTCTATTATTGAAGCTAATAATGTTTTAGAACGCATTTGGCCTCACTTATGTGAGCTTCAACAAACTAACCCTGCTTTGTACAATGATGCCGATTTTATAAATTATTTATCTCCGCAAATAGATGCATACACACTCACCTTACCAGCTAATTTTTCAAATGATTTATCGGTTGAAGTAACCTGGCAAGATAAGCGCTTGATTGACAATTTAGAAAATCGCGTTGTAATTACAGGAAGCTTCCCAACCTTGCCTGCTGGGTGTACACCATGAAACATTTAATAAATAAGCACAGTGGTTTTACTTTAATAGAACTCATGGTTGCACTTACTGCAGGTATGTTTTTATTAGGTGGTGTAAGCCTGGCTTATTCTTCAATTAATAGCAGTACCAGTACAGCAAAAGATTTAGAAAATGCATTAGATGTAATCCGATTTAGCAGTAAAGTATTTACACGAAGTTTAAAACAAACCAATTCAGTCCCTACTTACACAAATAATATTCTAAGTGTTGAGCAAGAGGCGGGTGCATCTGCTTGTACTGGCTTAACTATTAATGTCTCATTTACCGAAAAGTATAGCCATGAAGACGACTCATTATTTTGTGATATAGGTAACGGCAAAGTAAAAATATTAAAAGGTGTTAATACGATTAGCTATGTAATTGATAACAATGTAGTGAGTGTTCTTGTGGAACCTACAAACTTACCAAGCCAATTCAATAACAGCCTAGTGATTGATATATCTTTGTCGCAAATGTTAATGAATAAGGCGTTTCAATAAATGAAAAACACATCAGGTTTTACACTTGTTACTGTACTTATTTTAACATCTATGGCTTCAATTATTGTACTTAGCACTCTTAGAGATAGTGTGATCCAGGAGCGCTTGAGTGGTAATTTTCAGAAAAAGTTGAACGCAAGGTTGATGTCTGAAAAAGGCGTATTTTCAAGTATTGAAACACTCGAAATAGCAATGCTTGCAGACCCGACCATAAATATTAACGATCTAATCGCCCATAATAGTGAAGTTTCTGGTACAGGCTCGCTTGAGTCTAGTATATACAATGCAACCATTGAGATTGACAGTAATGGCGATATTTTAATTTCTAGCGAAGGTACTCGCTTTGAAGGTGAGAACCAAATGCAAGCTATATTCGAATATGTAGCTGGTGGGGGCGGAACGACCAGCAGTGCCTCAGTTTTTTCTAATGGAATTACAGGGTGTTCTGGTGTTGCAATTAGTGGAAGTGGCTTAATTGATAGCTATGATTCGTCTTTAGGGGATTATAACGACACACTAGCTGATGGTAACAAAAATACATCAGAAGAATCTTTTGTTAATACAGTTAACGACTCTGGTGATATTACGCTCAATGGTAGCGGTACAATTGAAGGTAATGTTCTATCCTCTAGTAATTTATCAATTATTCAAGGCGCTGATATTACAGGCAATATTCATAGTAATGGAAATTTAATACTCTCTGGTGGCGTGGTCGTTGGAGGGGATGCATCGGCATATCTAAGTTTCACACAAAGTAGTGGTACTGTTTCAGGTAGTATTTCAGCAAACCAATCTATATCAGTAAAGCAAACTCCAGTTGGTGGTGATATTAGTTCATCAGGTCCAATTTCTATTACAGGTAATGCAGTCCAAGGAACAATTCGTTCATATGATTTAGTCGCTCTTAATCAAACAACAATACGGCACGGCGTTTATACCTCCGGGAATTATGAGCAAACAGGGGGAAGTGTATACGGTGGAGTGCGTGTTCAAGGTAATGTGACGCTTAAACAGTGGGGCAGTACTATTGATAGTAAAGACCTTAGATACGCAGGTAATGGCTCTTTTAAGGGCGACACACCAGAGTATGCTTTTTCACCTTATAAAGTATCAAGTCCAGACATATCAATACCAACTATTGAGCCAGTTGAAAAAATAACCCCAGAAAGCGAAAATAATAGAGGGTTAACTGCGTGTGATCCACTTGATATTGCAACAGCAATTGATAGCGTGTCAGTTAATACGACAAGCCCTGACCTTTTTATAAATAACAATAGCAGAGCTGGTGACTTACTCGAGTTAGAAACTAACACGGCTAACTTTTTAGTAGACTTTGGAAGCACTCCAGATGGTACCATCACTGCTAAAGCTGCAACTTTCCTTGATTCAGCAGCTCAAATATTTTATTTTGATGATGTAACAATTAAAGGCCGAATGCAGGTAAAAAGTAATCATAATGCAGTTATGTTTGTAGATGGCGATTTTACAATGAATGGCGCAAGTTCGCTAACAATCCCTGATAACAGCAGCTTAACTATCATAATTAAAGGAAAGCTTAAGATAGGAAATGGGGCACAAGTTTACGCACCTGACAATGGGATTACAAATGAAGGCAGGCCCGTTTTTAGTATTTATAGTTCTTACAGTGGAAATGATACTGGAATAGAGTTTTCAGGTGGTACACGAGAGCTTTATGCTGTTATATACGCACCACTTTCACAAGTTAAAGTTACTTCAGCAGTTGGTTTTAAAGGGTCTATTTTAGGAGATACTGTTATTGTAAGCGGCGCCGGTGGTATTCACTTTGACACGGCGTTAAATGAAGCCAGTTTTGGTGGTTCTTCATCTGGTGGTAATGGATCTGCAAGCAAGTTAGTTTTCAAAGGATGGCGCTTTACCCCCGTTGAAAAAAGCAATGAATAACAAAGCTATTAGGTCGTTATTCAAAGCTCAATTCTATAAGGGAATCTATCAGGATTATTAAATTAATTACTTTGCTCAAGATTTGCTTATTTAAAACTCAAACGTAAAACCAAACTCTCTTAATTTTTCGTACACGTTTATGTCAAAACGATAAAGCGTTGCGGCTCTGTGAGCTACGTTGGTTTGTTTTTCTTTGCAGTTTATTAATAAGTTCATTTTTTGAAACTTACGTCTAAAGTTAGGTTTATCGAGTGATTTATTTAAAATCGACTCGTAAATTCCTTGTAGCTCAAGCAGGGTAAATTTTTCTGGGAGTAAGCTAAAACCAATAGGCTCGTGCCTTACTTTATAGCGTAAGTAATCAAGGCCGCTTTTTAAAATATCGGCATGGTCAAACATTAAAGCGGGTACACTATTTACATCAAACCATTCACACTCTAAAGCATTATCGCCACTCACAAGGTTGGTTTCTTCAAAGCGAACGAGCGAATAATAAACAATAGTAATAATACGTCTAGCAGGGTAGCGGTCTACGTTACCAAAAGCACCTAACTGATCTAAGTACAGGTTTTCAACACCGGTCGTACTTTTAACAACACGTAAAGCTGCAAGGTCTAAGTTTTCATCTTTACGAACCCAATGACCAATTAAACCCCACTGGCTTGTTGCAAGGCCGCGGTTATATTTAACCAGCAACACCTTTAACTTACCTTCATGAATAGCAAATACAATATTATCTACGGTTAGATTACTAATGCAGTCATCAGGAATCGATTCTTCGTCGATGTTGTTAGAAATGTTTGATGTTTTATAGTGCATAAATTACTCAGCCAAAGCTATACGTAGATATTGTTATAAAGACTATTAAGGGTATATAAAAGGTGGGTAAAGCGCAAATAAAAAGCTTTTATAATTCTTATTTAAAACAATCACATCTATTTAATTACTCACTTTATAAACTGTACCTGTTTTTACGCGTTCACGCCGATATTCGACTTTGGTTTGGTATTGGTTTTTTATTGAACGGATAATACCTTTGTATGTTAGTAAATTTAACGGCTAATTAGCATCGTGTATTAAATACATTACCAGCAAATTAAAAATGTAACATAAATGTTTACACGCGCTAAAAATGCATATAGTATTTTTGACTATATCGATTTGCATTGAAAATTGAGCACACATGAACAACACAAAACACACACTCACAATTAAAGAAAAAATAGGGTACGGCCTTGGTGATACAGCCAGTAATATTGTATTTCAAATGGTCGCTAACTTTATGTTGATATTTTATACCGATGTTTACGGTTTATCTGCAGCCGCTGCGGGTACCTTATTATTAGCGGTTCGTTTATTTGATGGTATTACCGACCCTATAATGGGCAGCATTGCTGATAGAACGCGCAGCCGTTGGGGCTCTTACCGCCCATATATATTATTTTTAGCCGTGCCTTACGGTGTGTTTGCTTGCTTAGCATTCATAACTCCAGATTTTGATTCTACGGGCAAGCTTATATATGCCTACTTTACTTACGGGCTATTAATGACGTGTTATACCGCTATTAATATACCTTATGGCGCACTTGGCGCAGTAATGACAAACGACCCTAAAGAGCGAGCATCGCTTCAGTCATACCGCTTTGCAATGGCAATGGCTGCACTACTTGTAATTGTATGGGCACTGCCTAAGCTGGTTGCTTTTTTTGGTGACGGAGATGATGTAGTAGGTTACCCGCTAGCCATGGTGTTTTTAGGCGGACTTGCTGCGGCTTGTTTTTTACTGTGTTTTAAAATGACCAAAGAAACCAAACAAGTTAAACCCGCGCAAAGTAAAAAGAATGCCTTTCTTGAGTTTTTAAGCTTATTTAAAAACGATCAATGGGTTGTTATAGCCGTTATAAGCCTAGCAACATTAATATTAATTGGCGTTAGAGCCTCAGTAGCACCGCATTATATTAAGTACTACGTAGGAGAAGCCTCACTTACTTCTAACTTTTTAACACTCTCAGCAATTGGCTCAGTACTAGGCGCTGTGTCTACCAACTTTTTAACCAAATTTATTGAAAAGAAAACACTATTTATAGTCGCTTTAGTGGTCGTAATTATTTCTCACAGCATGTTTTACGTACTTGAGAGCGACGCCATAGTCACCATTTTTATCGTCTACTTTATTGCTAACTTTGCCCACATGATAATTACCCCAATTATGTTTTCGATGGTGGCAGATACGGTTGACTACGGCGCATTAAAAATTGGTCGCCGATTAACCGCTGTTACGTTTTCGGGTCATTTATTAGCAATAAAACTAGGCTTTGCAATTGGCGGTGCTATTGCAGGGTGGATATTATCTGGCTATGCATACGTGCCTAATCAAGAGCAATCAGAACACACGTTATCAGGCATTTTACTCGCCTTTGCTGGCATTCCAGTAATTTGTACCGTGGCATGTTTAATTTTTATAACACGCTACAAACTTACCGAGCCTGAAGTAAAGCGCATTCAAACGCAGCTGGCTGATAACAAAACCATAAACTAATTTAGCAGTCCATTTTGCACCTTTTAAAAGTGCAAAGTGGGCAGGCAATACTAGGAGTAAAAATGCAAAATACAGCGCAAGCAGCACCCCCATCTAATGGATTAAGTGACGCTGAACTTAAACAGTTAAAAGACTTACAACGAGCCAACTCGTTAATACAAAATCATAATGTATTAGTTGATCACATGTATACCGCCGATCCGTCTGCGCATGTGTTTAACGGCAAAGTGTATATTTATCCATCGCACGACATTGAATCAAAAAATGAAATTAATGATAACGGCGACCACTTTGCAATGCGCGACTACCATGTGTTTTCCCTTGACGAAAGCTCAGGCAAAGCCATAGACCATGGCGTAGCACTTTGTGTAGACGACGTAAAATGGGCAAGCAAGCAAATGTGGGCACCCGATGCAGCGCATAAACTTGGTCAGTATTACCTTTATTTTCCGGCGCGCGATCAGCAAGGTATTTTTAGAATTGGCGTTGCAAAAAGTGACAGCCCAACAGGTCCATTTAAAGCAGAAGATGATTACATTCAAGGGACGTTTAGTATTGACCCTGCTGTATTTGAAGATGACGACTCAAGCCATTATTTATATTTTGGCGGTTTGTGGGGCGGCCAATTACAAAATTGGCAAACTAGCGAATTTAATGAACAAAGCACGTATCCAAAAAATGGTGAACCTGCAATCCCTGCGCGCGTAGCAAAACTATCGGAAGATATGATAAGCCTAAGCGAAGACGTAAAAGAGGTTGTTGTATTAGATGAGAGCGGCTCGCCAATTACAGTGTGCGATAATAACCGCCGCTTTTTTGAAGGCCCTTGGGTACACAAACACAACGGTGTTTATTACTTTTCGTACTCAACGGGCGATACACATAAAATTGTATACGCAACGGGCGATAACCCATACGGACCATTTACCTATCAGGGCGTTATTTTAAACCCAGTACTTGGTTGGACCACGCATCACTCAATAGTTAAGCACAATGATGGTTGGTTTTTATTTTATCACGACAGTACGTTGTCGGGCGGGCAAACCCATTTACGCAGTATGAAAATGGCTAAGCTTGAGCACGACTCAAACGGAAAAATTCAAACAATAAGCCCATATGAACACGCTTAATATAAATAGTTACAAACAATGCAAATTATCTGCGTAAGCACCGCTTAAGCTTTTATTTGCACAAAAAAGATATAGTCAATATGACCATTAATTTATTTTATTAATGGTCTAAATAAGAGGAAGCTGAGGACATATGACGAAATGAAAATATTTTAAAGCAAAAAATTAGCACAAAGAATTAGCATAAACGTGCTGTTATTTAAAGGTTTTTAGTTAAGTAGCGCATGTTTAAAACTGGTTGTGGTCTTTGTAAAACGTTTAAAACATACACACACAATAATTATTTATTGACCGTAAAATGAAACAAATAGTTTACAATTATGTTTCGAGTAATTCTTAAAGTCTTGCAGTACGTCAATAATAATTAAATAAGAAAAAGGCATCATGATGTTTAAGAAAAAGATAATTTCAACAGCCATACTCGCTGCAATGGGTACCGTTACGCTTCCTCACCAAAGCTACGCTGCCGAAACCATTGTTGACGAAGATGTAGAAATAATACAAGTAACCGGCATTAGAGGTTCATTGCAGCGCTCTATGGATGTTAAACGCGATTCTTCTGGTATTGTCGATGCTATTTCGGCTGAGGATATGGGGAAATTTCCTGATACCAATCTTGCTGAATCGCTACAACGTATTACCGGCGTATCAATAGATAGAGCGGGCGGTGAAGGTAGCCGCGTAACAGTACGTGGATTTGGACCTGCTAATAACTTAATTACTATTAATGGCCGTCAACTTCCTAATACAACAGGTGACCGTACATTTGATTTTGCAAATGTCGCATCTGAAAGCGTATCGGGCGTGCAAGTTTATAAAACATCAGACGCAAGTGTTACCTCAGGTGGCATTGGTGCAACTATAAACTTAACAACCAACAGACCTTTAAATAGCCCAGGTATAAAAGCATCGTTTGGCGTAAAAGCTGTAGACGATCAATCAACCGACGAGGGCAGCATTACACCAGAGGTAAGCGGTTTATATTCGCAAACATTTGGGGATGACAAGTTTGGTATATCTATTTCAGGTAGCTACCAAGACCGTGAAAGCGGTATGCAACAGTTTATTCAAGACCAAGGCTACAGAGCATCTGATTACACAAATACAGGGTGGGGCGGTGTACCAGCAGGCGCAGAAGGCGGAGCAAACAGACCTACATCAGGCATTTACTCAAACCCGCAACAACCACGTTATGTGTTTGAAGAACGTCAACGTGAACGTGTAAATGGTCAGTTGGTATTTCAATATCAACCTGTTGAAAATATTACAGCAACCCTTGATTACACGGGCTTTAAAACAACCGTTGAAGAGCAGCACACTGATGCCTCAGTTTGGTTTAACTATGCTGGCGACAGAAGTGAATCTGTTTGGGCGGGCGAGCCTAACGCGTACCCACTTATTTACTCAGAAATTTATGACATTCAAAGTGATGCCGATTACCGCGATACGTCGCTTACGGTAGGTTCTTGGGGTCGCGAAGAAAAAACAGATTCATTAGGCTTTAATCTAGAATGGGCGGTATCGGATCAACTTAACCTAGAGTTTGATCACCACAGTTCAAAAGCCTCAATGAAAGCAACTGATCCACGCCACGGTACACGTAACAATATTCAGTTACCGTCGTACACACGTTCACGTACCGGGCTTGATCTAACCGGCGACTTACCCGGTATTGCTATTGGTAACATTGAAAATTTTACCCCAGAAACCATGCGTTTATCGGGTAGCTGGTTTGCAAACGACAAATACGATTCAGAAATCGATCAAACGCAAATTTCAGGTAAGTACTTTTTTGACGACAGTTTAAGTATTGATTTTGGTGTTGCAGTTAATAAAGTAAACAACCATTATCGTCATACACAAGTGCAGCGCCCAGATTGGGGTGGGGTTGGTGTTGAGGGCGACTTTGCTGATATCGATTGGCGCCAAGATACTATTTTAGATAAGTTTCAAGCTAAAGCGGGTAACTTTGAAGGCACTGCAACACAAGGCGAATACGATTTATTTAATACAATCTTTTTTGCCGATTTTGATGCGATTGTAAATGCAGCAGAGTACGCAGACCCTATTGCCAACGTAGATAACCTTTATGGTGATTGTAAAGCAGCCGACGGCGCAGCGGCAGGACCAAACGGCGAAGGACAATTTTGTGCTTCAACCGACTGGGATGCAGCAACAAACCGCTTTACTGAAGAAAAAACGCAGTCTGCTTTTGCACAAGTAAACTACAAAGGCGAATTGAGCGGCATGTTCTTCGACCTGCAAATTGGCTTACGCTACGAAAAAACAGACGTATTTTCTAAAGCAACCGCACCAGGTTACAGCCGCGTAGAGTGGAACGAAGATACAGCCACATCAGTAACCGGTGTTACCGGTATTGAAACGCTAAGCCAATCGGCAGATTACAGCCAGTTCCTGCCAAATATTAACTTTAATATTGAAGTTGTTGAAGATGTAATGATCCGTGCAGCAGCGAGTAAAACTATTTCAAGAGCGGGCTACGGTCAGCTGCAAGGCGGTACAACTATTAATACCGGTGGTAGTTTAAGTGGTTATTCGGGTGGCTCTGGTAATCCAGGTCTTAAACCGCTTGAATCAATTAACTACGATTTATCAAGTGAATGGTATTACGACGAAGGAAGTTATATTTCGTTTGGTTACTTTAAAAAAGACGTAACAAATTGGATCACTACAGGCACTATCGACTCAAATATATTTAACTTATATGACCCATTAAATGGTGAAAAATTTAGAGCTGCATCAAGTGCACTAGGTGGTAATGCATCTAACGAAGACATCAGAAATTACATTTTTGAAAACTTTGCTGATGATCCAAATGTGCAGCCTAATTTTGATGAAGATGGTGAATTAGACGGTGGCACAATTGTTGGTGACCCAGACTCAGATGATCCAATTAACTTTAGAATAAACGTGCCTGTAAATGGCGACCAAGAATACACTATTGATGGCTTTGAATTTAATATTCAGCATTTATTTGGTGAGTCAGGTTTTGGCGGTATTTTTAACTACACTATGGTTGACTCAGGCCTTGAATACGACAACGACTCACTAGAGGATACAGAAGCACTAGTAGGGTTAAGTGACACGGCAAACGTGGTGTTCTTTTACGATAAAGAAGGCTTACAAGCGCGTATTGCGTATAACTGGCGCGACTCGTTTTTAAATGAGCGTCGTGTAAATGGCGATTTAACCGCACCAATTTACACTGATGAGTATTACCAAATAGACTTTAACGTAAGTTACGAAGTACCGGCAGTAGAGGGACTTACCGTATTTATTGAAGGTATAAACATTACTGACGAGTACGTAACATCGTACGGGCGTAAGCAAGAGCTGATTTATAACATCACTCAAACTGGCTCTCGTTACGGTTTAGGTGTTCGTTATAATTTTTAATAAATTACCCTTGTAGCAACCTTATAAAAGCCGCATTTTGCGGCTTTTTATTTGCCTAAATTAACCTAGTAATAATAATACCCAGCTGTTATAGTCAATATGAATTTAACTTATTAGTTACATTTAATGTGTAGCAATAGGTAAAGGCACACAACAACAATTGGAGCACACAATCCATGGCCAATCATGCATTATTAAATAATGTTGAGCATCAGCATTTAAAAATAAACCCTGCACGCAGCACACACTTAGGTGACGGGGTTTGGTACAGCGATACATTTGTGAGCGAATTTAGAGTCGCTCAAGCACATTATCCAATATTTTTTACCAAGGACGATACAACAAATACATTTTCGCCGGTGTGTTTGTACGGCATAAATAAAGACGAAAACTTATTTTTAGTAAACCAGCAATGGCAAGCACACTACATTCCGTTAAGTATGCAGCGACTGCCTTTTGCTATTGCTACTCAAAATACAATGCAAAACGGTGTAGCAACGCAAGAGCACATGCTTAGCATTGATTTAGACTCACCAAAAGTATCAACAAAGCAGGGTATTAACTTATTTTTAGAACATGGTGGAAATAGCGATTACCTCGAAAACGTAATAAATGTGCTCGACAACCTGCATCATGGTTTACAACAAAACCAGCCCTTTATTAAAACCTTAATTAAACATGGTTTACTTGAGTCGGTATCCCTAGAGCTTGATTTAGTAAACGGGCTTAAACATAACTTACTCGGTTTTTACACCATAAACGAAGACACGCTTAACCAACTAAGTAGCGATGCAATTGCGCAGCTGCACTCACAAGGGGATTTAGCGTGTATATACATGGTCATTGCCTCGCAAGTACATGTACGTGATTTAGTCGCGCTTAAAAACGAGCAACTTATGCTACAAAAGCACGTTGTGTAAGTGCTTAACTATGGAAAATTTAGAAAATAAAATTCAAACGCTTAATGGCTTAACTCCCAGCACGTTGCCCAAGGAGCTTTTGAACTCGTCTGTGCCTATTGTACTAAAAGGGTTTGTAAGCGATTGGCCCCTCGTTATTGCCGCTAAAAAATCTGATGCAGCTGCAATTGATTATTTAACACCGTTTTACGAAGGTTTTTTAGTTAACACTTGCACAATACCTGCCAGTCAAAGCGGGGTTGTAGGGTATAACCCCGATATGAGCGGTTTTAACTTTACTAATCAACAAGCGGCATTTATTAGTGCGCTTGAGCAAATAACGCAAAGTGCAAATAACCCACAAGCCGACACTTTATACATTGGCTCTACTAGCATTGCACAGTGCTTACCTGGTTTGGTTAATCACTGCCAAGTTAACGCATTAAACGAAGGCTGTTTATTTAATGTATGGGCAGGCGGAAAAGTTACCGTACCAGCACATTACGACGTAGCGCAAAATTTAGCATGTTGCGTTGCAGGTAAAAGGCGTTTTACTTTATTTGCCCCCGATCAAATAGACAATTTATATATAGGTCCGCTTGATAAAGCACCCGGTGGTCAGCCAATAAGCTTAACCACTACAACTGCACCTAACTTTGAGCAGTTTCCTAAGTTCGAGCAGGCAATAAAAGCGGCAATTACCGTTGATCTTGAAGCCGGCGATGCCCTTATATTGCCCAGCATGTGGTGGCACCAAGTAGAGGGGCTTGGCAGCTTAAATATACTGTTTAATTATTGGTTTAAAAATACGCCTGCGGTTTATGGTCAGCCTACTAATGCGTTGCACCTTGCTATTTTAAACATACGTAATTTACCAAAGCATGAGCGCGCAGCATGGCAACGTTTGTTTAATTGCTACGTATTTTCCGATAACGAATTTACTCACATCCCAGAGCCTGCACAGTCTATTTTAGCAAAGCCAATGGATGAGCTTGCAGCGCGTAAATTAAGAGCCGAATTACAAAATAAATTAAGACGCTAAGCGTACTTGTAAGGTTTGAAATATGAATCAAAATGCAATTAAAAAAATAGTAATAGCAGGTGGCGGCACCGCTGGTTGGATGTGCAGCGCTGCAATGGCAAAGCTGCTAGGTAAAAATATTGAAGTGTGCTTAGTTGAGTCTGATTTAATACCTACCGTAGGGGTCGGGGAGTCTACTATCCCTACGCTGCATATATTTCATGATTTACTAAAAATCAGCGAATCAGAATTTATGGCAGCCACTAACGCCACGTTTAAATTAGGCATATCGTTTGAGGGTTGGAAACAAAACCAGCAAAGCTACTTTCACTCATTTGGTTATGTTGGGCAAGGCTGTTGGGCTGCAGGTTTTCAGCACTTTTGGCTAAAAGGTATGCAACAAGGTGTTGCAGCCGATATTGGCGACTATTGCACAGAGCACGTAGCAAGTCGCTTGGGTAAATTTGCCGTAGTGCCGAATCAAGACCGTAACCATGCTTATCAGTTAGATGCCGGTTTGTACGCTAAATTTTTACGAAATTTTGCAGAGCAAAACGGCGCTAAACGTATAGAAGGCATGGTAAGCAAAGTTAATTTAGAGCCCACCAATGGCTTTATAAAATCGCTTACTTTAGGTGACGGGCAAATTATTGAGGGCGATTTATTTATAGATTGCACCGGCTTTAAAGGTTTATTAATAGAGCAAGCGCTACACACCGGATACGAAGATTGGAGCCATTGGCTCCCGTGCGACAGTGCCGTTGCAGTGCAAACAGAATTAGTAAGCCCAATTGTGCCATACACACGTGCAATGGCACATAAATGTGGTTGGCAGTGGCAAATACCGCTGCAAAGCCGCCGTGGTAATGGTTTTGTGTTTTGCAGTAAATACATGAGCGATGATGAGGCCAAAACAGCGCTCCTCAATAACGTAAAAGGCAAACCTATTAATGAGCCGCGCGTTATTAAATACCGCACCGGTACACGGCGTAAACATTGGAACAAAAACTGTGTTGCTATTGGCTTGGCAAGTGGTTTTATTGAGCCGCTTGAATCAACCAGTATTCATTTAATTCAGCAAAGCATTATAAGATTAATGCAAAACATGCCAACCAAAGCAATCGAGTCGTGCTATCAAGATGACTTTAATAACAAAATGCGCTTTGAAGCCGAAAACATTCGCGACTTTATTGTGCTGCATTACCATGTGACGCAGCGCACCGACAGCGACTTTTGGCGCTACTGTAAAAACATGCCAATACCAGAGTCACTCGCCAAGCGCATTGAGCTATTTAAGCAAAGCGGGCATGTATATAAAGCAGAGCAAGAGCTATTTGGCGAAGCATCGTGGTTACAAGTGATGTTAGGGCAAGGGCTAATGCCGCAAAATTATCACCCCATTGTAGACAGCATGAGCGATGATGAGCTTAAACGATTTTTAGAATCAATAAAAAATCATGTGGCTAAAAAAGCAAATAGCTTACCGAGTCACATTGATTTTATTAATCATTATTGCAAGGCTAAGTAAGTATTATGCTAACACTTGGCAATAACTTACAGCCGCAATATGAGTTTATAGGGCAAGAGCAAACGCCAATTATTATAATTGACGACTACCTAAGTGTGCCGCAAAAACTTATAAACCTAGCGCAAAGTGCTGCTCAAAGTAATGGGGAGTTTAAACCCGACGAACTCACTCAATACCCAGGTTTACGCATGCCGCTGCCAAAGCAATGTGTGGTTGATTACCTAAAGCCGCTTATACAGGGGTTTTATAACGTATTTAATATTGGGCAAACACTCACCCCATGCCCAAAAGATAATACCTTATCGTTAATTACTAAAACGGAGCGGCAGCTATCACCAATACAAACCTTGCCACACTTTGATACCAACGATCCAAACTTAATTGCCATTATTCATTACCTTGGAGAGGGAGCGCACGGCGGCACTGGATTTTTTAGACATAAAAAAACAGGGTTTGAAACAATAAGCTCAAAGCGCAAAAACACGTATTTAACATATGCTCAGAAATACCTTGAATTAGATAATGCAAAGCCTAGTTATTGCACCACACAGCACAGTGAATTTGAGTGCTACAAGCACATAGAATATAAGCCAAATAGACTTATTGTGTTTCCTGGATATTTGCTGCACACCAGTTTACTTAACACCTCTACCGATATTTCGTCGTGTCCACAAACAGGGCGGCTAACGGCTAATATGTTTGTTCATTTTAAATAGGATTACTATGTCTTTTTCTTTACCTAGATTCGCATATAAAGGTTGGCTATTAAGCTTTGTTGTATTGGCGCTGAGTATGGCAACAGTGCAAAAAAGTCATGCTACAGGGTTTGATACCCTCCCTAAAAAGCAATTTAATGTGCTGCTATTTACAAAAACCGCAGGGTGGCACCATAAGTCGCAAACCGAAGGCGTTAAAGCGCTAGAAGGCCTAGCCGATAAGCACTTTTTTAACTTAATTTGGCACGAAGAAAGCCATTATTTTAACGACGATTACTTAAAAAATGTTGATGTAGTGGTATTTTTATCAACCACGGGCGATATTTTAAACCCAAAAGAGCAAGCCGCGCTTGAGCGATTTGTAAAAGCAGGCAAAGGCTTTGTTGGCATTCATAGCGCATCAGATACCGAATACGATTGGTCTTGGTACCAAAAGCTGGTGGGGCGCACCTTTAATATTCATCCTGTTATCCAAACTGGTGTATTAAGTAAAGTGCCTAATACTAACTTTATTGGCTTAAATCACATGCCGCAGCAGATGCTTTGGACAGACGAGTGGTACGAGTTTGGGCCAGAGCTCACTAAGTTAAACTACTTACTCACCGTTGATGAGCAAACTTACAACCCAGCTGCTGATTGGGGTAATAACAAAACAGGCTCGGGTATGGGGGCGTTTCATCCTATTTCGTGGTATCACAATTACGATGGCGGACGCTCGTTTTATACAGCCCTTGGGCATACTAATGCGGTGTATAAAAGTGAGTTTTTAACCGAGCATATTTATGGCGGAATTTATTGGGCTGCAACGGATAAAGGGTTAAAAAAAGTAGCAATTAATAAATAACTAATAAATACGCTTTTTAGCACAATTCATGTCGATTCAGGCTACTTTTTTAAGCGGCCTTTTATATTTAAGCATTTCTTAAGCACCTCACACATTTCTCTTAGTTTATAAAACAGATAAATAGTTTTGAGAACCTCTTGATCAAATGGTCAAAAAGACTATATTAAATTGCACGCTGTTATAATTCAAATAAAGAGGATAAACATGAAAGTATTTTTTAAAATAACAACTTTATTGTTAACACTAATAAGCTATCAATCACTTGCTGCATTTAATAATAACCCATCGAGTGTAGGCGCCGACAGTTCAGGAGCATACCGTAACCTCGCACAAGAAATGGGTAAAACAAATATACAGCAAAAAGTGAATAGTACTTTTGACAATATGTTTGGCTATAACAACAATCAACAGCTTTACTACCCGTACACCGAAAACGGTGTTTATAAAGCACACTACATAAAAGCAATTAACCCTGACGAGGGTGATGATATAAGAACAGAAGGGCAATCGTGGGGAATGACCGCTGCTGTCATGCTTAATAAACAAGAAGAATTTGATAATCTATGGCGCTTTGCAAAAGCGTATCAAAAAAATCCAGACAACCACCCTGATGCTAAAAAACAAGGCGTTTACGCGTGGAAACTAAAGCTTAATCAAAACGGCTTTGTTTATAAAGTAGATGAAGGCCCCGCTCCGGATGGCGAAGAGTACTTTGCTTTTGCACTACTTAATGCCTCCGCTCGTTGGGGTAATTCGGGGGAGTTTAACTACTACAACGATGCAATTACCATGTTAAACACAATTAAAAATAAGCTGATGGAAAACCAAATAATCCGCTTTTCGCCTTATTTAGATAACTTAACAGACCCTTCTTACCATATACCTGCGTTTTACGACTACTTTGCTAATAACGTAACTAACCAAGCAGACAAAACTTACTGGCGACAAGTAGCCACAAAAAGTAGAACCTTACTCAAAAACCATTTTACAAAAGTAAGTGATAATCCGCATTGGAACTTACCTACATTTTTATCGCGCTTAGATGGCAGCCCTGTTATTGGCTACATTTTTAACGGCCAAGCGAACCCAGGTCAATGGTATGAATTTGATGCATGGCGCGTAATTATGAATGTGGGTTTAGACGCGCATTTAATGGGTGCTCAAGCGTGGCATAAAAATGCAGTTAATAAAGCACTTGGCTTTTTAAGTTATGCAAAAACAAACAACAGTAAAAACTGTTACGAGCAAGTGTATTCGTACGGTGGTGCGCAAAACAAAGGCTGTGCAGGCGAAGGTCAAAAAGCCGCGAATGCAGTAGCGTTACTTGCTTCAACAAATGCTGGGCAAGCAAATGAATTTTTTAACGAGTTTTGGTCTTTATCGCAACCAACAGGTAACTACCGTTACTACAATGGTTCGCTGTATATGTTAGCTATGCTGCATGTCTCGGGCAATTTTAAGTTTTATAACAACACGTTTAATTAAAATAACAATACCTAAGCAGCAAAAAACCGGTGTAACCAAGTTACACCGGTTGTTTATGTATAACGAGTAAGCTAACTTTTCTCTTTAATACGTTGCTTAACTAATTTAGCTAATTAGCCAAACCAGCTATTTTTACATCAAGTGTAAATAACCCCTTAGCGGTAGTTATTAATAATGTTTTTCGGTTTTTACCACCAAACGCAAGGTTGGTTACATTAGGGCCCAGTTCAATTTTATCGATAAATGCACCTTCTGGCGTATAAATATTAATAACTCCTTTTTTGTGGCTGCTAACGTAAATATTGCCAGCAGAATCTACTTTTATACCATCGGGCGAGGTTACTTTAATAAAGTCTTCGCGTGGTGAAATATCACCGTTTTCATCAATAGTGTATTTGCTTACGCGGTTGCTAAAGTCGCCAATATAAAGGGTATGCTGATCTGGCGAGAGCGCAACACCGTTGGGCTTTTCAAGCGTAGCGTCAATTAAACTAAGTGTGCCTGTATTACTTAATTTATACACACCGGTATAAGGCATTTGTTGAGTTCGCTCGCCGAGTTGCCAGTTAGGATCTGTAAAGTAAATATCGCCATTTCTGTGCATAGTCATATCGTTTGGCGAGCTAAAGCTTAGCCCATCAAACTTATTAACTATTACGGTATTGGTCTTGCTTTTTATATTAATTTTAGAAAGCGACTGCGTACTATGGTTAAGGTTATAAAGGTTGCCGCTTTTTGCATACAGGCCATTTGTACCACTGTGTTTTAAATAAGTGGTGAGGGTATTGGGCAGCACTAATTTATAAATGGTCGAATCAGGGCCAAGTGCTTGCGAGCTAGCAAAGTTCATTTCTGAAAAATAAAACGCATTGTCTTGGCTTGACCACGTTGGGCCTTCTAAAAATAATAAATTGTCACTAACAAGTGTGGGTGTTACGCCCTTTATTAATGGCGACTGCTCATTGCTTTGGCTGTTTACAGTGTTTAACAAAGGCGTATTTTCAGGTTGTTGTGCCAGCGCTGCTTTATTAAAACAGAGCATTAATACAACTAAGCTTAGCGTTTTTTTGTGTGTTTTTAGCATAGACGTTTACTCAGGTTTGTTTAATTTATAATTAATGGTCATTTTGACTATATCATTTATTTTTTTCGTTGTATGATATTTATCGAAAATAATAACGATTCAACGGAGCACACACATGCATAAAAAACACACACTCAGCCTGCTTTTACTTGCAGGGTCATTAAGCGTAAACGCTGCACAAGACCAAGCTCTTAAAAACACCTTTGCAGACTCATTCAAAATGGGGGTTGCTGTAAATCAAGATATAGTGACAGGCAAAAATGCAGCCGCGCAGTCAATTATTGCTAAGCAATTTAATACAGTCACCCTAGAAAACGCCATGAAAGCAGAAGTAATTTACCCACAGCAAGGTAAGGTCGATTTTAGTGGTGCAGATGCGTTTATAGATTTTGCCAAGCAAAATAACATGTTTACCGTAGCCCACACCTTAGTGTGGCATAACCAAACGCCTGACTGGTTTTTTACAAATAGCAAAAATGAGCCAAATACCCCAGCAGAGCAGTTAGAGCAAATGCGCAAACACATAGAGCTTGTAGCAGGGCGCTATAAAAACAAAGTAGATGCGTGGGATGTAGTTAATGAAGTGATTGCTGATGACGGCTCTTATCGCCCAACTTTGTGGGTTAACCGCGTTGGTGATGGCGATACGATGGTAAAAGCCGCGTTTAAATACGCCCAGCAGTATTCACCTAGTACCGAGCTTTACTACAACGACTTTAATGCATGGCGACCAGAAAAAAGAGACGGCATTATACGTATGATCAAAATGCTGCAAAAAGAAGGTATCCGCATTGATGGCATTGGCATACAAGCGCACTGGGGGCTTAACTTTCCTGAAATGCAATATATTGAACAAGCCATTGACGCCTACGCCGCGCTGGGTATAAAAGTGATGATCACTGAGCTTGATATAGACGTGCTGCCTTTAACAAAAGAAGGGCAGATTACCGGCACCGATATGATGAAACCGCAGTTTCAGCTAGAAGAGTTTGAAACCTACCTCGACCCATACAAAAATGGCTTGCCAAGCGACGTAGAGGCGCAATTAAACGCCCGTTATAAAGCCTTGTTTGAACTGTTTTACGCAAAGCGCGACAAGATAGACCGCGTAACCTTTTGGGGATTACACGATGGTATGTCGTGGAAAAACGACTACCCAATCCCAAACAGAACAAACTACCCATTACTATGGGATCGTAATTTAAACCCTAAGCCAGTTATTAAAACAATTGCTGATGTAGTTAAGTAAATCGCATTGTGTAGTCAAAGCCGAGTATTTTTAAATACTCGGCTTTTTTTGTTTGCAAATTTTTATATGGAGGCAAATAAAAGTCATTTTACTAAGCGATTAGCTGGTAAACCTTGATCTTACCTAAGTAATACAAGCACAAGTATCACTTACACCTTCTCTTTAATTATTTTTATCAGACTCAAATCAAACTCAAAGCATACTCAATATTAAACGGGTCAAATTTTAGCCTTGATCCTTATTGTTAAATAGACTATAACAATGTTGGTTTTAGGTTAATTTTATGATTGCATATTCACACACACGATATAAAACAATAAATTTTAATTTAAACCTTAACTATAACTTTATGATTTTAAATTTATATTTGTACCTTTGTACAAAGTAAATATTAACGTTTGAAGAGATATTAAAATAATAAATATAAATGACTGTTTGTTTTTCTAATTAGTTGTAGTCATATTGAATAATAGATTTTGATAATGCAGTAGAAATACTCTTATCATATTTTATTCACTCAAATGGCTTTACTGCACCTAGTTTAAAAACGACTCATTTATTGCTTTAGTCTAAGGAATAAAAAATGAATAAATCGATTTTTCGTAACACCGGATTAGTGACCCTAGTGTCACTTTTAATGGCGTGCGGGGGGAGTAATAAAGATACACCGGTGCCTGAACCCATACCGGAAGTAGTAGCCCCTGATTCTCCAGCGCCTGAAGCGCCAATAGCAGCTGAAATAACAAATGGCGGGTTTGAAGAAGACACAGCAGGGCAAACAACACCCGTCGGAAATTGGGTATTTAGGCCAGCACAAGAATCAAGCGCTACTTCTACTATAGAGATAATTGAATCGCAAGAAGGCGTTAATACTTACAAAGGCACCAAAGCAGCTGAGGTTATTGTTAATACATTGGGTGACAACCCTTGGGGAATTGAAATAGCTTATGAAGACCTTCCTATCACTGGAGGTAAAAATTACGAGTTTAGTGTTTGGGCCAAAGGTGAAGAGGGAACCAGTGCCGATTTTTGGATTCAAACACCTGCGCCAGATTATGGTCAACTTAGCCTAGTAAAAGAAACACTCACAGGCGAGTGGCAAAAAATAACATTAACAGCCGCAACAGCCGAAGCTGACTCTTTAGTTAGGCTGGCAATTCACTTTTCAAAAGAAGAGAACATTAACAAGTCTATTTACCTAGACGAATTTTCAGGCTTTATTTTAGACGATGTACCAGCAGAAGAAATACCTGATGTTCAATACAGCGAAGTGACAGCACAAAGTTTAAAAGCATTAGCACCTAATTTTAATATTGGTGTAGCTGTTCCTGCGGGTGGATTTGGTAACAGCATAATAGACAGACCAGAGATTAAAACGATTATTGAACAACACTTTAATCAACTCTCTGCTGAAAACATTATGAAGCCTACCTATTTACAACCAACCCAAGGTGAATTTTTTTACGATGATTCTGATGAGCTAGTTAACTACGCCAAAGACAACTCACTCACGGTACATGGTCATGTTTTTGTGTGGCACTCGCAAATTGCACCTTGGATGCAAAGTTTTCAAGGTGATAAAGCCGCGTGGATAACCATGATGGAAAATCATATCACTCAAGTTGCCACTCATTTTGAAGAAGAAGGCGATAACGATACGGTAGTTAGCTGGGATGTAGTTAACGAAGCGTTTATGGAAAACGGTAAATACCGTGGTGAAAAAACCACAAACGACAGCGCCGACGAATCTGTGTGGTTTGAAAATATAGGTGCTGAATTTTTACCGTTATCATATAAAGCAGCAAGAGCGGCCGACCCTGATGCCGACTTATACTACAACGATTACAACCTGATTTGGAATGCTGATAAATTAGATGCTGTTATCAATATGGTTAACGATTTTCACAACAATGGCGTGCCTATTGATGGTATAGGGTTTCAATCTCATATTTCACTTAACAGCCCTGATATTTCAACCATTCAGGCACACCTTCAAAAAGTGGTCGATATTCGGCCTAAAATAAAAGTGAAAATTACCGAGCTAGATGTTCGTATGAACAACGAAGGCGGCATTCCTCTAACTTACCTAACCAGTGAAAGAGCGGACGAACAAAAGCAGTACTACTACGATATTGTTAAAACATACTTAGAAACGGTACCTGAAGATCAACGCGGTGGCATTACTATTTGGGGCGTAATTGACGAGGATAGCTGGTTACAAAACTGGCCAGAGCCAACAACAGAATGGCCACTGTTATTTTTTAATGACTTTACTGCAAAGCCTGCCTTACAGGGATTTGCTAATGCATTAAAAGAGCTAATTGAAGTAGCTGAACCAGCACCTTCACCAGAGCTGCTAACTAATGGCGACTTTGAAGCCGGACTAGATTCATGGCAAGCCCGTGGCAGTGCAAGCATAACTCTTGAAACAACCCAAGCTCACAGTGGCAATAATAGCGCTTTAGTACAAGGGCGAACTGAAACGTGGAATGGCATACAAAAGGATGTAAAAGGCCTATTTAGCGCAGGTGAAACGTATAACGTATCTGCGTGGGTTAAGTTATCTGACGACAGCACAACTGTGTCGCCAGATATAAAACTAACGCTACAAATAGAGCACACTAGCACCGAGTACCTTGAGCTTACACCCGTTACTACCGTTAACGCGGGTGACTGGGTACAGCTTTCGGGCACTTACACACATTCAATTACAACGCAGGAAAGCGCCGCTTTACTTTATGTTGAGTCAAGTGAACTCACCGCTGACTTTTATGTAGATGATGTATCGGTAACCTTGGTCGAATAATAAGTTTAACTAAAAGTAATTAACCCCAGATTAAATAGTCTGTATTTTTATACAGACTATTTTTTTGCGCGGACTTTAATTATTTTATGCAAAGCGCAGTAGGGTAGCCAACGTTACTTTTTGGGGTTGTGTGATAGCGCTTAAATAAAACGATTACAGATGAAGTTAAGTAAACCGCATTGTGTAGTCAAAGCCGAATATTTTTTGTTTTTGGGAATTTTCACAAAGAGAAAAGAATGAGAAGAAAATGAGAAGTGCCCCATGACTTTTAAGCATCATGATAAGCAAAAAGAGCTTAAAGTTTATAACTAGCAATAGGTTATAGTATTTGGTACTAATGTAGTTAAAGAGCATGCTGTAATCATAAAGTGAAAAAGAATTTTTGATTGAGCTTTTATTTGAATCTCTAATTGGGAATTTTATTGAATGATTAATATTTTAGGAAATTTTGCTAGATTAGAAGAGCTTTTTTTGATGCTTGATGCAAAATTATCCGAAATAGATTTAGCGATTCAAAGTTCAGCAGACCCTGATTCAGATGGCTTATTTGATCAGTCAGAATATTATGTTGGTCTTGGTTTTGTTGCTGCGCAGCAATGCTTAGTCGAAACAGTTATTTTTTCAGGTTTAGGTAAAAATAAAAAAGCATATAAATTAGGTCCTCGTCACCGTTGTGGAATTGCTTATGTAGCAGCAATAAACTCTGCCGCTGATTGGTGGAAACATGAAGCAGAATGGTGGGTTGATTTGGATATAATTAAAAATTCAAATGCTACAACTGTAAATAACGTTCTAGTCATTTCAAATAGTAATAGTTATCAACTATCGAACCTTTTATTCGCATTATCAAATAATAAGGAAATAAAGCTAAAGTGTTTGTTGCCAATAATTACAGAATGGGAACATGCGTTAACTAATTGGAAGAACAAATAAGAAGTTGCCAAGACACATTTATTCTTTGAGGGGGCTTATATAACCTTATTTAGGAATGGTTATTTTTTCTCTTACTCAAAATAGCCTGTGTTCTGATCCAACATCAGGCTGTTTTGTTTTCCTCTAAAAGCGAAGTGCCTCTTAACCTCTTTGTGCATAATTCACTTAGTCTATTTCACTAAAAAGCCACTAAACCTACTTAGCCTGATACCTCACGACTACAAACTTAAGTGGCACATCGCCATTGTTATAAATGCCATGTACGTCATTAGGCGCTGCAAATAAAATATCCCCAGTATGAGCAGGCTGGCTTTTGCCATTAAGCGTCCACGTGCCAGAGCCTTCAAGAATCATTAGGTATTCTTCATCAGGATGCTGGTGGGCAGGATGTATTTCGTTATTAGGTTTAATAACCGCAACGCCTGTAATAGCACCTTTAGTGAGTGGTGTATCGCCATAAAAATAAGTATGAAAATCACCGCCTTCGTAGTGAGTAATGTGCGCGTCTTTTTGACTCACAATAGCTGATGTAAGTTGTGTGGGTTTATCTGCTGCGTTTACAGGCAATGCTATGGTGGCTGCGGCTGTAAGTAATACGCCGGTTACACAATGTTTAACTGTTAAATGGTTCATGGTTGTAATCCTTATTATTTAACGCTTAGGTTAATTAAATAAACCCAGTCGTTGTTAGGTGTGTTGGGTGGTGTTGCCAGTTGTGTACTCGTTGCGGTATTTACACAAAAGCGTTTGCCGTTTATGTAGTTGTTAGTTCGTGGGTTAAACCAGTCGAGGGTGTAACACGCATTTGGTAATGTGACCTGAGCTTGGCTTGCGTTACTAAAATAAAATAAGTAAAACGTTGAGTTATCACTTAACGCCCAGCCTGTTTTTGTAAGCTCTGGGGCTGGTGTAAGTTTTTTAAATGGCACGTATTTTTGAAAAAACGCAACGGCGTTGGTCATCGCTAAATAGTAATCTTTGTATGGTGTTAAATCTTGCTCTGTTAGGTCGCCGCCACCGCCTAAGTAAAACTCAATGCCTGCGCCGCCAGCCATAAAAGTTGCCCACACGTTACTTTTACGCCACGTATCTACATTGTTTGCATACTCGTAAATATAGGCCTCGTCCATGGTGATCACCCACGGGTGAGGATTGTTTTGAGTAAGCTGGCGGTACTTTAAAACATCGCCGTAAGTGGTGTTAGTTTTAAGTTCACCTTGTAAGCTTGCCCCTGTGTAGGCGGGGTAGCCCAAAATGTTGTCGTTTGGTTTATCGTAAATGTGGTAGTCGAGCGACGGGCCGTTATGTATCACAATATGCTCTGGGTAGTAGGTGAGTGATTGAAAGTAATCGGCAAATTGCTTTCTTTGTTTGGTGGTATTGGCTTTTTGTTGTTTATCGTCGCCGCTTGGGTCTTGCCAGCCGTTTTCTTCGCCTATATTCCACGTGGTTGCTAAATGATAGCCAAAGCGGGAAAATAACTCGCGATAGTAAATTTTACGACTAACAGCAAAGTCGTTTTTAAGCTGGCTTTCGTTCCATTCAAACAGTGATTCGTTTTCGGTTTCGCTCATTACAAAGTGAGTCATTATGCCTTTTTGCTGCATGTGGCTAAATACAATATCCCACTGAGCTAATTTAGATACATCGTAGCGTGTGGTTTGGGTTTTGCTAAGCCATGGCCAAACTTGGTCGCCATCGCCGTAGGCGTTCATGGTTAAAAAGTAATACGCGTTGATGTTAAGCGACGCTAAATAATTTATTAGCCCAATAATGCCTTTAGAAGATTGATGAATACTGTTATCAGTCTCTGTATTGGTTGTTTGCCAAGTAGGGTCGCTATTTTGCCAATGCTTTATATGCGCTTGGTAGTTACGCTTTGTGGGAGTGGCATCAAACCCTGAAAAGCCAAGCAGCACTTCGGGGCTGTTAGCCCCTGCTTTTAAAAAGTACTCTTTTGAGCCATTAAACTGCAAATAGGGTTTATTAACGTATTCAAGCTTACCTTTGCTTTTAAAGTCCTTACTGCTGGATGACTTAGTGGCGGTGGTAACATTAAACTCGCCTGTTTGTCTATCAAAAAAACCGGCTGATTGCTCATTTGTAACAGTATTTAATGGCACGCTTGCGATATTACTGCCTTTAACAAATGAGAGTGTATAGCGCCATTTGCCAAGTTCGTTGGGCGAAAACAAAACCTGCCATTTGTTACCTGCTGTTGCATGTGTTTGAGCAGTGTTTGCATCGGCCGCATAATATCCAGGTACTGTATATTGCTTATTAGTGGGGCTGGTAAATGTGGCATCTAAGCGGTATTCGGTAAAAGGGTTAGGCGTGGCAAGCTCGCTGGTGTGCGGGCCTTCAAGGGTTAAGCTTAATTTATGCCAGATAGGCACGTGAGTGCTGGTTTGCTCTGCGCGAATTAGGGCGCTGAATATAAATGAGGCGAAAAATGCGCTAATTAACAGAAGCCGTTTTATTGTTATTTTTTTCATGTGTATCCTTGCTAATTTTGTTGCTAGTAAAGTGTGTGATTAAGGAATGTGTACTGTGTTATTTTTGTTCAGTCTATTTTAATAAAACGTTGTTGTCAAAAGGACTATATGGTGTTAAGTTTACGTTGCACACTAAAAAACACACAATAGGTACATCATGCATAAAAATAAACTTACGATTGCTATTTTATTAGGAATGTCGAGCCTTGCACTTGGCTGTAATGACTCAGCAGAGCAAAGTAAACCGACATTAAAATTGCAAAAAGCGCCGGAGCAAATAACGCTTAAAGCGCAATTTAAAGACCACTTTAAAATTGGCACAGCGATTAGCCGCGACCAAATATTAGGGGCTTTGCCTGAAGATTTAAACGTAGCTAAAGCGCAATTTAATACTTTTACGCCAGAAAACTCAATGAAGTGGGAGCGTATACACCCAGAGCTAGAAACGTATGACTTTGAAGCCGCTGATGCGCTAGTTCAGTACGCACAAGAGAACAGCCAAGAATTAGTTGGGCATACATTAGTGTGGCATTCGCAAACACCTGATTGGGTTTTTGAAGACGAGCAAGGCGAACCACTTACTCGCGACGCATTACTTAAGCGTATGCAAAACCATATTAATACTGTTGCAGGGCGTTATAAAAACCGTATTTTTGCATGGGACGTGGTAAACGAAGCACTTAACGAAGATGGCACACTGCGTGAATCTAAATGGAGCACCATTATTGGTGACGACTTTATAGAATACGCGTTTAAATACGCTAAGCAGGCAGCGCCTAATACCAAGTTATACTACAACGATTACAACTTGTATAAGCCAGAAAAAAGAGCCGGTGCAATTGCGCTTATTAAAAATTTGCAAAGCAAAGGTATTCAAATTGATGGTATTGGTATGCAAGCGCATTATTCGCTTGATAACCCAGAGCTTTCGTTAATGGAAGACTCTATTGTGGCATACGCTGCAACGGGTATTGATGTGATGATAACCGAGCTTGATATTTCGGTATTACCGTTCCCTGAAGGTGAAGAGCAAGGCGCTGACATTTCGTTAGATATTGCGCTACAAGAGCGCTTTAACCCATACCCGAATGGTTTACCTAGTGAAGTAAACACCCAGTTAGGCGAGCGCTACAAAGCCGTGTTTGACATACTTAAAAAACATGACGATAAAGTAAGCCGTGTTACTTTTTGGGGTATAAGCGATGCACGTACTTGGCGTAACGATTGGCCAATGCAAGGGCGCACCGATTACCCATTATTAATTGACCGTGAGCTTAAACTTAAAAGCTTTGTAAGCGACTTATAATCGCACTAAGTATTTAACCTCCCGCAAAGGATCGCTTAATAGCGATCCTTTTTTGGTTTATAAAATAGCTATTTTTTATTGGTTTTAGTTAAGCAGTAACTAATATGCGTTTGCAAAGGCACTTGTGGTGTTAAATAGCTAAATGGGAAGTGTGGGTTATTGGGGCTGTCGGGGCAAAATTGCGGCTCTAAGCAAATACCGTCAAATTGGTTAAACGGATTTTTTAAGTGCTGCCCTGTATATACCTGAATAGCAGGGTAGTTAGAAAGCACACTCAGCATTACTTTTTCATCGGCGCTTGTAAGCGTCGCGTGTTGCTTATTGGTTTGCAGGTTAAGTACTTGCTCGGTTACAAAGTTATGATCGAGTTTATCGATTTTATTAAGCACGCGCATATTTGTGTAGTCAAAAGTGGTATTTGCTACAGGGGCTATTAAACCTGTGGGAATGGCGTTTGTATCTACGGGGGTATAATACGCGGCAGCCAGTTTTAATGTATGCCCTTGTGCGCTGTTAGTAATGCCATTTAAATTAAAATATGGGTGCGCTGTTGGCCCTGCAATGGTTTTTTTATTACTGGTAATTGTAAATTTAATATCAAGATTACTGTGGCTTTTACTGTTAGTGGTAAAGGTATACAGCACGTTAAATATAGTTTTACCGGGGTAGCCGTTGTAACCATCAGGCAGGGTAATACTTAAACTTAATGCATTTTTTTGATGATAATCGAGCTGCCAAAATAAGTCGCTTAATGCTTTTTGGCCGCCGTGAAGTTGGTTTACGCCTTCGTTTTTATTAAGTACATAGGCTTTATCATCAATGTTTATTTGGGCGTTACTTAGCCTGTTTGCATAAGGGCCGGCTATAGCGCCTAAGTAAAACGTGTCGTTCAAATAGTCATTAATATTAGAATAACCAAGTATAATATTTCGTTTTTTATTATCAATATGGGTAACCCAGCTGGTAAGCCGGGCACCGTAGTTAATAATAGAAATAGTATCGTTTACCTCATTACTTAGCGTGTATTGAACAAGTGAAGTTGTCATGATGGCTACTCTTTTAATTGTTCGCTCTAGCTTTTTTAATTTCTTCTTTTACGATTGGGTACAGATCGTAAGTTGGGTAAAACTCAGTGCTGTAAGCTTTCCAACCATAACGTTCAATCGATAAGTTTACTTTTGGTAACAGCGCTGCCGGAAAGCGCAAAGTGACTACTTGCCCTATGCCCATCATTACTTTCCAAGATTCTACCGTTGCGCCCTCTGGCGGAAAATGTTTGTAAAAGTTAGCGTTGTTGAGTATTTCTTTTATTTCAGAGAGATTTTTTGATTGGTCGTGTTTTAAAAAAATCGTTAGCATTAGTTCATCATTTTGCTCGTCATTTGCCCATGCGTTAAAACTAGTACTTGCACTAAAAAGCATAATTAATAGTAAGTATTTCATAGTTCACCTTTGTTAGTTAATTATAAAAATGCGCCGAGCTTTGGGAGGCTTAGCGCATTAATTGGATAAAGTTTGAATTATTTAGCGCATTACGCGTACTAAATATATTAAGCGTTGGCTTTAATTAACGCCTGCGCGGTGCTCACTACATTTTTGGTGGTAAAGCCAAAATGCTCTAATAACACGTTACCTGGCGCCGACTCACCAAAAGTGCTCATACCAATTACTTTGCCTTGTAAGCCTACATATTTTAGCCAGTAATCTTGGTGTGATGTTTCAATTGCAATACGGTTTGCTACCGAGTTTGGCAATACACTTTGCTTGTAATCGTCTGATTGTAGATCAAACAATGTGGTGCTTGGCATTGATACCACACGCACTGCAACACCTTGTGCTGTGAGCTCTTTTGCGGCTTGCATTGCTAAATCAACTTCAGAACCCGTTGCAATTAAAATAAGCTCAGGTGCTTTATTGCTTTCGCTAAGAATATAGCCGCCTTTTTCTATATCGCTAATTTGCTGAGCACTACGTGGCTGGTGGTTGAGCCCTTGGCGACTAAAAATAAGCGCAGTAGGTTGCTGCTGATTTTGTATCGCGTTTTTCCACGATACTGCGGTTTCTACTGCGTCACATGGGCGCCATGTGACTAGGTTTGGGGTCATACGTAGGTTGGCTAGTTGCTCAATAGGTTGGTGAGTTGGACCGTCTTCACCTTGGCCAATAGAGTCGTGGGTATACACAAATATATTTTGAATACCCATAAGTGCCGACATTCTGACTGCGTTACGGGCATATTCCATAAACATTAAAAATGTAGCGCCGTAATTAATAAAACCACTGTGCAGTGATATGCCATTCATAATGCCGCTCATACCAAACTCGCGCACGCCATAAAACAGGTAATTACCGCTGGCGTCATCTGCGCTTATGCCTTTAGAGCCAGACCACAGCGTTAAATTAGAACCAGCTAAATCGGCAGAGCCACCCAATAACTCTGGTAAATGCGGGGCAAAGGCTTCAATAGTGTTTTGCGAGGCTTTTCGGCTTGCAATATTAGCGGCGTCATTGTTGCACTGTGCAATGTAGTTGTTTGCAATAGCTTCAAAACTTTCAGGCAGGGTGCGTTTAATTACGCGGCGTTCAAATTCTTTGGCAAGCTCTGGGTGGCTTTTGGTGTAGTCGCTAAACAGTTGCTGCCATTGTTTTTGTTTTTTATCACCGCTTTGTTTAGCGTCCCAATGGGCGTAAATATCATCACTGATACTAAATGCTTCATTTGGGAGGTTTAAAAATTTGCGCGCCGCAGTTATTTCGTCATTACCTAATGGCGAGCCATGGCAGTCGTGCGAGCCTGATTTATTTGGCGAGCCAAAACCAATCACGGTTTTACAACAAAGTAGAGTAGGTTTGTCGCTCACTTGTTTTGCTTGTGCAATGGCGCTGGCAATTTGCTCTGGGTCGTGGCCGTCTATATCTTTTATTACATGCCAGCCGTAAGAGTCAAAGCGTTTAGCGGTGTCGTCGGTAAACCAGCCCTCAACGTGTCCGTCGATAGATATGCCGTTATCGTCCCAAAAAGCAATAAGTTTACCCAGGCCTAATGTGCCTGCAAGCGAACATGCTTCGTGCGATATACCTTCCATTAAACAGCCATCGCCCATAAAACAGTAAGTGTAATGATCAACAATATCAAAACTCTCTTTGTTAAATTGTGCTGCTAGGGCTTTTTCGGCAATGGCCATGCCTACGGCATTTGATAAACCTGCGCCAAGCGGACCTGTTGTTGTTTCAACACCTGGGGTGTAACCGTATTCAGGGTGACCTGGGGTTTTGGAATGCATTTGTCTAAATTGTTTAAGCTCGCTAAGTGGTAGTTGGTACCCGCTTAAATGCAATAAAGAATAAATAAGCATAGAGCCGTGCCCGTTACTGAGTACAAAGCGGTCTCGGTTTGGCCAATTTGGATCGTTAGGATTGTGGTTTAAAAAATCGTTCCACAGTACTTCGGCTATATCGGCCATACCCATAGGTGCGCCCGGATGCCCTGAATTTGCTTGCTGTACCGCATCCATACTTAGTGCGCGAATGGCATTAGCAAAAGGCGCACGAGAAGAAAGCTGAGTCATGTATTACCTCAAATAAAATTAAAAAAGCCCGCACGTAATGTGGCAGGCTTGAGGGAAATTAGTGTAGTAGGTCTTCAACCAATTTAGCCAAAATACGCTGGTCTTTGGCAAAGTTACGAATGCCTTCACCGAGCTTTTCGCTGGCCATTGCATCTTCGTTGTGCTGCCATAAAAACTGCTGATGGGTAAGCTCGGTTATTTCACTTCGCGGCGCTTTTGTTATGTTTGCAGCGTCAAGTTTAGTAACCAGTTCACCTTCTTGGCTTTGTAAACTATTTAACAGTGGTGGCGAGATAGTGAGTAAATCACAGCCAGCAAGTTCGATTATTTCTTCAATGTTTCTAAAGCTTGCGCCCATTACCACGGTTTTATAATCGTACTTTTTATAGTACTGATAAATACCTGTAACCGACTGCACACCAGGATCTTCGCTTGGGGTGTATTCTTTATTATCGCGGGCTTTGTACCAATCAAGAATACGACCAACAAACGGAGATATAAGCGTTACGTTAGCTTGTGCGCATGCAATGGCTTGAGCCATCGAAAAAAGCAGGGTTAAGTTACACTTAATACCTTCTTTTTCTAACTGTTCGGCGGCTTTAATGCCTTCCCATGTTGAAGCAAGTTTAATAAGTACGCGGTCTTTTGAAATACCCGCTTGCTCGTAAAGCGAAATAAGCTTACGCCCTTTGGCAATACTTGCTTGGGTGTCAAACGATAAACGCGCATCTACTTCGCTTGATATACGCCCTGGTATTACCTTTAGTATTTCACAGCCAAAGTTAACAATAAGTTGGTCGCAAATAGCGTCAACGTCGTTGCCAGCTTTGCTTATAGCATCACTAATTAAATGTTTATACTGAGGTAATTTTGCAGCTTGTAAAATTAACGAAGGGTTGGTTGTTGCATCAACCGGTTGTAGAGCTTTGATTGACTCTACATCGCCACTGTCGGCAACGACTGTGGTTACTTTTTTGAGTTGTTCTAACAAGTTCATAATGATGTACGCCTCGGCTTTAAAACCGAGGCTATGTCCTTATACGTAGCGGTTAACAATATTCTCAAGCAGTTCTTGGCGACCAGAAACTTGCTTAGGATCGATGTTGTTCTCGTGTACTAAGGCTGAAAGGCTTTCAAGTGATTGCTCACCATTTAGAATGCTTTGACCTAGGTCTTCTTTCCAGCCTGCGTAACGTTTTTCAACAAAATCAGTCAGCTCGCCGCCTTCAATCATTGCTGCTGCATTGAGTAATGCTTTAGCCATCGTATCCATACCGCCAATGTGACCAATGAATAAGTCATCACGCTCACAAGATTGACGACGAAGTTTAGTGTCAAAGTTAAAGCCGCCCGTTGTAAAACCACCCATTTTTAAAATTTCGTAAACAACAAGTGTGCACTCAGCTACGTCGTTAGGAAATTGGTCAGTATCCCAACCGTTTTGCATGTCGCCACGGTTAGCATCAATACTACCCATAATGCCCTCAGCGCAAGCAACTGCAATTTCGTGGTGGAAACTATGACCCGCAAGTGTTGCGTGGTTTGCTTCAATGTTTACTTTAATTTCGTCTTGTAAGCCGTGCTTGTATAAAAAGCCTGCAACCGTTGCTGTATCGTAATCGTACTGGTGCTTAGTTGGCTCTTGTGGTTTTGGCTCAATTAATAATGTGCCTTTAAAACCAATTTTTTTCTTGTGCTCTACAACCATTTTCAAAAAGCGTGCGTACTGTTCGCTTTCTTGTGCAAGGTCTGTATTTAGTAGCGTGTCGTAACCTTCACGACCACCCCAAAGTACGTAGTTTTCGCCGCCTAAACGATGTGTAATTTCCATTGCATGTTTAACTTGTGCTGCTGCATATGCATACGTATTAGGATTAGGGTTTGTTGCACCACCGGCACAAAAACGCTGATTTGAGAATAAGTTAGCAGTACCCCACAGTAGTTTTACACCTGTGCGCTGCATTTCTTTTTCGATAATGTTAGCTATGTGCGTTACGTTATCGTGGCTTTCTTGTAGTGTTTTGCCTTCAGGGGCAATATCAACATCATGAAAACAAAAGTAAGGAACGCCTAATTTTTCATAAAATTCAAAGGCTACTTTTACTTTTTGTTCAGCAAGTTCTAATTGATTGCCTACAGGTTGGATCCAAGGACGGTCAAACGTACCTTCACCAAAAATATCAAACCCTGTAGAACAAAAGTTATGCCAGTAACAGGCTGCAAAACGTAAATGTTCTTTCATTGTTTTGCCAAGCACTACTTGGTTTTCGTCGTAGTAACGAAATGCAAATGGGTTTTTAGAGTTTTCACCCTCAAATTTGATTTTTTCAACGTTTGTAAAAAATTGTTCGCTCATAATGTGCTCCATTAATTTTATAATAGTGTATTAAAAGTATGTTTTTACACTTTGGTAAAGTGCTTTGTATGTTGTGTATTGCTGTGCGTAAAAGTCTTGCATGACTGGGTCTGGCTCAATTGTTTGCGTTACTTTGCCGTTAACACACACTTGTTGTGCAGGGAGTTGTGTTACTGCTATTCGGGCAAGTCTTGCTGCGCCAAATGCGGGGCCAACTTCTGAGCCTTCTCGGTAAATTAGGGGGCGGTTGAGTACACTTGCAATGATTTTTCCCCACAGTGGGCTTTTAGCGCCACCACCAATAACGGTTACATCGTCAATTTGTGCGCCGGCATCAAGCAGTACTTGTTGGCCATCGGCAAAGGCAAAAGCAACGCCCTCGAGTACTGCGCGGCCAAGGGCTGCTGCATCGGTATCACTGTCTAAACCAAAAAACACGCCTTTGGCATCGGGGTTATTATGCGGCGTACGTTCACCAGTTAAATAAGGCAAAAATATCACAGAGCTTGGTTTGCTAAAGTCGCATTTACTTACTTGTTTAAGCAATGCACCTTCGTTTTCAAAACCAGTTAATTTAGTGACCCAGGTTAAACAGCTTGCTGCGCTTAACACCACTGACATTTGGTGCCAGGTGTTTTCAATGCAATGACAAAAAGTATGTACAGCACCTTCTGGGTTAGGCAGGTATTTTTCGTTGGCAACAAAGTAAACGCCCGAAGTACCTAATGATAAAAACGCTTGTTTTGGCTTTACTACGCCTACACCGGCAGCGCCTGCGGCATTATCGCCACCGCCTGCAACAACAGGTACTTGCTCCATTCCCCATTTAGCAGCAACTTGGGCTGTTAATTTGCCTGTAATTTGTGTGCCTTCAAAAAGAGTAGGCATGTGTTGCTCTGTTAAGTCGCAAGCACTAAGCATTTTTTGCGACCATGCTCTTTTTTCTACGTCTAGCCATAATGTGCCTGCAGAGTCAGACATATCTGATGCAAAATCGCCGGTCATTAAAAAGCGTAGGTAGTCTTTTGGTAATAATACTTTGGCTACTTTTGCAAAATTTTCTGGCTCAAACTCTTTTAACCACACCAATTTAGGTGCAGTAAAACCAGGCATTGCAATGTTGCCGGTAATATTACGAGAATTTGGTTCGCGTTTTTCAAGCTCTACACATTGTGCAGCACTACGCCCGTCGTTCCATAAAATGGCTGGGCGAATAATATTATTGTTTTTATCAAGCAGCGTAGCGCCATGCATTTGCCCAGAAAGGCCCACAGCCTTTACCGATTTTAGTAATGCAGGGTGAGTATTTTTAAGATCCTCGATTGCACTACATGTAGCAAGCCACCAGTCTGTAGGGTTTTGCTCAGAAAAAAGTGGTGCAGGGCGTGAAACGCTTAAAGATCCACTTGCTTGAGCAAGCAATTGGTCTTTCTCGTCTAAAATAATTACTTTTACACCTGAAGTGCCTAAATCGATACCAAGGAACATAAATGTGATACTTAATGTTGTTTTAGTGTTAGCGCTAACATTAATGATTTGATATTGTTAAGTCAAGCTAGTTTTAAACTATGTTTAACAATTAATTTGCAAGTTTATTGCTTGGTTGTTGGAGTTCACTTAAATTTCTTTTTAAGATCATAAGGAAACACTATGAAAAAAATAAACTGGGGTATTGTTGGTTGTGGCCGAATTGCTGCACAATTTTGTGAAGACTTAGTACATACCAATAATGGTGTTGCGTACGCGGTTGCAGCAAGAAGTGGGGAAGATGCAAGCGCCTTTGCGAGCAAGTATGGCGCGGCAAATGCCTACGAAGGGTATCAAGCATTATTTGACGATAAAAACGTTGATGTAGTTTACATTGCGACCCCGCATAACTTTCACTTTAAAAATGCCAGCGATGCTATTAAAGCAGGTAAGCATGTATTGTGCGAAAAGCCTATTACGGTCTCGGCTGAAGAGTGTAAGCAGTTGTCTTTACTGGCTAAAAAGCACGACGTATTTTTAATGGAAGCCATGTGGACGTACTTTTTACCTGCAATACAAAAAGCAAAACAATGGGTAGAGCAAGGGCGAATTGGCACTATTAAACATGTTAAAGCTGACTTTGGCTACCCTGTGCCTTTTAATCCCGATGGGCGTGAATACAACCCAGATTTAGCGGGCGGTTGTTTACTTGATATGGGAATTTATCCGCTTGCAATTGCCAATTACTTTTTAAATAACGACCTTGAAAACTTATACGTAAGAGCAAATATTCGCTACAAAGGCGTGGAAGACGATGTACTTATTACTGCTAATTGTGGTGATGTAATGGTGAGCTTAGCAACGTCATTTCAATGCCGGTTAGGGAATGGCGCGTATATTATTGGCGACAAAGGCTATATAAAAATACCCGATGCATTTAGGGCTTATGAGTGCTCTTTGTATGAGCTTGATGACTTAATTGAGCATTTTGAAGATGGCAGGCAGTCACAAGGTTATAGCTTTGAAGCGCAAGAAGTAGGGCGCTTACTGAGCGAAAACAAACGAGAGAGTGACATTATGAGCCACTCTCAAAGTTTACTTTTACAATCGCAAATGGAGCGTATTAAAGCCCTGTTTTAAAATAGTTTTAAGAGAACTTTAATAGAGCTTTAAAAGAGTTTTGAATGAGCTTTAAAGCAGTTTCAAAAAGCTTTCAATCAACTAATAAACTTAACTAGCGGCGATTTATTCGTCGCTAGGTTCGTCATAATTAAAAAATGAAAAGTGAGCTTCTTTATTTGCCCCCGATAAGTCTTGGCACGCCATACCAATAAAAGCACCGGTAAAACACGGTCGATACCCTTGTGGTGATTGCTGCACGTAATCATCAGATAAAATACTGCCATCGAGCACTGGACCAAACTTTATCCAGCAGTTTTCCTCGGTGGCGTAGTAAAACTGCAGCTGAGCGCCATTAAAATCAGCTTTTAAGTAAACAGGCTTGTTTGTTTTAAGCAAAAGCGGTGCAACAGGCGTGCTTGTTTGGTATTTATCGCAGCTTATTATATTTAAATAACGCGGTGTGGTTTCATCGCCTACATCGCCGCCGCTTATATGCAAATAGTAGTAATGCGCGGTGTTGTAATAACATACTAGCCCCGCCATTTGCTGAAAACTGCTCGGCGCAAAATCAACGCATGTGCTGCTAACAGTATGATGAGCCTGTATACGCCTGGCAATAAAACTTTGCTGATGCAATGAGCTTAAAGACTCTTTCCCCACTAGGGTAAGCGATGCTTTTTGAGTGTTTTTATAGACCCAATTTTTGCACATAGGTATGCGCAATGACTGAAAATCAACAGTAAGCCCATCGTTACTAAAATCAATATGTGTTGAGGATTGCGACTGTGGATTTAGCGTTAAACCTTCAACGGGTACGTGTATTCTGGGGGCTTTATTTGTGTGTTTTGCATAAGGCCAGCCATCGTCTCTCCAGATTATTTGCTCAATCCCTGTTTCACGGCCTGTAATGCAGCGGCCACGCTCAGATAGTGGCCTTGATGTTAAAAATACCGTGTACCAATCACCGTTTTGCGTTTGAAAAAAATCCCCATGGCCACATTTTTGCAGCGCATTACTCGGCTCATGTACTGCTGTTATTACGGGGTTGTGCGGGTGTACTTGGTAAGGGCCAAATACGTTTTTAGAGCGCGCAATACTAATGCAGTGTTCATACCCTGTGCCACCTTCAGCAGTAATTAAATAGTAGTAATCGCCACGTTTTAAAATATGCGGGCCTTCAGTGCAACCAAGCTCTGTGCCTGCAAATATAGGTTTAACATCGCCTATTAATTTATTGGTTTTTAGGCAAAGCTCTTGCATTACTATGCCACCAAATAGTGCGTTGTTGCGGTGATCAACCAGCATGTTTAGCAAATAACTTTTACCGTCATCATCGTGAAAAATAGACGGATCAAAACCGCTAGAATTTAAGTAAGTCGCTTGTGACCAGTTACCGGTAATATCAGTGGTTGATACAAAATAGTTTGGCGTGTCTTTCCATGGGCCATCAAAGCTTTTTACATTGGTATACACCAAATAAAAACGCCCATTGTTGTAGCTAAGTTGCGGTGCCCATACACCGCAAGAGTCGGGCACTCCTCGCATATCGAGTTGCTCTACGGTGTTAAGTGCTTGGCCTATAACTCGCCAATTTACTAAATCGGTAGAGTGGTGAATTTGCACACCGCCAAACCATTCAAATGTTGAAGTGGCTATGTAGTAGTCGTTATTAACTCTGACAATGTTTGGGTCTGGGTTAAAGCCTCTTAGAATTGGGTTTTGCAGCATGCTCATAATATAGGCCTTTTTAAGTTTTTTATATTATTGGGTGTGAAGATTATAAATTTGTTGTTAGCGCTAACATTTTCAGTGTAGTATAAGACTTTGTCAATAAGTAATCATTTAAAACGCGCTGTAAACAATATCAAGCTTTACAATTATGTATAATGAAAATTAAGAAAGTTAATTATAACAATCCACTGATTGTGAGTAGGTAATAACAGTAATGGCCGATCCTAAAAGAGCAAGAATACAAGATGTAGCCGAGCAGGCTGGTGTATCAATGATGACAGTTTCGCGCGTGCTCAACCAAGACAAAAAAGTAAGCGACAAAACCCGCGAAAAAGTAATGGCTGTTGTTGAGCAATTAAATTACAGGCCAAATGTGTCTGCTAGGCGCCTTGCTAGTACTAAGTCATTCTTTTTAGGGCTTTTATACGATAACCCAAGTGACTCTTACATAAGCCAATTTTTATTGGCAGCGCTTAAAAAATGCCGCGCACTGGGCTACCACCTTGTTGTTGACGAAGCGCATACCGATATTGACAAAACAATTGAATCGGTAAAGCAACTTATTGATGTTACACAGGTTGATGGCATGATTTTACTGCCACCTATGTGCGACAACGAACAGGTTTTAGATGTTCTTACTAAAGCAAATATTCCATTTGTAAGAATAACGCCAGATACAAAATTAAATCGATCCCCTTATATATGCATGGACGATTACCAAGCAGCGTTTGATGTTACAGAGCATTTAATAAATCAAGGGCATAGCAAAATTGCACATATTATTGGCGACACTAAACAAGGTGTTAGCCGTTTGCGTTACCAAGGTTATTTAGATGCACTGCGCTCTAATAAAATAATAACGCCACCTGAGTATATAGAGCAGGGCAGTTTTACTTATCAATCGGGCATGGAAGCGGCAATAAAATTACTTTCACTTGATGATAAGCCTACAGCTATTTTTGCAGCTAACGATGACATGGCAGCCGCTGTAATCTCAATAGCTCAAAAACAAGGTATTAATATTCCAAGCGAACTGTCGGTTGTTGGCTTTGATGACACGCAACTTGCAACCATAGTTTGGCCAAATATTTCTACGGTAAAACAGCCCATTAATGAAATGGCTGAGCTTGCCATTACTTTACTTGCATCGGGTCAGTATAACGATTTGAGCAATGTAAAAAGTTTAGACTTAAGACATATTTTAGATTTTGAATTAATAGAAAGAGAATCAAGCTCAACCAATAAAAACAACTAAATAAGCACACCCTTTTGAGCTTCAAAATCTATATAAAATAACAACAACACACAATATGGATACTTATGAACGAGAAAGAAAATGTACTTTTAATAGTACTGGTTTGCTTTGTTGCGACCATTGGCGGTTTTTTATTTGGTTTTGACAGCGGCGTTATTAACGGCACGGTTGATGGGTTACAAACGGCGTTTGGCTCCAGTAGTGCGGGTACGGGGTTTAACGTATCGAGCATGCTAATTGGTTGTGCCATTGGTGCGTTTTGCGCAGGTCGATTAGCTGATAAATTTGGACGACGTCCAATTTTACTTTTTGCTGCAGCCTTATTTATTATAAGTGCTTGGGGCTCGGGTGTGTCAGTCACATCGTTTGAATTTGTTATTTATCGCATTTTAGGTGGCTTAGCGGTAGGGGCTGCATCGGTTATGACCCCAGCTTATATTAGCGAAATTGCCCCGGCGCGATACAGAGGCACGCTCTCTACACTTCAACAAGTGGCTATTATTTTTGGTTTGTTTAGCGCATTTGTAAGTAACTATTTTTTAGCCAACACTGCTGGCGGCTCTACGGCGTTATTTTGGCTCGACTTTGAAACATGGCGTTGGATGTTTTGGGTTGAATTATTACCTGCATGCTTGTTTTTAATCGCTTTGTTTTTTATTCCCGAAAGCCCTCGATACTTAATTATGGCTGGTAAAAAAGACGTTGCTGCACGTGTTTTATCGTCATTATATGGCGATGAAACTGCCGCTCTTAAATTAAATGAAATAGCAGAGTCGCTTGCTGGCGATAAACACCAACCTAAATTATCTGATCTTATTGATAAACCTAAAAAACGTTTACGCCCCATTGTTTGGATAGGAATTGGCTTAGCTACATTTCAGCAATTAGTCGGCATTAACGTTGTTTTTTACTACGGCGCGGTACTTTGGCAAGCAGCTGGTTTTACTGAGTCTGACGCGTTACTCATTAATATAATAAGTGGTTTTGTAAGTATTTTAGCGGTGTTTATTACCATGTATTTTATAGACAAAATTGGCAGAAAACCTTTTTTGTTAACCGGTTCAATTGGTATGACAGTGACGCTTTCGGTTATTGTTTATGCCTTTTTAAACGCAGATATTGGCTCAACAGGTAACTTAGAATTAGGAGATCAGGGCATGGTTGCTTTAATAGCCGCTAATGCGTATGTGTTCTTTTTTAACCTATCGTGGGGCCCTGTAATGTGGGTTATGTTAGGCGAAATGTTCCCTAACCAAATTCGCGGTTCAGGCCTTGCTGTTACCGGCTTTGCCCAGTGGATAGCTAACTTTTTAATTACCTGGTCGTTCCCTGTTATGCTCACCGGTATAGGTTTAGCAGGGGCTTATGGTTTTTACGCATTTTGCGCGTTTGTTTCAGTTATATTTGTATTTAAGTTTTTACACGAAACCAAAGGCAAAGAGCTTGAACAAATGAAAGGGTAAATATTCTCCCTTTAATAAGCGCCAAAACTAAAGCAATAGAACTAGAATAATAGAACTAAAGCAATAGTTTTGGCGTTGTTGACTGCTTCACTTGTTAAGCTTTCTTTTTACTAAACCCAAACACTTTATAAACTCGCAGCAACTATCTCATTTCTCAATAGTTAAATTATTAATGCATTTAAGTAAAGTGTGAGTCGCTTGTTCAATATCACGATTTGTAATAGCGTTTAACATCATTTTTTAAACTTTTATTATTTCGATTTAAGCTGTCTCGATCGCAGTTTTCCCTTAGTTGTTAACTGGGTCATCAACCTTCGACCATGTTCTAAAAATGAATAATATTAGACGTGACGTAGCTTTTGTAAAAAGACGTAGTTGCGCAGTTTGTGTAATAAGCAACTAAAAAGCAAATACAGCTGATAGTCTGCAGTGAGCGAGAAGCAGACGGTCGAGTAAACTCGTTTTTGGACAAAAGCAAGTTAGTGCTTAGACTCTAAAGGCTATGGTTCGCATTAGTCTTGGTATGGAGAATCTCGATTCTTGTTAAGATCTTTGACTAGAGATACAGCATGCGCTGAGTAATGCCTATCTTAAGAAAACGGGTTTATGTTCACTAAAATATGGATTGATCGCAGTTCACTACCCTAACCAGAAAGTTTAGATTAGGCGTTCTAAATGAACCGTCCTGTGTGGGCCGCATGCGGGCAGTGTAGAGGGGAGGAACTCCTCCGTCTATGTCTATTTTAAAGAAAGTGCAAAATCAATTTTTTCTAATTTATCTGAGATTTCAATGTTAGCTTCTTTAGAGTAAATAGCATATCCAGCCTCATTTATATGTTTGTGCTTCTGGATTAATCCAACAAATTCACAATATAAGTTTTCAACTTGATTATATTTCCGTTCTGAGACAACTGCTCGCAAGGTTTTTATTTCACTCTCATTAAAGTGAAGATGTTTAGATTGTTTCAACTCGTCAATGTACGCGAGTACTTTCTGCTTTATGGGAAGTACTACAGCATTATACTCTTTACGTTTATCACGTCCTAAAGCCAATCGGTTGCCTATTAACCCTCCCAGTAAGAGAGTTAACAATGGGACTACAAAATTAAATTCAGCCATAACTACCTCGATAAACATAACGTTTTAGTACTTATGCATTGCGATGATTGCAAGACATAAATAGCCTATATCCGCACTATACTCAGTGCATATTTTTATAGTTCTAACTTTCTTTATGCTTCAAGTGACACACTTGATGAAGCCTTCTTTAACTCACAAATGAAGTATTAATAAAGATATCTCAAGTGTGATTCACACTTTGCTTTTTTGTTAAAAACACCTTTTTCGTTGAAAATATAGCCTTAACACACGATGCAGAAACAAGTAGTTAAAGGTCTTTAAATTTGTCGAAGTTATTTAAGCAAGCATCATAATAGAATTCAGTGAACCCACTAGTCGAACCTGATTCAGCTGTTCTATATGCATGAGCCATTACTCTTTTAACAAAATTAACCGTCTTTCTCTCCTTTTCGGATGATACTTCAAATTTATTCAATTTGGCTTCCATTTCTTCTTTTGGAATATTATCAACGGTAGCGGCAGCAAGCATTCTGCTCGCAATTAATGCTACCTTTCCACATTTACTTATTTGAATTTGAGATTCTTCATAGGTTAGAAGTTCTACTGACACAACTGAAAATGAGCATATTGCTAGTGGTATTGCTAGTAGCCTATTCATAAACTCCCCCTTGATGATGTCAATTAAGAGTAACTAATTGCCATCCAAATATTTGCTTAATTCCTTAGCCTTTTACGCGTAAGCTTATTAAAGGTTTTGCTGCCTCTAATATTTTTAAGCTTTGATTCTCTCCTGAACTTTCATAGCTTGCGTTTGTAATTTCTATTAGCATTAGCAGGGTGTTGAAATTAGGTATTAGTGGATTCAATTCGCCTTTTTCTAGATAATAGCTATCGACTAAGGCTTGTACAGCCGGTCTAGCCGCTTTCTTTCCTGAGTTGAAGAACACTGCTGATATGTTGTTCATATATATCTCGAATTCTTCTTCAAATTCTTTAATGTAGTGCTTGCTTGCATGCTTATTCATTATCAACCCCTTATAAATATAATCTTTGATTTTCTGGAATATAAGATACTCCAGAAAAGTGTTAAACGCAAACCCGTATTAATCGTAAGTCACTGAACAATAACGCAATAGTGTGTTATCGTTGTCCTGATACGTATTCATTAGGGACAATATTATTTAAAGTTCACATTTAAATTCAGGGTTGATTATAAATGTGAGTAAAGTGGTCTCTAGATATGGCAATTAACATTAGCTTGAGTAGGGCTTAACCTAGCTAAGCAGAATGTAGGTGAGCATATGTTCTAAATGATAATGGGGCAGAAACGAGTTACCCCTGAAGGTCTGATTTTGGCACTTTGAAGTAGTTCGGCTTTGAGCGATAACTTTGCCCTTTTCCACACGTTTAAGTAAGCTACAGTAAGCAATAATATTTATAGCTGGCAGTGACTTAATCTGTTTGCTATTAATGTAAGTTCACAAAATAAAGACGTTTTCGCGCTAAAAAAGGGAAAGTGTCCTCTGATATCGCTGTTAGTTGTTTCTCTCCGCTAGGAGATGTATTCTTATTCTCTCACAACACAAGGATGTATTATGGATGTAGATATCAAACTACTTAAATGTTTTGTACACGATCCTATGGATATTAATAAACTATCTGAATTTGGCTATGACAACCAAGATCAACAATTTATTCGTAATTTCAAACAACTTTGTGACCTCAATTTGATAACCTCTGATTCCTGTTCTTGTGGGTTACATTTAAGTGCTGATGGTCAAGCTAGTTGGACGTGTATAGATTTACACCTGACTGAAAGTGGTAGTTTACTACTACACCCACCACAAGAGAGTAAACTTAAATTACTTAATAAAGTTATAGCTCACCCGATTGTATCTGGTGTATGCGTTGTAGGTATCGTGGCTGCAATCTCGATTGGATATAACTTTCTTGGTAACGACCAAGACCAGAAGCTACAGCAACCCAATAAATCGAAACTAATATTGAAATCTCCTAAATAAATTAAAGTTAGTTGTTGTGTTAACAAAAAACTAACTAATTGCTTGAACGGACACACTACGGCCACCGATTAGCAAAGCGTTATGTTTACAGAGGTTAATTTGAACTTGATTGGAATTAGATATGTTTTTTAATTTTAAAGCAAAAAAAATGCTTTCAGAGTCGAAGCGGGTAGTTAGCAACTTGCTTCAGAATAAAGGGTTTTCTTCCTCCAAATCTGATGAAGCTGCGAACTTTTTAGTCTCGAGTGTTTATGACGCAATCCCGAGCACTATAGAAAACCGTACTATTGGTACAACTACAGTTATATTTTTAGCATTAGAATATGGCCTCGACAGTTTTGAAAGTGAAGAAATATACTTTGATCTTATCAATGGTCAGTTTATGTATATAGCATTAGAAAATGAAGAGCTTAATGAGAATGAATATATGATATTAAATAATTTATATATGAAATTATCAGAAGATCATGTGAATATAGGTGGCCTTAAAGGGCTTTATAAAATAGCCAAGAAAAAGAGCAGACTTAACTTTGATGATTGGTATTCAAAGGTTAAAAGTTTGGCGCTTAGAATAGACGGGACATCAGTTGTAGAGGTTAATGGCCTAAATATACTAGACCTGTTAGATGATTCGCCAGCTAGGCAGGCTTATGATGATGGTTTGGAATGTGATGAGTATGCACGCATTTTGGCTGAAAACTTTGAAATGCCAGCGATATAAACATAATAAATTGTTACACACGGAAAATAGGGTCGCGTCTTGCCTTTTTCCACCTTCTTTTTGAATGACCGCAATTGGCACTCTCCAGCCACTCGACAACATAAAATGTTGATAATAATTGGCAAGGTATTTTACTGTGTCGGATGGCGCTTCGCTTATCCAACCTACACTGGCACATAGCCGAAGTTGGTGTTAAAGCCAAACGTTCAGCTAACCCAATACAAAGCAGATTAAACCTGCTCTACAGAATAACTTGCGAAGGTAAAACATCAGTACTTAGCGAGTACTCTCTTTATTTCAGTCTGAGATACTCAAGTTAGTAATACTTATTTCTGATATACTCAGTCAGCACTTTTACTCAAAAGGTAATAGTCTTCAGCTTGCAACTCAATGCAAGTTAACTCACTGCTCTTCATTATTTATTGTCAAAATTACACCTTTGTAAAATAGAGTTGGTTCATCCGAGCCAAAAACGTACAGAAAAAACACCGCCTAAGTTTATTGGCGAAGTATGATGATTCGTTGATGAACTCAAGCGTACTTACTTTATAAACAGGACTTAGCATGAGTGAATTAACTATCGGCGTTATCGGAACATCCCGCAAGACAGATGAAAGACGGTATCCTATTCACCCAGAGCACTTATTACGAATTCCCGAAAATCTTAGAAAACAAATGGTGTTTGAACAAGGCTATGGCACCGCTTTTAATGTTAGCGATGAATATATTGCAACGTTAACGGGTGGCATTGCATCTCGCAGCGAAATACTTACCCATATTGGCACGGCCATTATTGCAAAGCCTGTACTTGCTGACTTAGAAGAAATGCGCGAAGGAGGCACTATTTGGGGCTATGCCCACTGCGTTCAACAGCATGAAATAACACAAGCGGCGATAGAACGTAAACTTACCTTAATTGCTTTTGAAGATATGTATGTGTGGTCACCACAAGGAAATGTAGGGCGCCATACTTTTTATAAAAACAATGAAATGGCAGGGTATTGCGCTGTAATACATGCTTTGCAACTTAAGGGTATTGACGGTCATTATGGCGATCAACGTAAAACGATTATATTTAGTTTTGGTGCAGTGAGTAGAGGCGCTATTTATGCTCTTAAAGCGCATGGCTTTAGAGATATTACAATTTGTATTCAGCGCCCTGATCACGAAGTGCGTGAAGAAATATTAGATTGTCACTATGTTAAGGTACGAGAAGGTCTTGAAGGGGAGGCTCGCATGATGGTTGTTGAACATGATGGGACTAATCGACCACTTAGCGATCTTATTAGCGAAGCCGATATTATCGTGAACGGGACTTATCAAGAAACAGCTCATCCGGTTAACTTTGTAATTGAATCAGAAGCCGACTGCTTAAAACCTAACAGCTTAATTATTGATGTTAGCTGTGATGAGGGGATGGGATTCTTTTTTGCAAAGCCGACAACGTTTAAAAACCCTTTATTTCGATATAACAACACGGATTATTATGGCGTTGATCATACACCGAGTTATTTATGGGAAAGCGCGACGCGTTCAATCTCTGCGGCGCTCATTGTATATTTACAAACGATACTTAAAGGTGCTTTGCAGTGGCAAAAAGATGAAACCATTCGCCGTGCAATAAACATTGAGCAAGGAATAATTAAAAATACGGCTATTTTGGCATTCCAAAACCGCGAAAATATTTACCCTTATAACGTAATAACACAATGATTATATCTATCTCTAATCTAATTTTACATTAGATTAATTAGGGGTGTGCACTTCGTCTTAATACTAGTAATTTTAAGGCGAAGTGTTTGTTGACTGATAGTAAAACTGGAGAACTTAAATCTTAAAAGTTTTGATAAAACGAACACCCACAATTTATAAGGCTACCTTATATGCCTAACGATTCTAAAAATATACTAAATCGTGGCTTAGACTATATGCACGACCCATTTTCTAATTTTATGCGTGCTCAGACCACCTCTAGTCTGTTTCTTCTGGTATCTACAATCATTGCACTATGGTGGGCAAATTCAGCTTATTCAGCTACCTATCTAAACTTAGTGCATACGCCTATAGGAGTCTCATTAGGAGACTTTGAGCTACAAACCTCGCTTAAACACATTATTAATGATGGTTTGATGGTGATATTTTTCTTATTGCTTGGGCTTGAAATAAAACGAGAGGTACTTGCTGGAGATTTAGCTGAGCCCAAAAATAGACACATGCTCATTTTTTGCGCCATAGGCGGTATGGTCGTGCCTGCTGGTATTTATTCGCTGTTTAACTGGGGGCAAGATTCACTGATTGGTTGGGGTATACCCATGGCAACCGATACTGCGTTTGCATTAGGTGTGCTTACAATTGTAAGAAAACATATACCCACAAGCTTGTTGGCTTTTATTGTAGGTCTTGCGATTGTTGACGATGTGGGGGCAATACTCGTTATTGCCGTGTTTTATACCCAAGAAATATCGGTGATGTATTTGTCATGCGCCGTTGTTCTATTTGCTTTTTTAGTAGCCGCCAATTATGCCGGAATAAGGCAGCCGCTTTTTTACATTATCATTGGTCTTGCCACCTGGTGGATGATGTTACAGTCAGGTGTGCATCCTACTGTAGCAGGTGTTGCTATTGCTTTAACGGCTCCTGCACGCTCAATGTTGGGCTCAGGAAGGTCGCTTGAAAAGGCAAAAACAACCATTACCTCTATGCAAAAAGAAATAGAGAAAGTAGATGTTCTGGCTAGCAGACAGGATCATAAACAGGTACTCGAAATTCGTGATTTAGCCGAAAATGCGGGTACACCTTTGCGTCGATGGGAAGATGTGCTGCACCTGCCTGTCGCACTGTTTATTTTACCGCTATTTGCTTTAGTTAATGCGGGTGTGGTTTTTAACTTTAGTTCATTTGTTGAGAGTCTCAGTGATCCCGTTGGCTTAGGTATTATTAGTGGTCTTGTTGTTGGTAAGTTTATTGGTATTTCGGGTGCGTGTTGGCTTGCTTTACGCTACAAAATAGGTTGCTTGCCTGAGGGCATTAATCTTCAGCATGTTATTGGTGCTTCACTTATCGCTGGGATTGGATTCACCATGTCTACCTTTATTGCTACGTTGGGGTTTGATGGGCAAGCCGAGCATCTTCATAACGCAAAAACATCGGTTTTAGTGGCTTCGGTTCTTTCTGCAATACTTGGGGTTTTATATATTCGAGTGGTTGCCTCAAAAAAGAGCAATAAACCAATTAATTCAACGCCATAATAGGGCGTGAAGGGGCTAATGGGTATTCAATAATGTGTACTCATTAGTTGTACTTAACCCTTTATTTATCAATTAAACATATTGTTTAAAACACGCTATGTGTTGTAGCGAACAGACCAATTAAAATAAATACGCTAATGTCTTACTAAGGTTTTTTGGCTTTAAATTAATGCTTAAGTATATGAATTTAAATCTTAAAACGATTCCTTAAATCATTACCCCTAAATTATTACCCTTAAATTATACAGAGGAAGTTATCACCTAGATTGCGAAGCACGTTGGCGCTTTAGGCTAGGGTCTGTTGATCTTTGCGGGTTAAAATTTGTTCAAACTAGGGGCTATTTAATCGCGGCGCGAGGTTTGTAACCTAGTGGGCTAAGTAAAAACCGAGCAACAAAGAGTAAATAGCCCCTAGAAAGAACCCTTTGGGCAGCGCCTGTTTGGCATTAATGCTACGTTATCGCCCATTTATGGGGAATAACCACACTACATAGGCTCTGCCTTGCCTAAATACCAAACAGACTGCTGCAAATTTAACCTTGAAAGATCAACAGGCCCTAGGGCTTATGACAATCTAAAGTAGTAATAAGGCTCCATATTTTTGGTTTCTTAAAAAGGAGAATATTATTTCTACACAAAACGAAAATAGTCCAAATTCTAAAAGTAAAAGCGGTCCGCCAGATATCGATAAAGTGATGAGCGGTGCGTTTAAAAAGTATAAGAAGTTGCTGAGTGGAAAATTTAGCACAAGTTTAACCATAGTACTGTTTTTGGGATTGATTGCTACAGGCTATAGCGCAGTCTATACCGTTCCCAGTGATTCAGTTGCTTTGGTATTAAGGTTTGGTAAGTTTCAAGAAATTCTACCTGCGGGCTTACATGTAAAAATCCCATTAGGTGTTGATCACGTCACAATAGTGCCTACTAAGCGGCAATTAAAGCAGGAGTTTGGTTTTTCTACTCCTGGAGCCTCCGACCCAGATCAAAATATTAATCCTGAAAATAATATTCGCTCATTTGCGCCAAAAATTTCACCTGCAACAAATCAACGCGAAGAAACCCAAATGGTAACTGGCGATTTAAACACTGCGCTGATTGAATGGGTAATTCAATATCGGATAGCCGATCCCCAAAAGTACTTATTTGAGGTGCGCGACCCGGCAGGCACTTTACGATATGTGTCTGAATCAGTTATGCGTGAAGTTGTAGGCGATAGAACTGTAGATGAAGTAATTACCATTGGCAGGCAAGGGATTGAAATTGAGGCATTACAAAAAATGCAGGCATTGGCAACCAAATATGTAATGGGGATTAGTATTGATCAGGTTCAACTAAAAAATATTAACCCACCCGTACCAGTACAAGGGTCGTTCAATGAAGTTAATCAGGCTCAACAAGAGAAAGAAAAGTTGATTAACGAAGCGCGTCGCGAATATAACCGCGTTATTCCGCTTGCTGAGGGGGAGCGCGATCAACGAATAAGAGAGGCTGACGGTTATCGCCTTAAGCGAGTTAATGAAGCTGAAGGCGACGCTCTGCGTTTTAATGCGCTGTTTGCACAGTACCAACTGGCACCTGAGGTAACACGCAGACGAATATATATAGAAACAATGACAGATGTTATGCCAATGATAAAAAATAAAATTATTATCGATAGCGAAGCACGCGGTGTATTACCTTTACTCAATTTAACTTCACTAAAAGGACAGCAGCCATGAAATCTTATTTAATCGTTGGCAGCAGTATTTTAGCTGCACTTGTAGGGGTTACTTTGTATAGCGCTTTATATACGGTTAACGAAGTAGAGCAGGTGGTTATTACTCAGTTTGGTAAACCGGTTGGAGAGCCAATTAGAGAGGCGGGTATTCAACTCAAAATGCCTTTTGTTCAGCAAGTTAATTTTATTGATAAGCGCGTGCTGGAATGGGAAGGAACACCTTCTGATATGCCGACCAAAGATAAGCTTTATATTTCTGTAAGTCTTTATGCGCGGTGGCAGGTTACCGATCCGTTGCAGTATTTTTTACGTTTAGGTGATGAGCGAAGCGCACAGTCTAGGCTCGATGATATTTTTGGTAGTGAAACGCGTAATGCAGTAGCCACACACGAATTAATCGAAATTATTCGTACAACGAAAGGTCGCCAACCTTTGCGTGACTCGTCACTCACCGAGGCTGAAAAAGAGCAGAATATTGGTAGTTTAGTGCCTATAAGCATGGGACGTTTAGTTGTCGAGCAAGATATATTTAATGAGGCGGCAAAAAAAGTGCGCGTATTTGGTATTGAGCTTATGGATATTCGTTTTAAACGTATTAATTATAATGAAAGTGTACGCCCTAAAATCTATGAACGTATGATCAGCGAACGTCGTCAAATAGCAGAACGCTTTTTGTCAGAAGGAAAAGGCGAAGCTGCCCGTATACAAGGTAACAGAGAGCGAGACTTAGATAAAATTCAATCTGAAGCCTACCGAGCAGTAACAGAAATTAGAGGTAAAGCTGATGCTAAAGCAGCCGCTATTTACGCCTCAGCCTATAACAAAAATGATCAAGCAGTCGCATTTTATGCATTTACCCGTTCGTTGCAGGCGCTTGAACTTGCCCTTAGCCAAAACACAACATTGGTTTTATCGACCGACAGTGAGCTATTTCAGTATTTACAACACACTCAGGCGAGTGAGCCTAATCCTAAAAATTAGCATGCTTCATATTTAAATATTGTATAGATATCATCAAACTTAGGAGCAATAAATGCAAATTGAAACAATTAGAGATGTACTCAATTGGACCGTTTTATTTCACAAAAACTTAAAAGATAGCCTAAACCAGAGCTCTGAACAAAATAAGGATGAGGGAGCACGAATGATGCTTCGCTACCTATCTGAGCATGAGGAGAGTTTAGAGAATATTGTACAAGGATTTGAAAATACGGCAGACGAAAAAGCGCTAAACACCTGGTGTTTTGATTACATCGAAAAGCACTCAATTATTGAGCGCGTTGATTGCAACTCACTCTTTGAAGAGCTAGATATCTCGGACATTATGGATAAAATAGTAAACCATCATGAACAAGTTATTGAGTTATACATCCATATATATTCTCGTGTAGATATCGAAAGCGCAAAAACGTTGCTTGATACAATAAAAGATATTGAAGAAAATGAGATAAAAAGAATTGTGCAATCGGCTAACCGGTTTTCAGATATGTAATCGACTGATTGAACTGGCAATATTAGTGTATTACTAAGGTGTCAGTTCAATCAAATGTATGTGATATCCATTTATATCAAGGATCTTTTCTTTTAATCGAGTTAAGTAAAATGGTTTGGTGTGCTCAACATATCCGGACAGTCAATCCTAGTTTACTCAGTTATACCAATTTGCTTATATACGGGGGCTATTTAACAACGTTATAGAGTGATTTAACTTGTTTTAATTGTTCAAATATTTATGCAGGTTGATATTAAAATGAGAAGCAGATGATATTGCATGACTATGAATCTACTTATTTTTCGTTAGATTATTCCCTCAATTTAATATATAGCCATAAAGGCTGTATCTTTTTATTTAATATAATACAAAACAATTAAATTTGACTGTACTAATACGGCAGTTGCTTTACAGTTTAAGATCTTGGCGACTCAAATTAGAAGGTTACAACAGACTCATGCGGTTATCTCTAACTCAATCAGCAGCAAGTATTTTATATTTAGGCTTTATTCAGTTTTTTGTTGTTGTAGTAATTTTGGGTGGGTTGGAGAGTATTTTACTTGAAGCACCTCTGATGCCTATCATTTCTATTAGTACCGCTTTAATATCGCTAGTTTTAGGCTCAATCTTAACTTTATTATTTAATTTTAAATTTACAAAAAAAGTTAAATATGTGACTCCTGTATTAGGCATTCTAGGGTGTGCTTTTTTCTTAAATTTTCAATTGAGCTTATGGGGAGTCGTTGACGAAAAGTTTTTTTTAATTAGTGATAATCCATTTATTACTGCTTTAAATGCCGTTATGGTTTTTTCTTTTTTCTCAGCGCTCATTATTAAAATTTTATGTTCTGCAACGATAACTAAAGGGGCTAAGTTTACCAAAGCAGTCATGTTTTTAGTTATCTTTACGGGTGTGTCTTTATGGTACGCTAGTGCAGTAAAAACAGTGAGTAGTGAAGAAGAAAAAGCACGAGAAAAAATAAGCTTAGTGGGGACAATGCTTAATAAAAACCTTGATGAGCATAAAAAGTCATTATCTCGGATTAAGTCGAGATTAGAAAAAGTGAGTCATGATAATTTTTTAAAGCTTGCCGCTGTTGATATGAAAAATTATGCGAGGGATTATAAAATCATCAAAGGGATGCTTATTCTTGATGAAAATCTTACGTTAGTTGAAGGTGACATATTTTCTAAGCAATTTATTTCCAGTGGATTTCTATCAAGTGATTCTGTAGTGAACTGGTTAAATACAACTACGGATGAAGTTAGATTTGCAGCTAATTCATTAACGTTGAAAACGAGTACGCCGACTATTATGTTTTCGATACCTATAAATTCAGTTACTGGCAGTAAGTATCAAGTTTTAGCTTTACTAGACATGAATTTATTAATTGAGAACAGATACATAGATTATCTAAATACGTTTGATGTATTTATTGAATTGACGCCTCAAGTTTACTTTTCTGTTAATGCTAAAAAGCAAAATGTATACGATTTAAATATACTATTGAGTTTATACAGTGACTATATTGTAGAAAAAGTCGATGTAATGGGCATTTTAAAGCACAATGTATATAGTTTTATTAATAACTACTCTGCATTAAAAGAAAGGGCAAAAGTCGAACAAATTATAATTTGGCTTACTTTCATCTTTATCTATATTTTTATACTCGCTTCAGACTCTTCATACCTACTAAAACAACAATCAAAAAAGCTGTTTAAAATGGCTAAATATGATGAGTTAACAGGGCTAATTCGCCGAGATGCGCTAGATGATGAAATAAACGCTAAACAGTCTAAGCAGGCCAAAGCGTTAAACTCACCGTGTGCAATGGTTTTTATAAACCTAGATGGCTTTAGTTCTATAAATAATAGTTTAGGGCATGCCATAGGCGATAAAGTTCTCAAGCTAGTTGCAAGAAGACTTAAAAATAACGCGCTGACAGCCGACTCAATAGCACGCTTTGGTAATGATGAGTTTATTCTTTATTACAGTAATATAAGTAAAGATAAACTAAGAGAAGAAATATCAGTATTAATAAGCTCTTTAGCAAACGTTTATTATTTAGAGGACGTTGATATTTATCTTACAGCCAGCGCTGGTATATCGATGTCTAAAGAAAGAGTAGGAAATTCAAAAGTACTATTACAGCATGCAGATATTGCTATGGACAGTGCGAAAACCCTTGGAGGGAATCAGCTTTGTTTTTATCATAAGCTAATGGATGATAAGCATAAAGAAATAGTCCACATTAGAGGAGAGCTTCAAAAAGCGCTTAAAGATGGTGACTTAGAAGTGTATTACCAACCAATCCATAGTTTATCTGATAACAAAGTGATTAGTGTTGAGAGTTTGGTGCGATGGAAAAGTAATGGTGCGTATATTTCCCCGGCTATTTTTATACCTATAGCAGAGCAAACGGGGCAAATATTAGAAGTTGGCAAACAAGTACTAGCACAGGTACTTAAAGATATGAGTAATACTGCGCAGTTAAAAAATATTACTGTGGCTGTTAATTTTTCACCCCAGCAATTACAGCTGCAAGGGTTTGTTGCAAATATTTGCCAATTAGTCTCTGATAAATGTATAGAGCCACATCGGCTCACCGTTGAAGTGACTGAAACAGTCATGTCAGAAAAAGGGGTTATCGAAGGCGTTCTTAGAAAGCTGATGGCTAAGGGCTTTAACGTTGCGATTGATGACTTTGGCGCTGGATATTCTAGCCTTTCTTACTTGTCGAGGCAGCCTGCTAATATTATAAAAATAGATCGGGAGTTCACGATTGGTGCTGAGCATGAGGGCCAAGAACGCGCTTTATTAGAAGGTATCATCAAGATTTGTACAGAGCTTAAAAAAATAGTGGTCATTGAAGGTGTTGAAAATGCTGAGCTGATCGCCTATTTATCTCAATTCAGCAGTATAAGGGTTCAAGGCTATTATTTTTCCAAACCAATACCTTTAAATAATCTTATTGATTATATTAATAGCCTAAATAAAACAAGTCATCATAAGTAAAACGAGAACAATCAATTATTACCTTACAACATGGATTAACTCGCCAGCTATGGAGTAATAACATAGCCACGAGCGTCTATTTTTTTACGGGGATATCATTTAATAGCTTTATGATAGCGCTGTTATTACCGAGTTTAGCTAAGTCTAACAGGTAGCTTTTTTCTAGCTCTTGCATTGACTGATCTGCTAATAATTCTTTTACCGATTGTTCTTCCCCATTTGCTATTGAAGTTTCTAAGGCTGCAAAGTTTGCAATTGAGTGTTTAATTTCATTAGTCATAATAAGTCCCGTTTGCTGTGTTTTGTTAAAGCTTCGTTTTAAAAAATATTTATATAAAACAATTGTATATTATAAGCTCGCTTTGTTAGTGAGCTATTTTATTACCTAAAAATAGCTCACTTAATTAAGCGAATTGGTATTACAGTATCACCGTACATACTGCAATTTAACTTATTGAATAACAAATAAGTCCATAAAGCTGTTTACTGGCGTATTTTCAAGCTTGGCTTGATCTTTACAAAGGGTAAATATGGTTTGGCATTGTTGGGTTGCAAGGCGTGTTGCTAAATTAGATTTGAATTTAAGCTCTAATAATGGAATGCCTTCCTCACGACGACGGCGATGACCCAAAGGGTACTGCACAACCACTTCTTCTGTTTTACTACCATCGTTAAAGAAAACTTGAATTGCATTGGCAATAGAGCGTTTGTCCGCCTCTAAATATTCAGCTGTAAAGCGTTTATCTTCTAACACCTCCATTTTGTCGCGTAGTTTATCGATGATAGGGTGCGTGTTGTGAAAGTCGTCCTCATAATGATCGCTAGTTAAGTTCCCAAATGCCAAGGGAACGGCAATCATATATTGTAAGCAATGGTCGCGGTCAGCTGCGTTGGCAAGCGGTCCTGTTTTAGAAATAATGCGTATGGCTGACTCGTGGGTGCGGATCACTATTTTCTCAATATCGTCTAAACGCGACTTTACTTGAGGGTGCAAAATAACGGAGGCTTCTGCTGCTGTTTGCGCATGAAACTCTGCTGGAAAAGAAATTTTAAACAAAATGTTTTCCATTACATATGAACCGTAACCTTGGGAGAACGAAAACGTGCGCTCCGCTTCAGGCTTTAGTGCTTGGTCTTTATTAGTTTTGGAGAAAGAGACATCATAAAACCCCCATTGCGCAGCTGTTAATGCACTGGGTATACCCATTTCACCGCGCATTGCCATATCAGCTAAATAAACTGCTCTGGAAGTTGCATCGCCCGCAGCCCAAGATTTACGAGACCCAGTGTTTGGCGCATGACGATAAGTACGCAGTGCAGAACCATCAACCCATGCTTGAGATATGGCTGCCATTATTTGCTCTCTGCTGCCACCCATCATTTTTGTGACAACAGCCGTTGAGGCTACACGCACCAATAATACATGGCATAAGCCAACACGATTAAAAGAATTTTCTAATGCGATAACGCCTTGAATTTCATGCGCCATAATCATGGCTTCAAGTACGTCTCGCATAGTCAGGGGAGGCTGTGAATTTGCGATTCTGACTTGAGACAAGTGATCGGCTACAGCTAAAATAGCACCTAAGTTATCAGAAGGGTGCCCCCATTCAGCAGCTAACCACGTATCGTTGTAATCGAGCCAGCGGATGGTACAACCAATGTCCCACGCTGCTTTAACAGGGTCGAGTATGAGCGAGGTCCCTGGTACTCGTGCACCATTAGGAACAACGGTCCCTTTGACAATTGGACCAAGAAGTTTGGTACATTGTGTAAACTTTAAAGCGAGCAGCCCACAGCCTAAGGTATCCATTAAACAATTACGTGCAGTGTTTAGTGCTTCTGCGCTTGATACTTCAAACGTTAATACATAATCAGCGATATCCTGGATAACACTGTCGTAATCTGGGCGAGTGTTATTATCTGTATTACTACTCATTTTGTATCCTTAATTCGTTTGTTTATATTTTACTTGGTTTCAATTTATTAGAAGTTACTGAGTAAACGCTTAGGTGAACTTCATGCTTTTGATTATCGTTTTCAAGTGGAATATAAGTTGATTCAAGCGCTATACCGTCAAGTATTAGCTTACTTTTATTATGTTTTTCATCCCCTATAATTTGCTTAATTGTAATATGGTAATAGGTGTTCTCGAAGCGATAGTCGATTGAGTAGGTGCTCCAATTCTCTGGAATACACGGTGAAATGGTTAGCTTATTTCCTGTTCGTGTTACACCTAATAAAGATTCTATTATTAGTCGGTATAACCAACCCGCTGATCCGGTATACCAAGTCCAACCGCCTCGTCCAATATGCGGAGCAACGGCATAAACATCGGCGGCTACGACATAAGGTTCGCCTTTATAGGTTTCAACTTGTTCGGTGTTTTTAGCATGATTTAATGGATTGATTATATTCATCAATTCCCACGCTCTTTTTTTGTCGCCTTGTTGAGCAAATGCCATGCTTGCCCAAATAGCGGCATGCGTATACTGCCCGCCATTTTCGCGCACGCCCGGGACGTAACCTTTTATATAACCAGGGTTCATTTTTGATTTATCAAAAGGCGGATTGAGTAATTGGATTAATTTATCATCGCTATTGACCAAATGCTGATACAAAGACGACATTGCTTGCGTAGAGCGCTCATTATTAGCTGCACCAGAGAGCACTGACCAACTTTGCGCTATTGAGTCAATAGTGCACTCTGGGCTTTGTGATGAGCCCAGCGCGGTTCCGTCGTCAAACCATGCGCGACGATACCAAGCGCCGTCCCATGCGTGTTTAGCTAGGTTATCTTGTAGTTTTTGTGCTTCATCGTCACAACGAGTAGCAAACTCTATATCGCCATGTAATGCAGCAATAGGTGAAAATTCTTGTAGTATTTTATATAAAAAGAACCCCAGCCAAACGCTTTCGCCTTTGCCGTGTATTCCAACAAGGCTCATACCGTCATTCCAATCTCCAGAGCCCATTAACGGTAAACCTTTTTCTCCAAAGTGTAAACCATGCTCAATTGCCAAGACGCAATGCTGATAAAGGCTCGACCTTGCTGCACTCACAGAAGGTAAGTCGTAATAGGATTCTTCGTCGTCTTTAAGGGGGCGACCTTCAATAAAGGGCATTAGCTCATCTAAAATAGTTATGTCATCAGTGCCTTTAATGTAACGACACGTAGCTAATGGTAGCCATAAATAATCGTCTGAACAGCGTGTTCTTACACCGCGCCCTGATGGTGGGTGCCACCAATGTTGCACATCACCTTCGCTATACTGACGTGTGGCGCAGTACAGTATGTGATCCCTTAATAATGCAGGCGAAGCATGTATTAATGCCATGGCATCTTGTAACTGATCGCGAAAGCCAAACGCGCCACCACTTTGATAAAACCCACTGCGAGCCCAAAAGCGACATGCTAAAGTTTGGTACACAAGCCAGCCATTTGCTAATACATTCAATGCAGGGTCGGGGGTATTAACCTGCACACTGCCCAGTGTTTGCTGCCAAAAATCAGTGACTTTTTCGAGTGCAATGCGTGCTGTACCGGGTTTTCTGAGTTTTAAAGCAAGGGTACTTGCTTGCTCTTTATTTTGCGCAGCACCGAGCCTAAAAATAATTGTGCGCTCTTGTTCACTTTGCAGTTCAAAAGGGACTTGAATTGCACCGCACGGATCGAGTGCCGCTCCTAAGTTGCCAGATAAATGAGTACGAGTCATTGCCTGGGGGTCGTGTAATGTTTTATTGCGACCAATAAACTCGCTACGGTCTCCTGTTAGTGTTCGTGACATATCATCAACGTCAAAAAAAGCAACTCTGCCACCAAACTCTGAGTTATAGGCATTAGAGGCAACCAATGCACCGCTCTTAGCATCAATTTCTGTTACAAGGTGTAGCGCTGTTTTAGAACGAAGATCGCCAAGTACCCATTCAACATAACCTGTTGCACTTAGGCGCCTGGTAGTTAATGAGTTGTTTTTAATTTTTAATACCGAGTATTTTACGGCGTCGAGTGTATCTACATACACACAAAGAGAGGATTCGATGCCGGTTTCACTGTGCTCAAAGGTACTATAACCAAAGCCATGGCGGGTTATATAGGGATTAGCCCCACGTTTTGGCATCGCACAAGGTGACCAAAATTTACCTGTATCTTCATCACGTAAATAAAAGGCTTCGCCACCAGATGAGCCTGTAGTGTCTGCACTCCACGGCGTTAAACGAAACTCATGGGCGTTTTCGCTCCACGTATAAGCAAAACCATTTTCGTCAATAACGCTGCCAAAATGTGCGTTTGCTAGCACATTAACCCAAGGCAGAGGAGTTGGATTCGCTTCGGTGTTGGTAATAATATATTCGCGACCATCTTCACTAAACCCACCCAGTCCATTATTTAAAAGTAAGTTTTCTTGAGTATTGCCAAGCGCTTGATTGATTTTGGGATGTAATGCTTGAGTTGGGATTAGTCCCTTTACGTTTTTCTCTGCAAGCGTTCGACGGTTTACTTGCTCTGCCAATGTGCCACTTTGATCAATAATAATCCGCGAAACGGCTTGTAACAGTATGCGGTCTTCATTCGAAATTTGTTCTGCTGAGCGAACGAATATCCCGCCAGGGCGATCAATATAATGAGACTCAGTACCCGTTGCGATTAGCCCCATAATTTGGTCTTGCAAACCTTGTCGGTAACCAACTTGTTCTTCATTCCAAATGACTAAATCAGCGACAAGCCCTTTTAAGCGCCAATATGCATGGCATTGAATAAGTTGGCGGGCAATTTCAATATTATTACCGCTGGCTACTTTTAATAATATGATAGGTAAGTCGCCAGAAATTGAGTAGCCCCATAGTCCAGATTGTCCTCGACGATTTTGTATTAATACAGATGCGTTAGCCCGAAGAGTTGCATTGGCATACAAAATATACCCAGCCAACTGCCGGTAGAGTTGAGCATCTGCTTCATTGGCGTTAATTTGGCGTAAGGTCACATCGCTATGAGTCCATGCTAAATCAAGTGCTCGATCGGTAATGTGATGATCTTGATATTTAGCAATTAGCGCAAGGCAAGCCTGTCTACTTTGTGCCATACCCGTTATTACATCGAGTGTTACTACACTGCCAGCAAGTAAAGTCACAGGGGCGCGAATAGCAACAATGGGATCAAGCACAGACCCTTGTTTAGCGTCAAGTTCGCCCATTTCTAGCATTGCTTGTGGTGAAACCAAAGAGCGACCTCTACCAATAAATTGCATGCGATCAGTTGTACAAGACAGGGGTCCGACTTTTGTTGTACTGCTATTGACGCGTGTTGAAAGTAAATGAAACATCCAAGGTGTTTTTTCATCAGCAGAGCGTGCACGACGAGTACATAAAATGGCATTGCCACATGGAAGTATTTCAGTTTGTACAAACAAATTACTAAATGACGGTTGCATAAGGTCGGCTGCAGGGTTTGCCATTACAACTTCTGCATAAGTGGTTATATCAATTGTACGGGTATCGGGTGAGTGATTACTTAAGCGTATACGACGAAGTTCAATATCGTCCTCCGGAGAGACAACGATTTCAGTGTAAGTTTCTATATGTTGATCGCTTCGGCGAAACTCAGCGCGACCTTCAGAAAATGATGCGCTATACGACTGGGCTGGTTTTAGCGTTGGCTGGTGGGCTGCCGACCAAAAGTCGCCTGTGGCTGTATCTCTAATATAGACAAATGTTCCCCAATTGTCGCAAGTAGGATCCTCACGCCACCGTGTAACGGCTAAGTCGGTCCAGCGGCTGTAGCCACCTCCTGCATTTGTAAGCATTACATGGTAACGACCATTTGAAAGTAGCTGTACTTGGGGTGTTGGGGTAATGGCTGGAATAGGTGGATTAACCTTTATTTTTGCATGTTCAAATAAAGCCCCGCTCTCTGCGTATTGGTCTATATGAGGTTGGAATATAGATGTTTTAGGCACGCGCTCTTGTAGTAATAGCAAAGCTGATTGCAGTAAAGGGTCTGATTCAAAGCGTTTTTGCATAGGCTGGTCAAGTAAATGATATGCCAATGCAAGTAAGCTCATACCTTGATGGTGAGCCATAAAGGAGCGAATGACTGCGCTTTTTTGATCTCTGGATAAACGGGCAGGGGTGTAATCTATTGCCTCATACAATCCGTAATGTCCCTCAAGTCCACTATCAGCTAACAGTTGAAGATTTTCGCACGCGGCTTGTGGGTTAACCATTAATGCCAATGCAGACGCGTAGGGAGCGATGACGAGGTCTTCTGATAAGCCTCGTTTTAGCCCTAAACCCGGTACGCCAAAGGCATGATATTGAAAATTAAGAGAAGCATCTACCGTATTGTATGCCGACTCAGATATGCCCCACGGTACGTTTTGTCTTTTTCCATAATCAATTTGTCGGGTAACCGCTGCGCGGCAAGTCTGTTCGAGCAATGTACCGTCGTAGCTAGGCATAACTAACATGGGCATAAGGTACTCAAACATAGAGCCACTCCACGACACCAGCACAGGCTCGGCGCCAGCGCTGGTTAGTAGGCGACTTAGAGCGAACCAGGTTTGCTGTGGCAATTTACCTTGTGCTATAGCAATAAAACTGGCTAAACGTGCTTCAGATGCCAGTAAATCGTAAAAACTGGTGTCACGTCGATGCTCATCTACGTTATAACCAATAGCCAATAAATGGCGAGACTCATCATATAAAAATGCATATTCCATTTGTGCAAATTCAATCGCTCTGTTGGCTAATTTGTCACATTGCGAAATGCAATCTTTGGCAAGCTGTGTACTGGCTAAAGTATGAATACGTAATGAAGAAAGCCACTGAGTTTCGTCGGATGGTAATACCGATGATAAAAGCGCATCAATTGCGTTAATAGTGTCGGGGCAACGTTTAACTAATTGCTGCATTGTCAAAATATTAGAATCAAGAAATAGCAGTTTTAAGCTAACTGGCGGATTAGTTAGTTTGAGCCATGGCGAAAATAAATAGAGTTCGTTTAGGGTACGCTGGCATTGCCTTTGTAAGTCTTGAGTCCATACTTTATGCTCTTTCGACTCTGTATCTAAATCATTAGTAGCGTCTTGCTTTATATTCTCTAACAATATTCGCGCATTATTATTGAGTGTAATTAAGTGCTGTTCAACGTCATATAGATTTGTAGGCGCAGTGATACGAACAGCGTTAAGTATTGAGTTCATGGCATTAATAGCGGTATCGATAATATTGTTTTTATTTTGCTCTGAGTCTAATTGCAATGTTTTAAACAAGTTTGCCACAATAGCCAAAGTGATACTTATGCCTTCAAACATTTGTGGGTGAACAATAGGTTTAGAAGGGAGTTCTTTTAATGCTATTTGTAAAGTTAAAAGATGACCGGCTAAGTTACCGCTATCTACTGATGAAATATAGCGCGGTGGCAAAGGTTGCAATGTTTGTGTGTCGTACCAGTTATAAAAATGCCCTTCGTGGCGCTCGAGTTTATCGAGGGTATTAAAGCAATCTTGCGTACGTTGAATTAAATCACTTTGTACAATAAAACCAAAATCATAGGCGCTAACGTTAGCCAGTAAAGACAGACCAATATTAGTAGGCGATGTACGGTGCGCAATAACAGGACCGGCTTCCTCTTGATAGTTATCGGGAATTAACCAATGATCGTCTGCAGTGTTAAAGTGGTCGAAAAAAGCCCATGTTTTACGGGCAATAGTTTGTAAAAATAATTGTTGCTTGTCGCTCAGTGGCGCTAAATTATCGAGTTTAGGCTCACTAAACCACCATGTTATAGCCGGTGATAAAAGCCATAATAAAAGTAGAGGAAATACAGCTAATATATTTGTAAAAGTTAAGTGTAAAGGGGCAAAGTAAAGTAGCGAAGCGATTAAAGTAATCGCAATAAATGGCGCAGTCCACATAGTGTAATAACTATTTATTAAGGCATTTACTACATGATTAGATTTATGATCTGTGACATGCCACTCTAATAAACGACGTTGAGTAAACAGCATTCGACCCGCACTACGTAATATTGCGGTTAAGTTAAACACAGCCTCAAAAGGTAAACATGCTAAACGAAAACCGATTTGAATAAGTTGACGAACAAAGCACTGTAAAACATCATGCAAATGATGGGACATCAGCATTTCTGAGGGTTTGCGCATCGACGAAATTAGCGCGCTCAGCAATGGCGGTAATAAATAAATAGCACTTATGGCAAGGGTCCATTTCAATGGATTAGCTGCTGTAAACCAACCTACCGTAAGTAATAAAAAGATTGCGAGTGGTTCGACACTTCGACGTAAATTATCAAGAATTTTCCAACGTGATAAAGGTGACAAAGGATTTTGACATTTATCGCTTCGAGTGTTTAAAACACGAGGAAGTAACCAGCGCACAATTTGCCAATCTCCTCTGATCCAGCGCTCACGCCGACACATATCAGTGTTGTAACGTGTAGGGTATTCTTCGTACAAGTGCACATCACTAATCAACCCCGAGCGAGCATAGCAACCTTCGAGTAAATCATGGCTGAGTATTTGGTTTTGTGGTAAACGGTTACCAAGTGTTTGTTCAAATGCATCTATATCGTATATACCTTTACCGATAAATGAGCCTTGTGAAAAGAGGTCTTGGTATACATCGGATATTGAACGCGTATATGGGTCGATACCCGGTTCTTCACCAAATAATTGCGAGTAACGAGAAGGGTTATGTCCCGATAGACTTGCTGCCATACGTGGTTGTAAAATGCCGTAGCCGCCTAAAATACATTGTCTTTTTTCATCAAATCTTGGTTGATTTAAAGGGTGCGCCATGGTCGCAACTAACTGACGGGCACAATCTCGTGGAAGTTGTGTATCGGTATCTAAAGTAATGACATATTTAACTTTTTGTATAGCGTTAATATCACCGACGATAAGTTCAAATGCATGTTCTATTGGGTTTCGAAGTAGTGCGTTTAGATCTGATAATTTTCCGCGTTTACGTTCAAACCCCATCCAAATTTGCTCTTTTGGATTCCAGGTTCGTGGGCGATGCAGTAAAAAAAAGCGACTTTCTTGCTGTAAAAGAGAAGGCTCTGCATATTTGGCATTAAGGTTTTCTATACCAAGGCGTACTTGCGATAACAATGCTTCATCTGTGGGGAGTGTTTGTTGCTCTGCATCAGTAAAGTCGGTCAGTAGAGCAAAGTGTATATGTTGATCGCGATTACCTAAAAATCTAACTTCGAGTACTTCTAATAGCTGCTCAATACTTATAGAGCTGGTAAGCATTGTGGGGATTACTACGAATGTTTTATTTTGCGCTGGTAACCCTTTTGAATAGTCCATTCTTGGTAATCGTTGTGGATCGACTAGCAAGGTAACTATCCAGTTTACAAGTGCTGAGGCTAATTGACTTGCTCCGAATAAAGTTAAAATTATTAAAAGAATAAACTGCCAGTGAGGTAAGTTATTAGGAACGCCCATAGCCATAAAAGAGGCACTAATTAGGGCTGTTAAGGATATAATTGCCCCTAAATAAAGTACTAATGTTATACGCTTGGCTTGCGAAAATAACGTTTTCAAAATAGGCGTTTTTACTGTTATGCGCTGCTTTAATTGCGTAATACCTTTATCAATTAAATAGTAGCCTACATGGTTAGGCGCAAGCGTTGTGTTTGATACTGTTTGGGCTTGATCAGCCTGCTGGGCTAATTTTATTGCTTTTTTAGCTATATCGACTTCTGAAAATGAGCTTTGCTTAGCGAGTTGATCTATGATTTTTCTGTAACTATCTCGCGTGATAAAGTCCATATAACCATACACACCCTCTATATCTTGGCGCAAAATGTGTTCTACAGCGCTATGATCTTCTACAAAATCCGCCCAGTTCATCGCGGTCAACCAGCGTAAGCTACTAATGTTATTGCTAATTGAGACTTGATCAGCGGCTTGTTGCTGATTCTCTTTTTGTACTAGTTGCTCTATGGTTAAACTCGAATCAGCTAGTTGTTGTTCAATCCAAGTAAGGGGAAGTGCTAATGCCGAACCATGCCCTTGTAATAAACGAGTTAGCTCTGCTACAAAAGCGCTTTCCATAGGAGGCTTTGAGCGTGCCATGTCGGCAATAACTAAAATTAAACTATTAGGGTCTTGCTCAGCAATTTCTAACATTTGATTAGCCCACTGTTGGGCTAGATTTAGGTGCTGGCGTGCGATTATGATACGTGTACTTACGCGTTGTAGGTTTTCAATTAAGGCTAACCTTAGCATAATTGGAATGGCCCAGAGTTCACCAAGGTTAAGCGTTGTTACTGTTTGATACGCGGCTAAAAATTGCGCTAGAATTTCGCTATCTACACGCCCGTCGCCATGGGAAATTACATTTAACGCAATATCATAAACTCGGGGCATACCTAAAGAGGCATCTTGCTCTAAACGTGGCAGTTCCTGACTATAGTGCTTAGGTAAATGAAGCCGAGCGGTACGAATTTGCTCTTCAATAAGATAAAAATTATCGAGTAACCACTCACCAGAGGGCACTATAGGCTGCTTTGCTTTAACGGCAATGGTTAATAAACTATTGGCTTTAATCAGTACTTTTTCGTTTTCGTCTAGGCGCTCAAGTAGCTGATCTTGAGTGTTTTTAGCATCTAAAATATGACTTTTTGCTAGTAATTTTGCATGTTTTTCCATTTGTTCAGCACTTAAGAGCTCTGATCGAATGTGGATTTGTTCTTTTGGGGGAGCTGATTTAAGCCAAGGGAAAAATGGCGAAAGGATGTTGATAAGCTTATTTTTATTCATCGTGGTAAATACTTGAGACTAAACGTCGTAGTGAAGATATTGACGGTTAAATTTATCACTGGATTTAAAAAAAGATGTTTTAAATTATTTTGGTTATTAGAGGTGAGCAAGTAATCATTAAAAATATTCATAAAGTTTATCTTATTGTTGAATACATACATCAACATATAACAAGCTTCGTTAAGGGTCGGTTCGTCAACACACATAGTCTAATAGTAGAGTTCTATTTTGTGTTTTATAACAGTGAGTTGTCGCCATGTTATGGTGTGGATTATCTCTAAATTTCATCAACCATTATGCATATATATCAACTAAAGGCAGATAAATTTAGACTATGTGTGTTAGCGTACATATTCGCCTTGTTGTATTGAGTATTTTATTATTTCAGTGAAGTACAGCTGGGAGTGTCGGCTTATATTTAAAGTGAATAAACGTATATAAAATAATTAAAGGCACCTTAAAATTCTTTAATAAAAATAGAACAATTTTTATTATCAAAAAGCAACGACCTTTCATTTCTAGCGCCTAATAACTGTATAAACAAATCCGAGTTTATTATTAAAATATCCTGACTTACATACTTTCAAAGCCATTACTTTTAGGTTTTATTAGTTATAAGTTGGGCATATAAAAAGGAAATTCACATTAGATGGGTCAATTGAAGAACAAACTGCTTAATGCTTTATCTACTGACGCACAACACCGCATGTTTCCGCTTTTAAAGCGAGTCAATTTATCCCTTGGAGAAGTTATTTATGAAACAAGTGAAAAGCTCGATTACGTTTATTTTCCAATAGATAGTATTGTTTCATTATTGTATGTGATGATTGATGGCTCATCTGCTGAAATATCAGTTATCGGTAATGAAGGGGTGGTAGGTATAGCTGTATTTATGGGGGGAGAAAGCACTCCTAACCGGGCTATTGTGCAAAGTGCTGGTACTGCTTATCGCTTACCCGCTTGTGAATTACGCAGGCAATTTAATAGCGAGCCTGATATGCGTATGCTCATGTTACGTTACACGCAATCATTAATTACCCAAACAGCGCAAACCGCAGTTTGTAATCGTCATCATAGTATAGTGCAACAACTAAGCCGCTGGCTTTTACTATCGATTGACCGTTTACCGAGTAACAATTTAATAATGACTCAAGAGCTAATAGCAAATATGTTAGGCGTAAGACGTGAGGGAGTAACTGAGGCCGCTGGTAAACTACAAAAGCTGGGTATTATCACTTATAAACGTGGTCATATTAGTGTGATAGACCGACCTCAATTAGAATCTCAGTCATGCGAGTGCTATGAGGTTGTAAAAAGAGAAACAGACAGGTTGGAGTCTTATATGGAAAAAAAACCTAACGTTAGAAAACTATCTATTATCAGTTAATATATTTTGGAATCAAATAAATGTTTAAGAGCGTCAAAAGAACAGCCTAGCAAGTTGTTCATTGAGCCTGGGCTCTAAAATAAATTTATAAACCGAATATAAATATATTCGGTTTAAAATTTGTGTATGTTCTGCTGTTACTGGGCTTTTTACATTTAACCTACTTTGGTAGTTGTCCGTCTACTTCCTTTTCAGCCTCAAGCCAATCATTTAAGTGATTGTCACCGGTAAAGTCACGATCACTGGCTAATGAGTAAGCTTTAGCTTCAATCATGTCATGTCGGCTGAGACCTTCTTTATTCAAATTAGATTTAGTTTTTGATACTGAATTACTTGAGATGTTATTACTCATGTGATTATTCCTAAAATATTACTCGATAAAATAAAAAACTTAATACCAAATTAAAACATTGAGTGTAGTTACATTATTCTCAATCTTAAGTGGAATGTAAGCTCGATTTATCATAGTAATACCAATGTGCAATAATACTTGATCAATTTGAGGGCTTAAACCTGACGCTAACTGTGTTAAAAATTTCTGCCTTGTTATCGACACGATTTTCTTACCTCAAAATAGCTCACTTAATTAAGCAGATTGGTATAAAAGCAGTACTACGTATAGCTTAAAAGACTATTCTACAATTTGTATGACCGCTTTATCCTAATGCCTTTGTAATTTTGAGTCTGTGCCACAGCGAACATAAATTACCCATTATCTGTATTTATAGTAATTTTGAGAAGGTGATAAGTGGTAAACATATTTACTTTTATAATATGCTGTTTGGCGCGATACCGTACAGAGTCAATATTAATAAACTCATATAATAAAATATAAAGTACTTAAATTATTTTAAGGACAGCGCGTGCAAACAGTTCCCGATATCGTATTTTTACTGGATGTTGATAATACATTGCTCGATAGCGATACTATTTTAAGCCATTTGAAAGATTTTTTAGAAGGTGAATTTGGTTGTGAAAATAGTGACCATTACTGGTCTATTTTTGAAAAACTTCGTAAAGAACTCGGTTATGCCGACTATTTGGGCGCACTACAGTGTTATCGAATGGAACATTCTGATGATCCGAGACTGCATCTGATTTCTTCTTTTTTAATTAATTATCCATATAAAGAAAGGCTTTATCCTAACGCACTTGCTGTGATTGAACATTTACAACAATTTGGCCCCACCGTTATTTTGTCTGATGGCGATATTGTATTACAACCACTTAAAATTTTACGCTCCGGTTTATGGGATGCAGTGGAGGGAAGGGTGTTGATATATGTTCACAAAGAGCAAATGCTTGCAGCAATAAAAGAGCAGTACCCCGCTAAACATTATGTAATGGTAGATGATAAGTTACGTATTTTAGCTGCTATGAAAGCGCAGTGGAAAAATGATTTAACAACTATATTTCCACGTCAAGGACATTATGCCCACGATATTAAGCAGCTACTTACCTATCGAAAGGCGGATACGAGTATTGATAGTATAAGTGATTTACTCAACTACGGTTTTTCTTATAAAGTGGATATAATTGAATACAATTTAAACTCTAATCAAAAATTGTTTTATATTGATGTGTATTGATGCGTATTGCTCTTATTTTATTCGAATTTTACCTGAGTTTTACAAGTAACATTTGGAGGAAATATTTTTAAGTATAAAAGCAAATATCGTCCTTGAATATTTGCTTGGTAAGAGTGTTATAAAAGGCAGATTAAGACACGCTTGTTTTGGGATTTGTGCCTGTTTTAACTTTGTTTATCTTACTGTTTTAGCAATTTTTTCCCAGTATGCAGCAAGTTCATAGTGATGAAAAACAGCTGCTTCAAAGTCCTGAGTTATCTCTTTATTTGGCTCATATACCGGCGCATCTTTTATCGCTTTACGAACTAAATCAGTTGAAATTGAGTTGTCGAGCCATTGTACTTCGTAAATCCATGCTGACGGGATAAGTGCTTGATGTCCTCCCCACCAATTGCTCGTCTCAACAATTAGGTAACGAACCGCCCATGTATTTTCTTCAACTAAAAATCCTGATACATGGCCAATGTCTCCGTCTTTAGCGTGTATGTTATAGCCAATAATAGCTTTGCAACTACGAAGATTAGGATCCCCTTTTTGATCATGCTGACTTTTTATACTTTTATGAATTAGATTTGCGCTGCGGGCACCTTCGACACTATGTTCAAAAATGTCATTGCCAGGATATAAGGAGTAGGGATATATCCCGCTTCCCCAAAAATTAGTACCGATCCAGTAATACGGGTATCCATAGTAGTTTAGGTAATCCATTTCATGTTGTCGTGAAACGGGTTTATTAGTATCAATACCAGGACTATTTTTAACTTGGTCTTTACTGATTAAAACAGGGAAAATCTTTTCATCCCAATTTGGGTTTTGCACCGCAATAGGGGAAATTAAAACTTTGCGACTCGATAGCCACGTGCCTGTTTCTACAACAAAATAACGTATCACCCATGCTAGGTCATCAAACAAAAAATCTTTTTCTTTGCCTACAATACCGTCACTAGCAGCGATTGCACAACCTTCTAAGTCTTTCATACTACGTAACATAATAACGATCCTTTTTAGTGGGTTATTTGCATTTGTAATGCATTATTTTTGCAGTTTTTAACGCGCTTTTGCTTATCAAGTGCTTTCTTCTTATTTAGGGCACGTTTATCTTTTGAGGTTAAACATGCGCAGCCCTTTGGGTTAATTCTAGAGCGTGAGCTGGATGCGGAAGCTTTGCTCGGTTTTTACCGAGCCCGCTAGGTTGCCAACCTTGCGCCGCGATTAAATAGCCCCTAGATAGAACAAATTTCTATCTTAAAAGGTCAACAGACCCTAATGCTTATCTATAAAAAACCATGCTTTTATAAGCTGTAAAGTACAAACGATAAGTAGATTAATATTTCCAGTTTCGGCTTTTGAAAAACAAAGGTCTGTGCGCTGACGAACAAGCAATGTTATTTTTCATTGATTTTTAGGTAACGCTATAACAAGAATAATTAGAACGTGCGAAGTGTATTTTTAAAACTGACATTATATTTGAGTGTTAGCGCACGGACTCTATGCTTATTTTTGAGTAGCGTGGCTTTGTGACTGACTTTTATTCGCGCTGTAAGTGTTGATAATACTCACTTTATTCAGCTAACTTTAAATAAAGTAATCGAGCATATAATGTTAATACATAATAAAAAGAGAAAGTTGGGTACTCCAGCATTGGGGCTATATAATGTGCGCAAGTCGAGAAAACATAAATATAACACTATTTCTGGGCCGTCACCCAAAGTTGAATACGTTGCTGGTGTTTTAGCGCCAACAAGATCAAACAATGCTGTTATACGTTATATAGATTATTCAGCTAGCCGTATAGAAGCCAAAGAGGTTAGTGATATTGATGAGTTTTTAAAAACTCCTCAACCCGAGTGGGCAACAGTGAGGTGGATCCACGTGAGTAATACAGACTCTTATATTGTTGGTTTACTTCAACATCATTTCGCATTTCATACGCTCACCGCAGAAGATATTTTACATGTACCTCAGCGACCTCGTATCGAATTTTTTGACGATCATTTATTTGTTGTATTAAGCATGTTGAAGCTAGAGACGCATGAGCCCAATAATACAATCCTTGATATTGAGCAAGTTAGCTTACTTTTATATGACAATGTTTTACTGAGTTTTCAAGAAAAACCAGGAGACGTGTGGCAATCCGTTCGCGGTCGTTTGCATACAGAAAATCGTCGTATTCGCAAAAATGGTACTGGTTATTTACTTTATGCATTACTTGATGAACTGGTCGATAAATGTTTTCCGGTACTTGAACAATATGGCGATATCCTTGAGGAACTTGAAGTAACAACACTTGAAAATCCAACTCCCCACGTACTGCATCATATCCATAGTATTAAACGAGAATTGGCATTATTAAGAAGAATTGTTTGGCCTATGCGAGAGGTTATCGATCATTTGTATCGCGAGGAAGGAGGCAGAATAGATGACTCTACGCGCCCTTACCTTAGAGATGTGTATGAGCATAATATTCAAATTGTTGAAATTATTGAGTCATACCGTGAAATGGTAAGCGGTTTAAGTGAGCTATACATGTCAGCTATTTCAAATCGTATGAATGAAATTATGAAAGTGCTTACTATTATATCTTCTGTTTTTATACCGTTAACATTTATAGCTGGAATTTATGGAATGAACTTTAAATACATGCCAGAGCTAAACTGGACTTGGGCATATCCCGTTTTGTGGTGTGTTTTTATTTTGATAACGGCAGCAATGATATTTATTTTTTGGCGTAAAGGTTGGCTTAATAGAAATTAACTTTAATAGAAACAAAATTTAATAGAAACAGCAAGTAAATGCTCAATAAAACAACTACTTATGATTAACAATAATAAATGCGTACGCTAGCGAACAGAACCAATAATATCACTCACTTACACTCATTGTATTAATTGGGGTGTAAGTGTTTTGCGCTCCATATTTTAAGTGGAGATTAAAATGGGTCATGAATTTTGGAGTGAGTGGTACTCAGGTTGGGGTTGGTTTTTATGGTTTGGTATGTGGTTATTGCTCATATCGAGTTTAAGCCATTGGGGTTATAGCTACCGAACCCATAGACGCTATGGGTTAGAGTCTAATAAAACAGCAATTGATATTCTTAATGAAAGATACGCCAGCGGCGATATTGACAAAAAAGAATTCGAGCAAAAAAAACAGGACATAACTACCACTGCGTAGTTAGTGCGCTGGCTAATCCTCGCCATGCTCTTATATAGAGCATGGCTTAAGCATTTTTGGATGCGACAAGATGGAAACCCTGCATATGATTCTTCCTTCATTAACATCAAAAGAATTAGAGTTAATTGACGCATATTGGCGTGCCACGAATTACCTGTCGGTAGGTCAAATTTATTTATGCGATAACCCACTTTTAGAGCGCCCACTGATACTAAGTGATATTAAAAATATGTTGCTTGGGCACTGGGGAACAACACCCGGGCAAAATTTTATTTATGCGCATTTAAATCGCGTTATTAAAATACACGATCTAAATATGATTTATGTATCTGGCCCAGGGCATGGCGGGCAAGCTATGGTTGCTAATACCTATCTTGAGGGCACCTACAGTGAAATTTACCCTGATATAAGCCAAGATAAAGCAGGTATGCAAAAACTGTTTTTGCAGTTTTCGTTTCCCGGTGGCATTCCTAGTCATGTGTCGCCCGAGTGTCCGGGCTCGATTCATGAAGGTGGCGAGCTGGGCTATTCTTTGAGTCATTCATTTGGAGCTGTATTTGATAATCCAGACTTAATAGTTGCTTGTGTGGTGGGTGATGGTGAGGCAGAAACAGGGCCTATTGCAACTGCATGGCATTCTAATAAGTTTCTTAATCCTATCAGTGACGGTGCTGTTCTCCCTATATTGCATTTGAATGGGTATAAAATTGCGAATCCTACCGTTTTAGCGCGTATTACCCGTGAAGAATTAGAGCAATTAATGTTCGGTTATGGCTGGAGCCCTATTTTTGTTGAAGGACATGAGCCTGAGCTAATGCATCAGGCTATGGCTAAAGCACTTGATGTCGCAATACATCAAATAAAAAAAATAAAAAAAGATGCTCTCGATAATAACGATCCAACTCGTCCACGTTGGCCAATGATTATCCTCATTTCACCTAAAGGGTGGACGGGTCCAAAGCTCGTAGATGGTTTTCAGATAGAGGGAACATCGCGTGCGCATCAGGTTCCTATTTCTAGCCCATCAGCTCATCCAGATCATTTGCAATTATTAGAAAGCTGGCTGCGTAGCTATCATCCAGAAACACTTTTCGATTCACAAGGGCGTTTATTACCAGAGCTTGCTGAATTGGCCCCAACGGGGAATCGCCGTATGGGGGCAAATCCTCATGCGAATGGTGGGTTGCTACTAGAAGATTTGCATATGCCTGATTTTCGCGATTATGCATGCGAAGTAATCTCTCCCGGTATACGCGGAATTGGTGATACCAGAGTTTTAGGTCCATTTTTGAGAGATATAGTTGAGCTTAATGACGAGCAACGTAATTTTAGAGTATTTGGACCCGACGAAACAGTATCCAATGGTTTAGGTGCACTGCTAGAAGTAACCGATAGACAGTGGAATGCAGCAACCCATAGCAACGATGAGCAGCTTTCGCCTAGTGGCAGAGTAATGGAAATGCTGAGTGAACATCAATGCGAAGGTTGGCTTGAAGGATATTTATTAACCGGCCGCCATGGTTTGTTTAATAGTTATGAAGCGTTTATTCATATTATTGACTCGATGTTTAATCAACATGCTAAATGGTTAAAAGTGGCGGCAGGTTTACCATGGCGTAAAAAAATCGCTTCACTTAATTATTTACTGGCATCGCATGTATGGCGACAAGATCACAACGGTTTTACCCATCAAGATCCGGGTTTTATCGATCATGTTATTAATAAAAAAGCTGAAATTGTGCGCGTTTATTTACCGCCTGATGCTAACTGCTTGCTGTCGGTAATGGATCATTGTTTGCGAAGTCGTCATTACGTTAATGTAGTTATTGCAGGCAAGCATCCTGCGCCGCAATGGTTAGATATGGTGGCAGCTGTTAAACATTGCGAGGCAGGGATTGGCATTTGGCAATGGGCGGGTAATAGCGTAGATGCAACACCTGATGTGGTGATGGCTTGTTGTGGTGATGTGCCTACATTGGAAACGATGGCAGCCGTTATGATTTTACTCGAGCATTTTAGTAATCTTAGAATCCGGGTTGTTAACGTGGTTGATTTGATGCGTTTACAGCCTAATACCGAACATCCTCACGGGTTAATCGCAGAGGATTTTGACACTCTGTTTACTATTAATAAGCCGGTTATTTTTGCATTTCATGGCTACCCAACGCTTATTCATAGGCTTACGTACAAGCGTAATAATCATCATAATATTCATGTTCGCGGGTATAAAGAAGAAGGCACTATTACAACTGCTTTTGATATGACGGTATTAAACGAGATTGATCGTTTTCATTTAGTGTTAGACACACTGGAACGCCTGCCAAACTTGGGTACAAAAAGAGACGCACTAAAAAAACAGCTTGAAGAAAAGCTTGTTGAGCATAAAAAATATATTAATAAGCATGGGCAAGATCTCCCTGAAATTCGTAATTGGCAGTGGCAGGCGCATCAATGAATTTTGTAGCTCAATCCACGATTAGTAAATTTGAAAATCTCGGTACAATTACCGCTATACGCGGCAGCGTAATTGACGTGCGTTTTGACAAGAAGCTACCTGCGATTAATTCAATGCTTAGTGCTGGCGAAAATAAACAGTGTATTTTTGAAGTGCTAGAGCAGCGCAATGAGCATCATGTAAGAGCAATTGCGCTCACGCCTACACAAGGACTTGCGCGTGGCATGGAAGTTGTTGACAGTGGCGGACCGTTACTTACCCCTGTTGGTAAAGGAACCTTATCGAGAATGTTTGATGTGTTTGGTAACACGCTTGATGGCGGTGGTGAGCTTAAAGATGTTCAGTGGCGCTCTGTACATAATAAGCCAGTGCCATTAACCGAACGGTCAACCCAATCAGAGATTTTTGAAACCGGTATAAAAGTAATTGATCTGCTGGTGCCGTTAGAACGTGGTGGCAAAGCGGGATTGTTTGGCGGTGCAGGTGTTGGCAAAACAGTGTTATTGACTGAAATGATTCACAATATGGTGGGCAAGCACAAAGGTGTTAGCCTATTTTGTGGCATAGGTGAGCGTTGCCGTGAAGGCGAAGAGCTTTATCGCGAAATGAAAGACGCGGGCGTTTTGCCAAACATGGCGATGATTTTTGGGCAAATGAACGAGCCACCAGGGAGTCGTTTTAGGGTGGGGCATGCAGCTTTAACTATGGCTGAGTATTTTCGTGATGATGAGCAGCGAGATGTGCTGTTGCTAATCGACAATATATTTCGTTTTATTCAGGCAGGCTCTGAGGTATCGGGCTTAATGGGGCAAATGCCTTCAAGGCTTGGTTATCAGCCTACTATGGGCACAGAGCTTGCCGGCTTAGAAGAGCGAATTGCCAATACACAAAATGGTGCTATTACTTCTATTCAAGCGGTGTATGTACCTGCCGATGATTTTACCGATCCGGCCGCAGTTCATACATTTTCGCATTTATCGGCTTCTATTGTGCTCTCTCGCAAACGCGCTAGCGAAGGATTATTTCCGGCTATAGATCCCCTGCAATCTAATTCAAAAATGGCGAGCCCCGGGGTTGTGGGAGAGCGCCACTACTTACTTGCACAAAAGGTACGTAGCACCTTAGCGCAATACAATGAACTCAAAGATATTATTGCTATGTTAGGGCTTGAACAGTTATCAGTTGAGGACCGCAACATTGTTGGACGCGCAAGGCGTTTAGAGCGTTTTCTTACTCAGCCATTTTTTACAACAGAGCAATTTACTAGTTATAAAGGCAAACTTGTTAGCCTTGATGATGCGCTAGATGGGTGTGAACGCATTTTAAATGATGAATTTAAAAACGTGCCAGAGAGTGCACTTTATATGATAGGTGCCATAAGTGAGGTCAAAATAAAATCCACAGTAAATAATAATGAGGATACAAGCGGTGCCGCAAACTCAGATACACCTTAAATTATTGCTGCCATATGAGATATTTTTCGACAGGCATGATGTGACTCATGTTGTTGCCGAAACAAGCGAAGGATCGTACGGATTTTTACCCAATCGCCTTGACTGTGTTGCGCCACTAACCCCAGGTATTTTGACATTTAATTGCGAAAAAGACGGTGAGATATTTGTAGCCGTAGATGAGGGCGTATTAATTAAAACAGGAAACACTGTGCTGGTATCGGTGCGAAGTGCCATATTAGGTACTGATCTGGCGACACTTCGCAGCGCTGTAGATAAAGAGTTTTTGGCACTCAATGAACAAGCACAACAAGTAAGAACAGTGATGGCTAAATTAGAAAGTAGCTTTTTAAATCGTTTTCGACTTTAACCACTAAAAGCTATTTATTTATGACAAACAAAAAAGACGACCCAGGTTCAAAAGACTCACAAAGCAGTTCATCAACACTTGCAGAACAAGTAGAAATAAAAGCCCAGCGTAAGCTAAAAGCAAGGCTTAACTCTCATCAAAAAATATGGTTTGGTTTAGGAATGATGGGCCTTATTGGTTGGTCGGTTGCAGTGCCTACCATACTTGGTGCAAGTTTAGGTGTGTATATCGACTCGCATTATGCCACTGAGCGGTCATGGACATTGGCTTTATTGGTGGCGGGTTTGGCGCTTGGGTGCTTTAACGCGTGGCACTGGATGAGCAAAGAAGACAGCGCGATACATCAAGAGCAAAAGGATGACGAAGATGCATGAGCTAGTTGGCGTATTAATTATTGTTAGTGTAGGTCTAATGCTTGGTGCCTTATTTTTTGGTGGCCTGTGGTGGACGGTGCAAAAAAGTATGGTATCGACTCACCCAGCCCTATGGGTTGTGCTGAGTTTATTTATACGCATGGCAATTACTTTAAGTGGCTTTTATAGTGTGATGACGAGTGACTTATTATCAAAATCTTGGTTGCAATTACCACTGTGTTTATTTAGCTTTTTGATAGCCCGTTTTATTACCACTTATGTTACCCGTACTGCATCAACCTCTCATTTAGCAAAGGTGACACATCATGCACCTGAGTCCTGATACGGTTATTTATTGGCAAAATGGTTTTTTAAAACTCAATGCAACCATCGTTTTCACTTGGGTTTTAATGTTGGTTTTGGTGATTAGTTCGATATTGATAACCCGTAAGCTTTCAACCACGTTAAAGCGTTCTCGTTGGCAAAATTTTTTAGAAATTATAGTAACGGGGATCACACAACAAATTGAAGACGTAGGCTTGAATGACGCTAAAAAATACCTTGGTTTTTTAGGCACACTGTTTTTATTTTTAGTAACCGCGAGCATGTTCACCATTGCTCCGGGTTATGAGCCACCCACGGCGTCGTTATCGACTACAGCAGCACTGGCGCTCACTGTATTTATTGCAGTGCCTTTATTTGGTATCAGTGAACAAGGGCTTGGCAATTACTTAAAATCTTATATGGCTCCTACTTTTATTATGTTGCCATTTAATATTATTAGCGAATTATCACGGACACTTGCTCTGGCTGTGCGGTTATTTGGCAACATGATGAGCGGGGCAATGATCATTGGCATTTTGTTAACCATTACACCCTTTATATTCCCAATCGTAATGACGGCACTGGGTTTGCTTACAGGCTTAGTACAGGCTTATATTTTTACTATTTTAGCCGCCGTTTATATTGCTGCGGCTACGCGCTCAGTAAAACCAGCCAAACAACGAGTTAATTAATCACGTATTTCTACACATCATACTTGGAGAGAACATGGATAGCATGACAATGATAGCAATGGCATCAATCGTTATTTCAGGAATTACAATTAGTTTTGGTTGTTTAGGTCCATCGCTTGGCGAAGGTAAAGCAGTAGCAACGGCATTGAGTGCATTAGCACAGCAACCTGATGCATCAGCAACTATTACGCGCACGCTCTTTGTAGGGCTTGCGATGATTGAATCGACCGCAATATACTGTTTTGTCGTGTCGATGATTCTTATTTTTGCCAATCCGTTTTGGAACTACGCTATCGCACAAGCTGCAGGAAGTTAAACCATGCTAATTGATTGGTTTACAGTTGCAGCCCAAGTGGTTAATTTTTTAATTTTGGTGTGGTTACTAAAACGCTATTTATATAAACCAATTTTGCACGCTATTGATAAGCGAGAAGAGCGTATAGCCGCTGAGTTAGACGATGCTGAAACAAACCAAAATGAAGCACTGGCGGAGCGTGAAAAGTTTTTTCTGAAAAATGAAGAGTTTGAACAACAACGTACACAAAAGATGCAACAAGTAAGCGTGAGTGCTAAGCAAGCAGAGCAAACACTTATGTTAGAGGCGCAAAAAAGAGTCCAAAGCTGGGGCACTAAATATCAACAAAATATAGTAAAAGAGACTGATAATTTAAAGGAGTCTTTAAGTCGAAAAGTTAAGCAAGAGGTATTTGCTATTAGTCGCAAAACCTTAACTGAACTGGCATCAACAACTTTAGAACAACAAATATGTGAGGTGTTTACAGCCCGCTTATATAAGCTTGATGACGACAAAAAAACCACTTTAGCGCAGGCGCTAAATACAAATAGTGAATTTGTACCTGCCTTAATTCAAAGTGCGTTTGAGCTAACTGAATCTCAGCGTTTAGCACTTAAGAATGCTATTAATACTGTGTTTTCAAAAGATATTACCATTAAATTCACCACCGATGAGAGCCTTATTAGCGGGATTGAGTTATGTGTTAATGGACAAAAGCTGGTGTGGAGTATTGACGATTACTTACAATCAATCGAGCAGGAAGTTGATATGTTACTAAAACAAAAAACAGCTCAGCCTACAACTTCTCAACCTGTTGATAAGTGATGAGTGACCTTAGTGAAAACACTCAAAATAAAAACACAAAAATACACAGTTTAAGAAACGCGTTTGGTGATGTGTTTAAGCACATTCAGCAAGGGCTAAAAACAGTTAACTCAAAATTGAACTTACATGAAGTTGGTATCATTACCAGTGTATCAACGGGTATTGCGAAGGTGTCGGGATTACCTGGCGTTGGCTTTGAGGAACTAATTATATTTCCCGGTAATGTGCTTGGAATTGCGTTTAATATTGATGAAAAAGAAGTCGGTGTTGTGCTTTTAGGTGAATACGCCCACTTACAAGCTGGGGATGAAGTGCGCCGCAGTGGTCGTGTAATGGATGTAGCGGTTGGCAATGCGCTATTAGGGCGAGTGATAAACCCACTTGGCGAGGCACTAGACGGTGGAAGCGTTATACAAACCGAGCAGCGTTTACCAATAGAGCGTCCAGCTGCACCAATTATGGACCGCTCTCCTGTTACTACGCCTTTGCAAACCGGACTTATTGTAATCGATGCGATGATCCCAATAGGGCGAGGACAACGAGAGCTTATTTTAGGTGACAGGCAAACAGGTAAAACAGCTATAGCCATAGACACGATTTTAAATCAGCGAGAACAAAATGTAATTTGTATTTATTGCGCTATTGGTCAGCGGGCATCAACGGTCGCTAAATCAATAGCAATATTACGCGCGCAAAATGCAATGGCTTATACGGTTGTTGTTGCAACAGAGGGTAATGAGCCACCGGGCTTACAGTATATAGCGCCTTACGCTGCAACCAGTATCGCAGAATATTTTATGGAGCAAGGACGTGATGTACTTATTGTATATGACGATTTAACTAAGCACGCAAGAGCTTACCGCGAGTTGTCTTTGTTGTTACGACGACCACCCGGACGAGAAGCATTTCCTGGGGATATTTTTTATATTCATTCACGATTACTAGAGCGTGCGACCCATTTAAATAAAGAACGTGGCGGTGGTTCCTTGACCGCACTCCCCATTATAGAGACCGAAGCTCAAAATATTTCAGCCTATATTCCAACTAATTTAATTTCGATTACCGACGGACAAATTTATTTATCACCCTCATTATTTGCTCTAGGTGTATTACCAGCCGTTGACGTTGGTAAGTCGGTTTCTCGTGTGGGCGGTAAAGCACAGCGTGCTGCGTTTCGTGCAGTTGCTGGCGATTTAAAGCTTGCATATGCTCAATTTGAAGAGCTAGAAACCTTTGCTCGTTTTGGTGCCCGACTTGATGATGATACACGGCGTATAATTGAACATGGACGGCGTATTCGAGCGAGCTTACATCAATCTGAATCATCACCTATGCCAGTACCTGAGCAAATTATGCTATTACTCGCACTCAGTAATGGCTTTTTAGATTCGATTGAACTGCTAAAAATAAACGACGCAAAAAATATTCTTAAAAAAGCAGTTGCGCAGTTAGACGATACTTTATGTGATAGATTTGATACCGCTAAAAGCTTAAGTGATGACGATCGACAAACAATTGTTGAGTTGGCTAAGCGCGCACTTGTTGATTTTGAGCCTGAAAAGAAGGCAATAACAACATGAGCAATAGTGCCGCTAATTTACGCCATAAAATAGCCAGTGCAAGTGATTTACAAGGCGTGGTAAAAACGATGAAGGCACTTGCTGCCTCGAGTATTGGGCAATATGAAAAATCGATTAGCTCATTGACCGATTACTACCGGGCAGTTGAGTTAGGATTAAGTGCGAGTTTGCGTGATGACATGTCATTTCAATTTTCACCACAACCCAAAAATTTAAATGAAAGCAGAGCGGGTGTGATCATATTCGGCTCAGATCAAGGGTTGGTAGGGCAATTTAATGAAAGTATTACCGACTTTACAATTAAAGCGCTAAGTAACGAGACCCAGCCACCTCTAATTTGGGTGGTAGGCGCACGTGCTGCATCTCGACTTACCGATGCCGGCTTTAATTTAGTAAAAGTATACACAGTGCCAGTGAGTGTTCACGATATAGATACCTTAGTTAGGCAAATTCAAATAGACAGTGAATCAAGCTTAGTTCTTAATCCTGGTTGCCGTGTATTGGTGTTTTATAATCAACCTAAACAAGGCGCGCTTTATGAATGTGTGTCTCAGCGATTACTCCCACTTGACGAGCAATGGCGAGATAATTTTAAAAATATTTTATGGCCAACTAAAGCTTTGCCAGAAGTACTCTGCAAGCACTCTACAACAATAAGAGCATTGATCCGCGAGTATATTTTTATTTCTCTCTATCGTGCATGTGCCGAGTCGTTGGTCAGCGAAAATAGCAGCCGTCTTGGCGCAATGCAACGCGCTGAAAAAAATATTGAAGAGCTACTTGATAAGCTTTCGAGTGAGTTTAATACTCTGCGTCAAAGTACCATTGACGAGGAGTTGAGTGATGTACTTGCAGGTTATGAATTACTAAATAAAATAGACTAGGGGCTGTTGATCTTAGAGGTTGAATTTGAAGCTCTATGTGTTTTTTTAATCAAAACATCGCCTATACAGTGCGGTTATTGACTCTTTGTAACTCGATTTTTACTTATTCTTACAAAAATGTAAGCCATTAGAGTAACGCAGAAGCCGCTACCGAGCCCAATAGGTTACAAATCGCGCACGATTACCCCCCTGTAAATTGAATGAATTTTAATCATGAAATGTCAACAAAACTCACAAGGATAATTTACAAGAAATAAAGCTACAACCTGATTGTAAGTGATTGTTAATTAATGATTAACTGTTGAAGTTGAGTGTTCAAGAGTGGGTAGTGCTTTTACTTAGGTTTTTTTCATTACTTTGAAGTGGTACGACTGAGTGGATTCGAACTGCTGGCCATTGGACCGGGTGATCAAGAGTGGGTAGTGCTTTTACTTAGGTTTTTTTCATTACTTTGAAGTGGTACGACTGAGTGGATTCGAACCACCGACCCCTACCATGTCAAGGTAGTGCTCTAACCAACTGAGCTACAGTCGTACAATTTTTGAATTCTTAAATAAATTTATTCTGTGATATTAGAATAAATTTGGTACGACTGAGTGGATTCGAACTACTGACCTTTGGACCGGGTGATCAAGAGTAGGTAGTGCTTTTTCCTTCAGATGTACTTTTATTTATTTTACTTAAATTTTGGTACGACTGAGTGGATTCGAACTACTGACCTTTGGACCGGGTGGTCAAGAGTAGGTAGTGCTTTTTCCTTCAGATGTACTTTTATTTATTTTACTTAAATTTTGGTACGACTGAGTGGATTCGAACTACTGACCTTTGGACCGGGTGGTCAAGAGTAGGTAGTGCTTTTTCCTTCAGATGTACTTTTATTTATTTTACTTAAATTTTGGTACGACTGAGTGGATTCGAACTACTGACCTTTGGACCGGGTGGTCAAGAGTAGGTAGCGCTCTTTCCTTCAATTATACGTTTCATTAATGTTGGTACGACTGAGTGGATTCGAACCACCGACCCCTACCATGTCAAGGTAGTGCTCTAACCAACTGAGCTACAGTCGTATTACTTTATTTAAGTAGGTGTTAATTGCTTAACAACGGCGGCTAATATATAGCGTGGCGGTTGGTGAATCAAGCAAGTTTGTTGTTTTTGAGTTTATTTGCCGTTTTTTTATTCATATTGGGCTTATTTCACACGTTTTATAAAATACTTGCCACCAAACCACATGTTTTTTAGCTGAGCTTTTTAGTAAGTTCAGTAAGTTACTTGCTGAGCCCGTTTTTACTAAGTTATTAATTTGAGGGCTTGAGATACTTTCGTTAAACCAAAGCTCATTATAAAGCGGTTGTAGTGCCTCTAGATAACCAGTTAACTGCGCTTGATAGGGCTGAATTTCTTTTAGGTAAAACTTTTGAAATACGTTGCTTATGATTTTTGCGTTTTTATTATTTTTACCTTGAGGGCACAGCGTATTAAAGTTTAATGTTTTTACAAACTGCGTGGCGTTGTTATTTAACACTACCTGCTTGCGGACCGATTGAATGAGTGCCTGGTTAAATTGAAATTTATTAAGCTGCTCGAGTGCACTAAAAATAGAATTGCTATTAATTTCACTAAATTCTTTAGCCTTAATTTGTTGCTTAATGAGTACAAGTTGCTTTAGCGCAAGTACGGTATCACTAAAACCAGCAGGTTCAGTAGTAAGCTCGTTTGAAGTGAGTTGCCAAGTACGATTTAGCTCAGGCTCTTTAAATAACATGGTGTTAAAAAAGTGCATTAGGTGTGTTTCTTTGTAGTTTTTGGCTGCGAGTATTTTTGTGTAACTAGGACTATTTTTATCAAGCGTGTTTAAGCAAACCTGTGCACTTTTAATAAAGTTTATTTGATATTTTAATTGCCCAGCAGCGCTGGCGGTTTTTCCTAATTGGTTATTGTGCTCACTTATAAGCACGTTAAGCTTACATTGGCTAATGCCTGCAAGCTCAACAATGCTCAGTGTTAAGTCACTTTGTGCTATTGGGGTAGGCTGCAGTAAGGGGAGTTGCTTGAGTGGCGCAGGCTGTGTTGGGCTTGTATCAACTGTGCTACTTAAGCGTTCAATATAAGTAACGTTTATACTACTTTGTGGTTTGTTGCAGCCAGTAAGCGTTAAAAAACACATTACCAGCAAAGTAGCTGGTAATGTTTTAAGGCTGAGTTTATTAGTTTTGATTGAGTGCATCAATTTTAAGAAATTCATATTTTAGACGTTTTTTTACCGTTAGCATTAATAAAATAGCAGCGACACTAAGTCCCACTATTATCCCAGTCCAGAAACCGTGTGGCCCCATAGCTGGCACAATTATGTCTGTTCTTGCCAATACGTAACCTAAACAAAAGCCGATTAACCAATACGATATAAACGTAATATACGATATAGGCGTGGTGTATTTTAACCCACGGAGTATGCCATTTGCTGCAACTTGAAGTGCATCAGGTAATTGGTAAATACACGCTAAAATCATAATTGATGAAGCCAATGCCATAACAGCAGGGCTGTCGGTATACAGTTGGCTAATTAAATCACGACCGGCAAACGTAATAAGCGCTAAAAATAACGCCACAGCAATGGCTAAAATATAGCTGGTAGAAACCGCAACTTTTAATTGAGTCATGTTCTTTTGGCCGTATAAGTTACCTATACGAATGCTGATAGCGATTGATAGGCTCAGCGGCATCATAAATAGCAATGTAGTTACACTGGCTGCTATTTGATGCCCCGATATAGCTACTGCACCTAAATGCGCTATAAATAGCGGTATACACGCAAATAAAGTGACTTCAAAAAAGGTGGCGAGTGAAATTGGTATACCTAACTTAGTAATAATACCAATGGTAGTGAAATTAGGTTTTTCGAATGATGAAAGCAGGCCTTTAGCATCTACTTTTTTACTCATTTGGCAGTAAGTGACTTGTGCTATTGCCATAACAGTTAAAACAATTGCAGTGGCAATGCCACAGCCCGCGCCGCCATAAGCAGGAAAACCAAATAAGCCATTTATGAAAATATAATTTACCGGAATATTAACAGCTAAACCTAATAGGCTTATGTAAAACGCGGGCTTGGTCATTCCCATACCTTCGGTAACGTTTCTGTATACCGTAAAAATTAAAAATCCAAATACACCCCATTTCACAAAGTGAATGTAGTCAATGGCAAGGTTTGCAATTGCAGGCGTTGTATCGAGCTTAAAAATAATAGCATCTGCTAAATGGGCAATTCCAAAGCCTGTAAAGCTCAAAATAGCGGTTAAATAAAGCGCTTGTTGAAAATAGTGGCTAATGCCTTTGCGGTCATCACTGCCCGAAAACTGCGCAATAATACCAGTAAGCGCTAATAAAATACCTTGAAGGCCAAGTAATAAAGGGTTCCATATTCCTGTTGCAATAGACAGTGCAGCTAAGTCAGTAGGGCTAACTTGACCTGCCATAATTGTGTCGACGACCGACATTAAAATAAGTGTAACTTGCGCTAAAAAAACAGGTAAAGCGAGGGAAAGTAAACGCTTGGCTTCCCAATTGCAAAAGGTCATAAAAACAGCTAGTTGATAAAATAGGGCGTAATTGTAATCTATTGGGGTTTAAATAAAAATCACAGTAGTGAATGATTTTATGAGTTGATACGTTAAACTAGCACTTTGTAATAATTTAAAGTGATTTTATGTTTACAGGAATAGTGCAAACGCAAGCTACGGTGGTCTCTAAGACTCAAACAGACGGTGTTTTACGCTTAGTTGTATCGGTGAGCGATGAGTACGTTAAGCATTTAGATTTAGGCGCAAGTATTGCTATTAATGGCTGTTGTTTAACAGTTGTGCAAGTTGAGCTAAGTAATCACGATGTGGTAGCGCAAGTGCATTTTGATGTGATTGACGAAACCCTAAAGTTAACTAATTTAGGACTGCTTGAGTTAGGTAGTTTAGTTAATTACGAACGCTCTGTTACGTTTGGTACTGAGCTAGGTGGGCATATAGTGTCTGGGCATATTCATTGTACGTCACAAATTTCTCAAATAGTGAAGCTTGAGAATAACTGTAAAATTCAATTAAGCCTGCCAAAAGAGTGGCAAAAGTATGTGTTATATAAAGGGTTTGTTGCGATAAATGGCGCAAGCTTAACCGTGGGCGAAGTTGATGAACAAGGTTTTTGGTTACACCTAATTCCGGAAACGCTCGCCATTACAAACATTGGTGCAGCGCAAGTGGGTGACAAGTTTAATATTGAAGTTGATCAGCAAACTTACACTATTGTAAATACGGTAGAAAACTACTTACGCCATCAGGCTTAAGTTAAAATATTTGTTCGTCGTCACTGTCTACGTGTAGCTCTAACTTATTGTTAGCATGATCTATATGCATATTTAAATGAATTGGGTTACAGCAGGCAGTGCAATCTTCTATGTAGTCTTGATCGCCCATGCTTGCGTCTAAGTCTAAATGTATGTGGTGTCCGCAGTGTGGGCACGTTATTCGTTGTGATAAAAAATCTTTCATAATCACTCCAGTTATAAATAATTAAGTTAGATTCAACTTAATCGCTTACAGATGAACGCCTACTTACTCATTAAATATAGTGCTGAAATGCAGCTTATGACACTTATTTTATACCTTCAAATACCAGCTTTTCTATATGTTGTTTAGCTTCAGTAAGATAGTGACCGGCAAAGATGTTAGCGTGATTTAAAATAGGGTATAGCTGGTATATTAACTTACGTTTTTCGTAATTTTGAGAAAGCGGGTAGTGCTGGTTATAGGCGCTATAAAAGTCTTTTGGCAGTGGCGCAAATAGTTCGCTCATTGCAATATCCACTTCCCGATCACCATAATAACAAGCGGGGTTAAATACCGTTGGCTCTGCTTTTAAAAAGCCCATATTTCCTCGCCAAAAATCGCCATGCAGTAATGAGGGCTCAACTTGATGACTATGCAGCTGTTCTTTAACGGCATTAATTAAGCGCTCGGGTTCAATAAAGTTAATGCCTTTTTCAGCGAGTAACTGTAATTGCCACCCTATACGTTCTTCGGCGTAAAATACATCCCATTTTTTATGCCAGCGATTAGGTTGTATGGTAGTGGCTATGTAGTTGTCTACATCAAAACCAAACATGGCTTGGTCGTGTTTTTGATGCATTTTAGCGAGGCTGCTTCCCATAGTTGCCCACGTGTTGTGGGGTTGTTTATCTAAAACAAGCCACTGTAAAACAATAAACGAAAACTCTATATTTGCACCGGTTGTAATACATTCAGGGACTTTAAAATTACTATTTTGCGCTAAAAGCTTTAAGCCAATAAATTCACTTTCTAAACGCTCGAGTTCGCTTTTTAATGCTATTTTAACGAAGAAGTTATGCGTACCATTGGTAATATGAAATAGTTTGTCGGTATTTGTACTTTGTAATTGGCGTTTATAGGTGTGTTTAAAGTCAAAATTAATGGCTTGGCTGATGTGCTCATTTACTGTTTTCCACATAACAATTGCTCGCCTTTTAAACAGATACTTAAACTATGGCAAAAAGGTATTAATTTAACAATCTAAACGTTGTAAAATTAACGACTATATTGCATAAAAATTACACTTACTGTAATGGAGTAAAAATGAACAAAAGTTTAATAACCAATTTGCTAGCGGGTTTATGTGTTGTTGTCGGTTTTATGTTTAACCAAGCAATTGTGTTATCAGTTGGTTTATTTGCACTTTCTGGCGCGGTAACTAATTTATTAGCGATTCATATGTTGTTCGAAAAGGTACCGTTTTTATATGGCTCGGGTGTTATTGCGCTTAAGTTTGAAAGCTTTAAAGTAGCTATACGAAACCTAATATTAACGGAGTTTTTTTCAGAGCAAAAAATTAATAATTTACTCAATAAAGCGCAGCCCAACATCGATTTTGAGCCAATAATTAGCAATGTTGATCTAAACCCTGCATTCGACAATTTACTTGTCGTTATTGAAGAATCTCAGTTTGGTAGCATGTTAGGTATGTTTGGCGGCACTGCAGCAATAGAGCCTATGCGTGAAAAGTTTATTGAAAAAATGCAATTGTCGCTTAGTGAGATTTCTCAAACTGACGACTTTAAAGCATTAGTAACCCAAACGCTTTCACAAGGTAATAGTGCAGAGAGCCTACATAAAACAGTACTTAAATTAGTTGATGAGCGCCTAGATGAGCTTACCCCTAAAATGGTTAAAGAGATTATTCAAACCATGATCCGCGAGCACTTAGGCTGGCTTGTAGTGTGGGGCGGTGTGTTTGGTGGTTTATTTGGTTTAGTAGCAGCAGTAATATAATTAAATTACTTTAGATCTGCTCTAAAGTAATTTCACTTAAGGCATGAATTTTAGATACTTTTAATTAATATTTATAAAGTAACTGTTCAAAAACGCTATCTTCATGTTCATATTTATCGGCATCAGGAAATATTTGATCAAATTTTGCATGTATTGTGTGTTTTGCTAATGCGTAAAATTCATATTCAGAAAACTCATGTAAAGCTACAATGGCGCAAAACATATCTGTTTTATTGAGCGTATCAAAATCAGTCGTTTTTAATGCGTAAAGACTGCTTTCAATAAAGAGTACATAAGCAAGGTCATACAGTGCATCTATTTCTTCAAATTCTTTTGTTCCATCTTCACAGTGAGTTTCGTTTAGCTCATAAAGTTGATCAAAAAGCGCTTTAATTTGTGATTCAGCATATTTATATTCTTCAGAACACTCACATTCAATATCAAAGCACGCAGGGTTATATAATTCACTATCGAAATCGTCGTCTGGCTCACTTTGATTTAACATTAACTGCTGTGAGGTTACCGTATTCATTGTTGCTAATTGATAAGCGTGACCTGGAAATGCTTGAAGTGCAAAAACATAAACTTGCTTATTACCTTGTTCAATATGTTTTAAAACAGCATCTTCACAGTGATTTTTTAACGCTATTTTATATTTATTAAACAAACCTCTTACTAAAGATTCGTCATACACAACGTTACAAAAGTCACGCATAAATATATTTGCTTCGTCAGTATAGTGTTTTAAAAATAAATTTTGTTGCTCTGTGAGTTTGCCATTATTTACTTTGTGAAAAACGTGAAGTGCTTTGAGCAGTTGCTCGACCTCGCTGTTATTTAGTTTTGTATAAAAAAATTTATTTTTAGTCTGAGGGTAAGCTTTGTGATAGGCCTCTATTTGTTGAAGCAATTCTGCAACAATTTGAAGGTCTTGTTCAACTATTACCAAATCGTTAGAGGGTAAATCGGGTAAGTCTCTAAGCTCTAGTGAAACAGCAAAATATGTATTTAAAGTATTAACTATAAATTCATACTCATCTATCGTTTTAGTTTCTAAAATCAATTTTATACCTTTTGTAATGTACGAACCTTAATTGTGAGAGTAAAAATATTTTTAAATTATATGTAATCGTAGCATTTGCGTTTTATAGCAAGTTTCTCTCTAATGTAGCAAGTTAATTGTAAACGTTAAATTAGCGCTTATGTAATTATTTTAATTAAACTGAGAATAAACAGCCTTAAATAAATTAAATGCTTTTTTGCGGCTGACATATTTTTTCAGGCTGTTATTATCGCCCCCATAATTTAGTCGTGTTTTTTAGGAGCAACGGTGAGCAAAACGTTAGCCAGTTATTATCAGCAAGCATACGCTTGCGATCAGCAGCATTTTAACCAGTGTTTTTATTGTGGCTGTGAAGCGACAGAGCGCGACCATTGTCCGCCGCTGCATATGCTACAAAGCATTGTTGATTTAGGTGAAGAGGCTGACTTTATATCTATTGCGGCTTGTTATGAGTGCCATGCACTTTTACATAACGAAAGGCTGATGACGATTGATGAGCGTTTCACTAAAATGAAAAAAAAGCTTGCCACTAAATACGCAAAACCACTGCGTGTTTATAACATGTGGGAAGAAAACGAACTTGGCGATATGAGCGATGAGTTTGCGCATAGTATTGCAGCGGGTATGAAATTAGGAAAAGAAGCCGCTGAGCGTTTAGCGTTTACGGGTTTTAGTTATGCCACAGAAGATGCCAAAGTAGCAGTACGTGAAAAAACAAAAGAGTTTGATGTAGAAGGCATGATATTTACCGACTTTAAAGAGGCGCTAAATTACTGCATTAATGATTTAAACGTACAAAAAAGTGACTTTTATAAAATTTTGGTTGAAGACTACCAAGGGGATTTTAATAAAGCATTGAGCCAGTATCGTCATCGTCATGATAAAGTAACTGCAGCTAAAGATGGTAATACAATTATTAAAGATTTTTCTAAGTTACATAAGCAAAACTCTGATTTTGTAACGCGTACGGTTAAGCACTTTATTAGTAAAGATCCATCGCTTACAACCGAAGGTGCGCTTGAAAAGTTGTATAACAATTATATAAAGAAATAATTACAGAAATTCATCTTAATTAACTGCGTTTTCACCTGTTTTTTTAGCTTTATCACTTAGCTTTCGCTAAAGTAGCAAAAAAACAGGAGATCCAAACAACATGCAAAAATTTGCACCTTCTTTATTAGCGGTTGGCTTAGCTGCTGCACTTGTAGGTTGCCAAGAAAACGGCCCGCAAGACGATAAAATAACAATCAACAAAAATCCTTACCCAAGCACTTATCAGCCAGTTGCTACATCAAGCACATTAATTACCAACGCCACTGTATTAACAGGTACTGGTGAGCGTTTAGATGATGCTGATGTATTACTTGTTGACGGTAAAGTACAACAAGTAGGTAAAGACTTAACTGCTACTGCTGATGTTACAATTGATGCACAGGGCAAATGGGTTACACCAGGTATTATTGACGTACATTCACATTTAGGTGCTTACCCAAGCCCATCGGTTGAGTCGCATCAAGATGGTAACGAAATGACCAGCCCTAATACTGCAGAAGTGTGGGTTGAGCATTCTGTTTGGCCACAAGATCCAGGCTTTAATCGTGCACGCGAAGGCGGCATTACTTCTCTACAAATTTTACCAGGCTCAGCTAACTTATTTGGTGGCCGCGGCGTTACGCTTAAAAACGTACCTGCACACACGATGCAAGGCATGAAATTTCCAGAGGCACCGTATGGTTTAAAAATGGCGTGTGGTGAAAACCCTAAACGTGTTTATGGTCGTCAAGGGGTATTACCTTCTACTCGTATGGGTAATATGGCAGGTTACCGTATGGCATGGGCTGAAGCCGCTGAATACAAACGTGCATGGGATAAATACGATGCCGATTATGAAGCAGGTTTAAACCCAGAAGCACCAGTGCGTGATATTAAACACGATACGCTTCGTGGTGTGCTTGAAGGCGAAGTACGTATTCATAATCATTGTTATAAAGCTGAAGAAATGGCAATGATGATTGACCTGTCAAAAGAGTTTAATTACGACGCGGGTACATTCCATCACGGTGTGGAAGCATATAAAATTGCTGATTTACTTGCCGAAAATGGTTCGTGTGCTGCACTTTGGCCAGACTGGTGGGGCTTTAAAATGGAAGCCTACGACATGGTTCAAGAAAACGTAGCTATTGTTGATGCAGTTAAAAATTCATGTGCAGTTGTTCACTCAGATTCAGATACTACTATTCAGCGCTTAAACCAAGAAGCGGGCAAGGTTATGTACCGTGCTAACGAAAACGGTTTTGATATTTCTGAGCAACACGCTATTAAATGGATCACGGCTAACGCAGCTAAGTCGTTAGGTATTGATGACAAAACAGGTTCACTAGAAGCGGGTAAGCAGGGCGATGTGGTTATTTGGAATCAAAGCCCATTTAGTGTTTATGCTAAAGCTGAACAAGTGTTTGTTGATGGTGCAAAAGTTTACGATAGAAACGACAGCGCGTATCAAGCAACAAGTGATTTTATGTTAGGTCAACAATAAGGAGCATCCAGAATGAAAAATTTATCACGTTCGTTTTCGCTTTCTCTGGTTGCTGCAGGATTATTAGCATCTGGTGCTGTAAGCGCACAATCGCTAGCAATTATTAATGCAACATTACATACGTCTTCTGATCAAGGTGTTTTAGAAGCGGCAAGCATTGTAATGACAGATGGAAAAATTACAGCAATTAACCCAGCTGAAGTTATAGCCGATAAAGTTATTGATGCAAAAGGTCAAATTGTAACACCCGGTTTTATTGCCAGTGTAAATCAACTTGGTTTAGTTGAAGTTAGTGCAGTTGCGGGCTCTCGCGATGCAGGCGAGGAAAAAGCCGGTATTGATTTTGACGTAAGTCTTGCTTACAACGCGCATTCGAGCTTAATTCCTTACGCTCGTAAAGGCGGCGTAACACGCGATGTAATTACCCCTCATGGTGGCGATAGCATTTTTTCAGGCCTTGCTAGTGTTGTTGATTTAAGTGGTAGTTTTGATAGCGAAATGCAAAAACAAGCGGCTCTAGTTGTTTATTTAGGTGAGCGTAGTAAAGGCTCTCGTGCTTTTACTTTGCAAACACTTATTAATAAACTTGATGAGCACAAAACGAAAGCCGGTAAAAAAGCTAAAAAAGATGACGACAAACCAAGTGCTGAAGACAAAGTAATGGTGAAAGTCCTTAGTGGCGAAATGCCATTAGTTGTTGGCGTTTCGCGTGCTGCAGATATTATTGAGCTCATTAAAGTAAAAGAGCAATTTGGCATTAATTTAGTACTTAACGGCGCACAAGACGCTGTTGTAGTAAAAGAGCGCGTTGCTAAAGCAAATATCCCAGTAATTATTAGTGCAATGGACAGCTTACCAGCAAGTTTTGATTCGCTTCATGCGAGTTTAGATAATGCAGGTGTGCTAGAAAAAGCAGGCGTTAAAGTATTATTAACGGTAGGTGGTGATGCAAGTCACAACATTTATCAGCTGCGTTTTGATGCTGGTAATGCAGTATCGTATGGTATGAGCCAAGAAGGTGCGTTAAAAGCGGTTACATCAAACGTTGCTGATGTATTTGGCATTAATGCAGGTAGTCTTGAAGTAGGTAAAGCTGCTGATGTAGTAATGTGGAGTAATGACCCGTTTGAACTAAGCAGCCACGTGAGCAAAATGTTTATTAATGGGGTTGAGGTATCTACACAATCTCGCCAAGATAAACTGCGTGACCGTTATACGACTGATTCAAAAATGCCACGTGCTTATACCAACCCGCAATAATACTTAATCAATTTGAGGGATTAAATCTGACGGTAACTGCGTTAAAAATTTCTGATATAGAGCAACTAAATAACGAAATTTTTGCCTTGTTATCGACAAGATTTTCTTGCCTCAAAGTTGATCACTTAATTAAGCGAATTGGTATGATACTAAATAATTAATTAAATAAATAAATTTAATTATTCAAAGGCCGCTATTTTATAAATAGCGGCCTTTTTGTTTGTAAAATTTAGACATAAAAAAGCCGCTTACTTTTACAAGTAAGCGGCTTTTAAATTTAAACCAATATTTATACTAATTTAGCAAGAATATCGTTAAATGTAGTGCTTGGACGCATCGCTTTAAAGGCTGCATCATCGTTAGGCTGGAAGTAACCGCCTAAATCAACTGCAGGGCCTTGCGCATCGTTAAGTTCACTTACGATTTGTTCTTTATTAGACTCAAGGTCGCTAGCAATTTGAGTAAACTGTGCTTTAAGTTCACTGTCATCATTTTGCTTAGCAAGTTCTTGTGCCCAGAATAAAGATAGGAAGAAATGAGAACCACGGTTATCAATTTCTTTCACTTTACGTGAAGGAGACTTGTTTTCTGCTAAGAAAGTACCAGTCGCTTTATCTAGCGTATCAGCAAGAACTTGTGCCTTGTTGTTACCCGTAGTTACGCTTAGGTGCTCAAGAGATGCAGCAAGTGCTAAAAATTCACCTAAAGAATCCCAACGTAAGTGGTTTTCTTTTTCGAATTGTTGAACATGCTTAGGTGCAGAACCACCTGCGCCAGTTTCAAATAATCCACCACCGTTCATAAGTGGAACAATTGAAAGCATTTTAGCACTCGTACCTAGCTCTAAAATTGGGAATAAATCTGTAAGGTAATCACGTAAAACGTTACCTGTTACAGAAATAGTGTCTTTACCTTCTTTAATACGCGCTAGTGAGAACAATGTTGCTTCAAGCGGTGCTAAAATTTGAATATCTAGGCCAGCTGTATCGTGATCTGGTAGGTATTTATTTACTTTTTTGATTAGCTCTGCATCATGTGCACGGTTTTCGTCTAACCAGAAAATAGCTGGAACGCCTGTTGCGCGTGCACGATTTACTGCAAGCTTAACCCAATCTTGGATTGGTGCGTCTTTAACCTGACACATGCGCCAAATATCGCCTTGCTCAACACTGTGCTCAAGTAATGTATTACCATTTGCATCAACAACACGGATAGAACCATCTGCTTTAGCTTCAAACGTTTTATCGTGTGAACCGTATTCTTCAGCTTTTTGAGCCATAAGGCCAACGTTAGGTACGCTACCCATAGTTGTTGGATCAAACGCGCCATTCACTTTACAAAAATCAATAGTTGCTTGGTAAATACCTGAGTAACAACGATCTGGAATTACAAAGCTAGTGTCTTGTAATTTACCATCGTTATTCCACATTTGACCGCTTGAACGGATTGCAGCAGGCATAGAAGCATCGATGATCACGTCACTTGGTACGTGTAGGTTTGTAATGCCGCGGTCAGAATCAACCATAGCAATAGCAGGGCGGCTAGCGTAAACAGCTTGAATGTCTGCTTCAATTTCTTCGCGCTTAGCATCGTCTAATGTTTGAATTTTAGAATATACATCGCCTAAACCATTATTTACATCAACACCTAGCTCTTCAAAAAGCTCACCGTGTTTAGCAAATACATCTTTGTAGAATACTTTTACAGCGTGACCAAAGATAATTGGATCAGATACTTTCATCATTGTCGCTTTCATGTGAAGCGAGAATAAAACACCTTTTTCTTTAGCAGCATCAATTTCAGCAGCTAAGAAAGCTTGAAGCTTAGAAGCGCTGATGCTTGATGCATCAATAACTTCGCCAGCTAAAAGAGGCGTGCTTTGTTTAAGTACAGAAACGTCGCCGTTAGTTGCAACATGTTCAATACGTACATCAGTAGCTGTATCAACAGTTACAGACTTTTCTGAACCAAAGAAGTCGCCTTCGCTCATGCTTGCAACATAAGACTCTGAATCTTTGCTCCACGCACCCATTGAATGCGGGTTGTTACGTGCATATTCTTTTACAGAACCTGGTGCGCGACGATCAGAGTTACCTTCACGTAGTACTGGGTTTACTGCACTGCCTTTGATTTTGTCGTAAGCAGCTTGAATTGCTTTTTCTTCATCATTTTTAGGTTCAACAGGGTATTCTGGAAGAGCGTAACCTTTTGCTTGAAGCTCTTTAATTACAGCGCGAAGCTGTGGTACAGATGCACTGATGTTTGGTAATTTGATGATGTTTGCTTCTGGTGTTTTAGCAAGCTCGCCAAGTTCAGCAAGTGCATCACCAATGCGTTGTTCTTGTGTTAAATAATCAGGGAAGCTAGCAATTACACGACCTGCTAATGAGATATCGCGAGTTTCAACTTCAACACCGGCCGCATTTGTATATGCTTGGATGATCGGTAGCAACGAGTAAGTTGCTAGTGCCGGAGCTTCGTCCGTTTTTGTATAGATAATTTTTGATGTCATCATCATTCCTAGATAGTAGACCGAAAAGGTCTTATTCAACAATGCAAAGAAAATCATTACTAATGAGTGAGTACATATTATTAAACAAGTTAATGAATACATACGCTCGTAATGAATAGTTTGTTAGGTGTTGGTACTCAGCGTTGCTCTTTTATAAAAGCAGAATAGTCACACCTGACGAACTGGAATTGTATTTATAGCTAAAAAATTAACAAAAATAAATCAGCCTTTAGCCTAGTACATATAAAAGAGGCGACAAGTTGGATTAGTTGCTGCGTTAATACGCAATTTTTAGCACCAAGAGTGTAACAAGCTTAAATAAAAAGGGCTAGAGGTTGAGCATGCCCAATAAGCAGTTAAACAATCAACTCTTAGAACATTGGGGTATATAAAATAAATTCAAGGAAAAGGGTTGAATTTGAATGAAAAGAGGCAATAAATAGGGGGAGAAGAGATAAGTTAGTATGCTTAAGGAATTAAGCGAGGATCTTAAAAGGTCACTCGCTTTAGTCGAACAAAACAATAGTCACTCAATAATGTCACCATCTGGGGCTATATTTTTAGCGTGTAGACCTTTAGGTCCTTGTTCTAATTCGAATGTTACATCTTGACCAGCTTTAAGCGTTTTATAACCGTCCATTACAATTGTTGAGTAATGAGCGAAAATATCATTCTCGCAGCCGTCTTCTACGATGAAACCAAAACCTTTAGCGTTGTTGAACCATTTAACTTTACCGCAAGCCATACTTCTACATCCTTCAATAAGTTGACTAATTTAGTTATTCTAAATTGTATTATTTGCTAGACTGACTAAGGTTTAATCAATCTACGTTTGACTGTAGTTTATTTAGCCAACCAGTCAAGTGTTTTGAGTTATTTTTTTAACATTTTATTTATTTTTTATTCAAGTTTGCTTGAGTTACAAAGACAAGACTATATTTAATTATGAGTGGTATGAAAGATTCAGGTGTTATCGATACAGTTCGCGACAGCGAAAAGCAAAAGCTACAGCCGCCGCGAAAATATAAAGTTGTTTTAAATAACGACGACTACACGCCGATGGACTTTGTAATAGAAGTTTTAACGACGTTTTTTAATATGGATAGCGATAGAGCAACCGACGTGATGCTTCAGGTTCATGAAAAAGGTAAGGGTATATGTGGTGTTTACAGCGCCGACGTAGCCCACACCAAAGCTGAACAAGTTAACCGCTACGCGCGTGATAACGAGCATCCACTGCTTTGTAGTTGTGAGCAGGAATAAATACCAATTAGGGTGATCAAACATCCGATTGTTGTGGTATAAATTATTATCTCAGTAAGGGGTTGCCAATGCTAAACAAAGACTTAGAACTCACATTAAATGCCGCGTTTCGTGAAGCGCGCACTCGCCGTCATGAGTTTATGACCGTAGAGCACCTTTTACTTGCGCTGTTAGATAATCCTTCTGCAGGAGAAGCCCTAAACGCGTGTGGTGTTAATATTTCTGGTTTAAAAACCGAATTATTAGAATTTATTGACGAAACAACACCCGTCATTCCAGATTTAGAAGAAGAGCGTGAAACTCAGCCAACACTTGGCTTTCAACGTGTATTACAACGCGCTGTGTTCCATGTGCAATCGTCAGGTAAAAATGAAGTCACTGGCGTGAATGTGCTAGTTGCTATTTTTTCTGAGCAAGAAAGCCAAGCTGTATATTTACTTAAAAAGCATGATGTATCGCGTTTAGACATCGTTAACTTTATTTCGCATGGTATTTCTAAAGCAGATGATGAATTAGGCAACGACAGCGACGATATTCATGATGAAGTGCAAGAAGTTCAAAATGAAGAAGCAAGCAAGCTAGACAGCTTTACAACTAACTTAAACGTTCAAGCTCGTGAAGGTAACATTGATCCACTGATCGGACGCGACAGCGAAGTAGAGCGCACGGTACAAGTATTGTGTCGTCGTAAAAAGAATAACCCATTACTTGTTGGTGAAGCGGGCGTTGGTAAAACAGCAATTGCTGAAGGCCTTGCGTATCGCATTGTTAATAAGCAAGTACCAGAAGTAATTGCAGATGCTGTTGTGTACTCGCTAGATATGGGTGCATTGCTTGCGGGTACTAAATACCGTGGCGACTTTGAAAAGCGCTTTAAAAGCTTACTAAAAGAGCTACAAGCCGAACCAGGCTCTATTTTATTTATTGATGAAATACATACCATAATCGGTGCCGGCGCGGCGTCTGGTGGTGTTATGGACGCATCAAACTTGCTTAAACCACTCCTTTCAAGTGGTAAGCTACGTTGTATGGGTTCAACAACTTACAACGAGTATAAAAATATTTTTGAGAAAGACCGTGCATTAGTACGTCGCTTTCAAAAAATTGATGTACTTGAGCCAAGTGTTGCCGATACCACTAAAATATTAAACGGCTTAAAAGAGCGTTACGAAGAGCACCATGGTATTCGTTACACTCAAAAAGCACTAAAAGCAGCTGCAGAACTCAGTGCTAAATACATTAATGAGCGCCACTTGCCAGATAAAGCCATTGATGTAATTGATGAAGCCGGTGCAAGTCAGCGCCTGCAACCTAGCTCTAAACGTAAAAAAACCATTGGCGTGGCTGATATAGAGCTAATTATATCTAAAATGGCACGTATCCCAGCGCAAAGCGTCTCGTCAACAGATAAAGAAACGCTTAAAAACTTAGACCGTAACCTTAAAATGCTCGTGTTTGGGCAAGATCAATCTATTGACGCACTTACATCAGCTATTCGTTTATCTCGCTCTGGTTTATCGAGCGAAGAAAAGCCAGTAGGTTCGTTTTTGTTTGCAGGGCCTACCGGTGTGGGTAAAACAGAAGTAACTAAGCAACTTGCTAAATGTATGGGTGTTGAGTTTATTCGTTTTGATATGTCGGAATATGTAGAACGCCATGCAATTAGTCGATTAATTGGTGCTCCACCAGGGTATGTTGGTTTTGAGCAAGGTGGTTTATTAACAGAAGCAGTTATTAAAAATCCACATGCTGTTGTACTTTTAGATGAGATTGAAAAAGCGCATCCAGACATTTACAACATTTTGCTACAGGTTATGGATCACGGTACGTTGACCGATAATAACGGCCGTAAAGCTGACTTTAGAAATGTAGTGGTTGTAATGACTACCAATGCGGGCGTACAAGAAACTACGCGTAAGTCGATTGGTTTTACAGAGCAAGATCATACGCACGATGCAATGGGTGCAATTAATAAAGTATTTTCACCAGAATTTAGAAACCGTTTAGATAACATCATTTGGTTTAATCACCTTGAACGTGAAGTTATTTTACTGGTGGTTGATAAGTTTATTGTGGAACTGCAAGCGCAGCTTGATAAAAAATCAGTTAACCTTGAGCTTACGTCTAAAGCACGTGAGTGGTTGGCAGATAAAGGCTACGATAAAGCAATGGGTGCACGTCCAATGGCACGTGTTATTCAAGAAGAGCTTAAAAAGCAATTAGCTAACGAAATACTGTTTGGTGAACTTGTTGATGGCGGTACGGTTAAAGTATCAGTTAAAGACAAGAAGATTCGCTTTGATTACGAGAGTAATTTAACACCAGCGTAAAACGTTAATTAAATAATTTAGTTAAATAAAATGGCCCGCTACATAATAGCGGGCCATTTTTTTGCCCTTTTTATAGGCAACAAAAAACCCAGCAAAAACTGGGCTTTTTGTTTATTAAATGTAATTGCTAGTCAATGTCTATCAATTACATTTAATAAACGCTTAAAGCTAGTAAAACACTAGCCAAAAACTAAATCTCGTTTACGCACTTACTTAGCGAGCACGGAATACGATACGACCCTTTGATAAATCGTAAGGAGTCATTTCTACCGTTACTTTATCGCCGGTTAAAATACGGATATAGTTTTTGCGCATTTTGCCTGAAATATGAGCCACAACTACGTGACCATTTTCTAGCTCAACTCGGAACATTGTATTTGGTAAAGTATCAAGGACTGTCCCTTGCATTTCGATTACGTCTTCTTTCGCCATGTTTAGCGTAACACCTCTTTAATAGTTAAACGCTGCAGATTTTGCCCAAAATACTCCAATAAGTAAAGGCGCAGGGGCTATATTTGCAAATTAAATAGCCACCCACTCATCATTGAGCTGTTTTTGAGCAGGTAAAAACTGAGTTTTGTACTTCATTTTGTCGCATTCATCAATTTGATAGCCCAAGTACACGTATTGCTTATTTTGCTCTTTAGCAAACTTTAGCTGCTCTAATATCATCACAGAGCCTAAACTATAGTGTTCAAAGTCGGGGTCAAAAAAGGTATAAATTGCAGAAATAGCGCTATTCATACAATCAGTTACGGCAACTGCGACTAAAGTATCTTGGTGCCATAGTTCAATAAATGTGATCTTGAGCCAACTACAAAGCAAAAAACTTTGAAACTGTTCTTTTTCAGGAGGATACATACTTCCATCCTGATGACGCATCGTTATGTACTTGCTATAAAGTGGATAGTATTCAGGTCGCTCTTGCGTTGAATATTTTACCTCAAACTGTGTTTTTGCTTTGTTTAGTTTACGTTTTTGCGATTTTGAGGGCATAAAGTCTTGTGCTAATACACGTACAGAACTACATGCGCTGCATATTGGGCAGTGTGGACGGTATATTTGGTTACCACTGCGACGAAATCCCAAGCCTAATAATGACTCAAATTTATCGGTGCTGTAGCAACTGGGATCAAGAATAACTAAAAGTTGTTCTTGTCTGTTGGGTAAATAACTACAGTCAAACTCTTGGGTTAAACCAACACGTGCAGGAAGTTGCTCATTCATAGATTGCGTCAAGTTCTTGTGGCTCCCACATAATAGGGTTAACAGTATAGTTATGTGCCGCTTTTAGTTTAGTCAAAAATGTGGAACGGGGGATTACTTGTGCACCTAGGGTCATTAAATAAGGGTTTTCTAACTGGCAATCAATAAAATGTGCATTATGGCGTTTAAGCCAATTTACCAGTGCCCACATAGCAAGCTTAGAACAATTGGTTTGATGATGAAACATAGACTCGCCACAAAAAACACCATTTTGCATAATGCCGTATAAGCCACCTGCAAGCTCTCCGTTACTCCACACCTCTAAACTATGTGCAATGCCAGCATTGTGTGCATTAACGTAAGCGTCGAGCATGTCAGAGGTGATCCAAGTGCCATCGGTATCAAGGCGTTGATCGCGACAGGCTTCTATCACCTCTTCAAAGGCATTATTAATGGTTACTCTTACAGGGTGCTTTTTTAAATGCTTACGCAGGCTCTTACTTATATGAAAATCATTAAGCTCAAAAATGCCTCGCTCGCTGGGAGACCACCACATAATAGGCTCATCTTCACTAAACCAAGGGAATACTCCGCTTTTGTAGGCATTACTTAGGCGAGGTAAACTCAAATCTCCGCCAATTGCTAACAAGCCATCAGGGGATTCTAATGCGTATTCCGGATTGGGGAATGCTATATCGTTTTCGCTTAATTGGTATAGCTGATTTCTCATACAGTACTTATTTTATAATTGATCGTAAAAGTGTAACTATATTTTAGGCATAAAAAAAGGGCTGAATAATCAGCCCTATAATAATTTATTTAATTGCTTATAAATTATCTAAAAAACGTTCAGCATCAAGGGCAGCCATACAGCCTGTACCCGCAGATGTGATTGCTTGACGGTAAATGTGGTCTGACACATCACCTGCAGCAAAAACGCCTTCTACGCTTGTTTGAGTCGCGTTACCGTGAAGGCCAGACTCTACAACTAAGTAGCCATCTTTCATTTCTAGTTGACCAACAAACATATCAGTATTTGGCTTGTGGCCAATAGCAATAAATACACCTGCTAAATCTAGCTCTTCAGTTGCATCAGAGTATGCATCTTTAATACGAACGCCGGTTACGCCCATTTGGTCGCCTAATACTTCGTCAAGCGTGCGGTTGTAATGCATTACAACGTTACCGTTTGCTGCTTTTTCAGCAAGGCGGTCAGCAAGTATTTTCTCACTGCGGAAACTATCACGACGATGAATAACATGTACTTCGTCAGCAATGTTAGATAAGTAAAGCGCTTCTTCAACCGCTGTATTACCACCACCAACAACCGCTACTTTTTGACCTTTATAGAAAAAACCGTCACACGTAGCACATGCCGAAACACCACGGCCTTGGAAATTAGTTTCAGACTCTAGGCCTAAGTATTTAGCAGACGCACCTGTTGCAATGATTAATGCATCACATGTGTAAGTACCTTGGTCGCCAGTTAGTGTGAAAGGGCGCTTAGATACATCTACTTTATTGATGTGATCGAATATGATTTCAGTTTCAAAGCGCTCAGCGTGCTCTTTCATACGATCCATTAACGCAGGACCTGTTAAACCGTGTGCATCACCAGGCCAGTTTTCAACTTCAGTTGTGGTTGTTAATTGGCCACCTTGTTGAATGCCTGTAATTAAAACAGGGTTTAAATTTGCACGTGCTGCATATACTGCGGCAGTATAACCAGCTGGGCCAGAGCCTAAAATTAGTAGCTTACAATGTTTTGCTTCAGTCATTATTTTTTCCTAAACGTTTAATACGGTCTTTAATGCGCTCGATTCTAAGAAAAACAAGGCAGATGTAAACAAAATCCGCGATTATTTTTTTTATCAAATCGAAAAGCTGTGCAGTATTGTGTACTAGAGCTCTGTGCTTTTACAGTTAAAATGCCTAAGTAGCTCAATAAATAGACTAACAGGCAACAAAACAGCGTTATTTCATGACCCCTTTGATTTTTTTTGTTATGTTTTACCTAATTTTATTTGTCACTGATAGATTATGTGACCTAAGCAAATAGGCAACTATGTTATTTTGGCAGGAAAAACCCGCATTCGGGTTGACTTCAAAAGACGTTAACGTCTTAACCAATGCGCAAGATTACCGAACGCAATTGCTACGCTTGATAGCGAACGCAAAAAAACGAATTTATATTACTGCGTTGTATTTACAAGATGACGAAGCAGGTCGCGAAATTTTAGAAGCGCTGCATCGTGTGTCATTGGCAAACCCGGCACTTGAGGTAAAAGTGCTGGTGGATTTTCATCGTGCGCAACGTGGATTAATTGGCGCTGATAAATCAGACGGTAACGCAAGTTTATACTGTGACGATTTAGAAAAGTTTAAATCGAGCGTACAAGTTTATGGCGTACCTGTAAAAGCTAAAGAATTATTTGGCGTATTGCATTTAAAAGGTTTTGTAATTGACGACACCTTACTTTACAGCGGCGCAAGCTTAAATAACGTGTACTTGCAATACAACGAGCGCTACAGGCTCGATCGTTACTTTTTGATAACGCAGAGCGAACTGTGTGACTCAGTAGTTGATTTTATTGAGACAAAGCTACTTTCATCAGTGGCCGTGCCACGCATTGACACTCGACCGCTTAAGCGTTTGCACGACTTTAAGCTTGATCAAAAGCAGTTAATGCGTGATTTAAAAGTCGCAAGTTATAACGCAGCAGAGCAGCTAAATACGCAAGCATTAGGTATTCGTTTGTTTTTAGGACTCGGGCGTCGTAATAACGAGTTAAATCGTTTAATAAAAGCGTTATTTGATACAACAGAGCAAGAGCTTGTGTTGTATACGCCATACTTCAATTTTCCGGCACCGCTTATGCGATCGCTGCGCCGATTATTAAAGCAAGGCAAGCAAGTGACTATTGTTGTAGGCGATAAAACAGCAAATGACTTTTATTTACCGCCAAGCGAGCCGTTTAGTAAAATAGGGGCATTACCTTATTTATACGAAACTATTTTGCATAAATTTGTAAAAACGCAAAAGCGTCATATCGATAACGGTAATTTAAATGTGTACCTGTGGAAAGATGAAAGCAATTCGTTTCATTTAAAAGGTATTTGTTCAGATAGAACAAAGCATTTACTGAGCGGGCATAACTTAAATCCGCGTGCATGGGGTCTTGATATCGAAAACGGTATTTTAATAGAAGATCCAGAGCAAACAATTATGGATGCTATTGATAACGAAAAGCAGGAAATTTTACAACACTGCCGCCGTTTAACTGGCCCAGATGATTTAGAAACAATGGATGATTACCCGCAGCCAGTTAAAAAACTACTAGGCCAAGCTAAGCGTGTAAAAGTAGATTTTATAATTAAGCGTTTTATCTAAATAAGCTTATATAAATCTGAAATTTAAATACAAAAAAAGCAGCTAATTAGCTGCTTTTTTTATGGGTTGTAGTTAGGTAGCTACATTACTTAATACCAACCTAACTATAAAACGCTAAATTATGCGTTTTCTACCGCTGTGCGTGGGTCAACATATTCCATGTTGAACGCTTCTGCTACTTCTTTGTAAGTTACTTGGCCTTTAATTACGTTTAAGCCTTTTAAGAAGTGAGCGTCATCTAGTAGCGCCTTTTTATAACCTTTGTTTGCAAGGTTAATGATGAAAGGCAATGTTGCATTGTTAAGTGCAAACGTAGATGTGCGTGGAACAGCACCTGGCATGTTAGCAACACAGTAGTGAACAACTTCATCAACGATGAAAGTAGGATCAGCATGCGTAGTTGCTTTAGAAGTAGCAATACAGCCACCTTGGTCGATTGCAACGTCAACAATTGCAGAACCAGGTTTCATTGCTTTAATGTGCTCAGCAGTTACTAGTTTAGGTGCAGCTGCACCTGGGATTAGTACGCCACCAATTACTAAATCAGCTTCTAGTACGTGTTTTTCTAGAGCATCAGCAGTTGAGTAAATAGCTTTAACTTTATTACCAAATTGCGCGTCTAGTGCACGTAATACGTCGATGTTACGGTCAAGAACGACAACTTCAGCACCAAGACCAACAGCCATTTGCGCTGCACTACGACCAACCATGCCGCCGCCAATGATAACAACTTTAGCTGCTTCAACGCCTGGTACGCCACCTAGTAGCATGCCACGACCGTGGTTAGATTTTTCTAGCGCTTGTGCACCAGCTTGAATAGACATACGACCAGCAACTTCGCTCATAGGAGCAAGAAGTGGTAAACCACCGCGAGAGTCAGTTACAGTTTCGTATGCAATACAAATAGCTTTGCTTTTTACAAGGTCTTCAGTTTGTGGAAGATCAGGTGCAAGGTGTAAGTAAGTGAAAAGAATTTGGTCTTCACGTAACATTGCACGTTCAACAGCTTGTGGCTCTTTTACTTTTACAATCATGTCTGCTTTAGCGAAAACGTCAGCAGCAGTTGCTAAAATCTCAGCACCCGCTAGCGTGTAATCTTCGTTAGTAAAACCAATACCCATGCCTGCATCAGTTTCTACAATCACTTGATGACCGTGGTTTACTAATTCACGAACACTCGCAGGAACCATACCTACACGGTATTCATGGTTTTTAATTTCTTTAGGAACACCAATAATCATATCATTTGCCTTATTAAGAACGGATTAACATTTTTCACTATTATATTCATCATAAGCCCGTGTGTCTCACCTTTTTTAAAGTCAAATCTAGTGTTATCATCTATATAACAAAAATAAACAGCATAAAAAACTAGTTGGCACTATGCATCAGTTATTAGATAGAATTGACCGTAAAATTTTAATGGAATTACAGCACGATGGACGCCTTTCAAACGTTGAACTGGCCAGACGAGTTGGCCTAAGCGCCACGCCCTGTCTGGAGCGAGTGAAAAAGCTAGAACGAGAAGGCTACATACTTGGCTATAAAGCAGTGGTCGATCCAGCTAAGCTTGGGCAAGGTTTATCGGTGTATGTAGAAGTAACAATTACTAAAACATCTCCCGACGTATTTGATGAGTTTAGTGCGGCCGTTAAAAAGCACGAAGAAATTATCGAATGTCATTTAGTATCGGGTAATTTTGATTTTTTACTTAAAACGCGCGTAAATGATATGTCAGAATACCGTGGTGTATTAGGTGACATATTATTAAAATTGCCTAACGTTAGTGAAAGCCGAACTTATGTAGTAATGGAAGAAGTAAAAGGTGAAGAAGGCGTAATTATTCGTCCTTATATTACTTAAGGTTATTTATATTAGCTGCGTCATTTGCTTATATAAGCTCAAATTATAAAAACTTGTTCATAATCAGGCCATCAAGGTTAAGATAAAGTGCAACAAATTGCATTTCCTGCTAAGGTATTTCACTGCTAAGTAAGTGTGAATAAAAATAGAATAATAAAGAGGAATAGGGAACTATGCGCCTAAACGGTGTGCAAAGACTATTAGAAACAGGGCTGATTATCAGCACCTTTACGGCAATATTTATTTTATGTGCCTTGATCAGCTTTGATCCAGCAGATGCTGCATGGTCGCAAACTAGTTTTAGCGAAGTAAGCAACATCACAGGAGCAGCCGGTGCATGGATAGCCGACATTTTATTACTCACCTTTGGTTGGTTGGCTTACTTAGTGCCAGCGGCCATTCAGCTATTTGGCTACTTGCTATTTAAACAACCTCACCGCATTTTACAGCTTGATTACACCACCTTAGCGCTGCGTGTTATTGGTTTTGCTTTATTTATTACCTCAGCTACCGCTATTAGTAGTATCAATTTTGACGATATTTATAACTTTTCCTCTGGTGGGGTAGTGGGCGATGTTATTGCATCAGCCATGATGCCTGCGTTTAACTTTACCGGTACATCTATATTATTGCTGTGTTTCTTTTTTGCCGGGCTTACCTTATTAACGGGTGTATCGTGGGTTGATTTTGTAGATTACCTTGGCGATTTAATGGTTAGGTTTTACCGCTTTATTGTATCGTACGCAAAAGGTTGGATGCACCGAGAACACGCTGCGGGCAAAGCAAATAATCACGATGAAGTAGACGCCCATTTTGAAGACGATATAAAAGAGCAAATAGAGCTGCCTACATCAACTAAAAAAGCAGATAAACAAAAAGCAATTAATAAACCGCAAACGCCATTTAGCGAGCCACAAATTAGTGACGATTTTATGCCGTTTGACGAGCTTGACGACATACTCGATCAAGAAATTGGCTTTAGCGCCATAGACGACGAACCAATGGACACGGCCGCTGCATTAAACGCGCTTGATCAAAGCCCAGTTGTAGAGCCAGAAAAACCAGTTACAACAGTGGTATCGCCAGCAAGACCAATGCCTAAATCAAAAGCGCAATATCAACCACCGCCAACGGCTAAAGAGAAGTTTGAGCAATTATTAACGCAAGAACCACCACCGGGGCCATTACCGTCGCTCGATTTACTCGACAGACCGGACAAAGCCAAAAACCCAATTTCGCAAGAAGAGCTCGATACAGTATCGCGCCTAGTAGAGACAAAACTACTGGACTTTAACGTACAAGCTAAAGTTGTAGCGGTATACCCAGGCCCTGTTGTTACACGCTTTGAGCTAGATTTAGCGCCAGGTATTAAAGTGTCTAAAATTACAGGTTTAGCAAAAGATTTAGCCCGTTCGCTTTCGGCAATTAGTGTGCGTGTTGTAGAAGTTATACCGGGTAAAACATATGTTGGTATTGAGCTTCCTAATAAACACCGCGAAATAGTACGTTTGTCGGAAGTAATAAACGCACCTAAATTCGAGCAAAACCCATCGCCACTTACCATGGTTCTAGGTAAAGATATCGCCGGTCAGCCTGTATGTGCTGATTTAGGTAAAATGCCACACTTACTGGTGGCCGGTACAACCGGTTCAGGTAAATCAGTGGGCGTTAATGTCATGATAGTAAGCTTGCTTTACAAATCGGGCCCTGACGATGTACGTATGATTATGATTGACCCTAAAATGCTTGAGCTATCAGTATACGAAGGCATTCCGCATTTATTGTGTGAAGTAGTCACCGACATGAAAGAAGCCGCTAACGCACTGCGTTGGTGTGTGGGCGAAATGGAACGTCGTTATAAATTAATGTCAGCATTGGGTGTGCGTAACTTAAAAGGTTACAACCAAAAAGTGCTTGAAGCCAATGAAGCGGGTTACCCGATTCTTGATCCATTATTTAAAGACACCGATGGCATGAAAGATGGCCCGGAAGAACTTGGTAAGTTACCAAGTATTGTTGTAGTAATTGACGAGTTTGCCGACATGATGATGATTGTTGGTAAAAAAGTAGAAGAGCTGATTGCCCGCATAGCCCAAAAAGCACGTGCGGCAGGTATCCATTTAATACTGGCAACGCAGCGCCCTTCGGTAGATGTAATAACCGGTTTAATTAAAGCAAATATACCAACGCGTATGGCGTTTCAGGTATCAAGTAAAATAGACTCGCGCACGATACTTGACCAACAAGGCGCAGAAAACTTACTGGGTATGGGCGATATGCTTTATTTACCACCAGGCACTAGTGTACCAGAGCGTGTGCATGGCGCGTTTGTAGACGACCATGAAGTACATGCCGTCGTAAACGATTGGAAAGCGCGTGCTAAGCCAAATTACGTTGATGAAATACTCAATGGTGATGCCAGTGAAGATATTTTATTGCCAGGTGAAGCAAGCGAAAATGCAGACGAAGAGAACGATCCGTTATACGACGAAGCCGTATCGTTTGTAATTGAAACCGGCAAGGTATCGGTATCGTCAGTGCAACGTAAATTACGTGTTGGCTATAACCGCGCGGCACGTTTAGTAGAACAAATGGAAACATCGGGTATCGTGAGTTCACCAGGTCATAACGGCGCTCGCGATGTATTAGTACCTAATGGAGCAAATTAATGAAAAAATTTAACGCCTTATTATTAGTGTTAGGCAGCGTACTTGCCGCACCAAGCTTTGCTGATGACAGCCAAGCATTACAAGACAGACTTGCTACTTTAAAAAGCTTTAAAGCGCAGTTTGCACAAAAAGTAACAGACAAAGAAGGCCAAGCGGTTATGCAAGGCGAGGGCACAATAGCGCTTCAACAGCCTATGATGATTCGCTGGCAGCAAACAAACCCAGACGATACATTATTTGTATCAAACGGCGATAAAACATATTACTTCGATAGCTTTGCTGAGCAAGTAACGATTATGAAAACCAGCAGCCTAATCGACTCAACACCATTTGTGCTACTTACATCAAAAGACCCAGCACAGTGGGAAAAATACAGCGTACTTGCAACAAATACAGGCTTTAGTGTAACGCCAAATAAAGGTGTAGAAAGCCAAGTAGAACAACTTGATATAGCGTTTTCAGGTGCGGGTAACGAGCAAGGCCTTGCTAAACTAGTCGTTACCGACAACTCAGGGCAGCTATCGTCATTTACGTTTAACAATGCCCAAGTTAATACGCCGCTTGATAAAAGTACTTTTGAATTTACGCCTCCTGAAGGTGTTGAAATAGACGATCAGAGCAACGGTGAGTAATTTAGGTTTTAACTTTGGGCCAGATGTACGCCCACTTGCCGCGCGTATGCGCCCCACAACGCTTGACGAGTACATTGGTCAGCAACACTTATTAAGTGCTGATAAACCACTGCATCAAGCCATTGTCGCGGGGCGATGCCATAGTTTAATTTTATGGGGCCCACCGGGTGTAGGTAAAACAACACTTGCGCAAATAATTGCCAACCATGCTGATGCCTCACTTATTCAAATGTCGGCGGTAACCGCAGGCGTAAAAGATATACGTGACAGCGTAACGCAAGCGCGCGATAATCTAGAAAGCCGTGGCCAACGCACCCTTATGTTTGTTGACGAGGTTCATCGCTTTAATAAGTCTCAGCAAGATGCGTTTTTACCGCACATAGAAGACGGCACCTTTATATTTGTAGGTGCAACCACCGAAAACCCATCGTTTGCCCTTAATAACGCTATATTGTCGCGTGCACGCGTGTATGTTTTAAAATCGCTTGCCGATGCCGACTTATATACCGTAATAGAACGTGCACTTAAACAAGACGAGCAGTTAAGCCAAAAGCATATCACAATTGCCGACAACGCTAAAAAGGCACTATGCCAAGCAAGTGGCGGCGATGCGCGTAAAGTACTTAATTTACTTGAACAAGCGGTTGATTTAACAACCGAGCAAGACGGTCAATATAACGTAGACGAGCACGTACTTAGCCAAGTGTTACCAACGCATTTAGCTAAATACGATAAAGGCGGCGATGAATTTTACGATTTAATATCAGCCTTTCATAAATCAGTACGAGGTAGCTCCCCCGACGGCGCACTGTATTGGTATTGCCGAATTTTAGCCGGTGGTGGCGACCCTTTGTATGTAGCAAGGCGTTTACTTGCCATTGCAACAGAGGATATAGGTAACGCCGATCCGCGCGCGATGGAAGTGGCCTTAAATGCGTGGGATATATTTCAGCGAGTAGGCCCTGGCGAAGGAGAACGTGCAATTGCACAAGCCACATTGTACTTAGCCAGCGCACCCAAAAGTAATGCGGTGTATATGGCGTTTAATCAAGCCAAAGCAGACGCTCAAAACGAACCAAGTTACCCAGTGCCAGAGCATTTACGTAATGCCCCAACTAATTTAATGAAAGACTTAGGGTATGGCGCTGAGTACCGTTATGCGCATAATGAAGAAGGCGCATTTGCCGCAGGTGAAAAATATTTACCACCAGAAATGGACGGTAAAGAATATTACTTACCGAGCGAGCGCGGACTTGAACAAAAAATCAAACAAAAACTCGATTACCTAAAAGAGCGCGATGCGCAAAGCCCACTTAAACGATACGAAAATGATTAAACTTTATATGATGATCGCCCTTGGCGGAGCCTCAGGTGCGTGTTTACGGTTTTTTATTAGCGAAAGCATGCTAAAACTCCTCGGTAGGGGATTCCCTTTTGGCACGTTGACGGTTAATATTCTGGGTTCATTGTTAATGGGCATTTTGTACGGTTTGATAGATAAAGAAATTATCACCGCAAGCCCCGCTAAAACCCTTATCGGTATTGGCTTTTTAGGTGCATTAACCACCTTTTCAACATTCTCAATGGACTCGTTGTTGTTATTACAACAAGGTCACTTTATTAAAATGGCCCTCAATATCATCTTAAACGTGATGGTGTGTATTTTTATGGCTTGGCTGGGCCTTCAGCTAGTAATGCAAAAAGGTTAAAAAACTAACATGTTAGATTCTAAATTTTTACGTCAAGACATCGAACAAACTGCAGCACGTTTAGCAGCTCGCGGTTACGAACTCGATGTCGCGACGGTAACGGCACTTGAAGAAAAACGCAAAACATTACAAGTAAAAACGCAAGAACTTCAAAGTCAACGTAATGCAAGCGCAAAAGCAATTGGTCAAGCCAAAGCTAAAGGCGAAGACGCACAGCCATTACTTGATGCAGTGGCTAACTTAGGCAGTGAGCTAGACGCCGCTAAAACAGAGCAAGATGAAGTATTAGCCGCAATTAACGACATTGCTTTAGCAATTCCAAACTTGCCAGACGAGTCAGTACCTGAAGGTAAAGACGAAGACGACAACGTTGAAATTTTAACGTGGGGCACACCTAAAAAGTTTGATTTTGAAGTTAAAGACCACGTAGATGTAGGGCAAGACCTAAACGGCTTAGACTTTGAAATGGGCGTTAAAATTAGTGGCGCACGCTTTACTGTAATGCGCGGCCAAGTAGCGCGTATGCACCGTGCACTAACGCAATTTATGCTAGATACACATGCTGATAAAAACGGCTATACAGAAATGTATGTACCGTACTTAGTAAATAGTGCAAGCCTTTACGGCACGAGCCAACTACCTAAATTTGCGGGCGATTTATTCCACACATTAGGCCTTGTAAACGACGACGGCGAACAACAAGCTGGCTTTAGCTTAATTCCTACAGCTGAAGTACCGCTTACAAACAGCGCACGCGACGAAATTTACGATGAAAGCGATTTACCAATTCGCTTAGTTGCCCACACTCCGTGTTTCAGAAGTGAAGCAGGCAGCTATGGCCGCGATACACGTGGCTTAATTCGTCAGCATCAGTTTGATAAAGTTGAACTTGTACAGCTTGTAAAACCTGAAGACTCAATGGCAACGCTTGAAGAGTTAACAGGTCACGCAGAGCAAATACTACAAGCATTAGAACTTCCGTACCGTAAAGTAATTTTATGTATGGGCGACATGGGCTTTGGCTCAGCTAAAACATACGATTTAGAAGTATGGTTACCTGCGCAAGACACATACCGCGAAATTTCATCATGTTCAAACATGGCTGACTTTCAGGCGCGTCGTATGCAAGCACGTTTTCGCCGTGAAGGTGTTAAAAAGCCAGAGTTACTTCATACACTAAATGGTTCAGGCTTAGCCGTTGGCCGTACACTAGTAGCGATACTAGAAAACTACCAACAAGCCGATGGTACGGTAGTAGTACCAGAAGTATTACGCCCATACATGGGTGGACTTGAAGTAATTGGTAAACAATAAAAATCAAGTTTAAGTTAAGCAAGCTTTAAGCTTGTAAATCTTAATACGAAAGCCGCTGTTTGTAATAAACAGCGGCTTTTTTGTTTTAGGTTAAAGGTAAAAACTTAAAGAAAAAATTCAAGTTATCTTATTAATAATATCGCTTACACCTATTTTTATGGCTCATTACTTTTTTGTCCGATATTACTGATCTCTACCATTTTGGGGTATTTCTACATCAAGGAAACTTAAATATCGGCTAACTAGTTGTTTACAAGTCCTTATTAGCTGGTTAAATTAGATGCTTCGCAATATTTGGACATTTGTCGGTTTGTAAAGCGACAAATGTCGGATACAAAGTTGTTATACGTTTCGAGGTAGAGTGTGCATCCTGACTTTGAGTTCCACATTTATCCAAAGCACTTATTGAAAGGTAAAAGCATTACTGATGAGAATGCTGATGTAATTACCAAAATAGGGTTGCCGGGATTTGTTTCACCTCATTTATACTTCGGCGATTTTGAAGAAGAACAATTTCTCCCATTATTATCTAATTGGTCATGGGCAAGTGAGTGGGAAGGAAATATAGATGTTGCGATGCAACAGTTTCCTGATTGTTTAGTTATCGGTGCTGGACAAGAATCTGAGCCTATAATAATCAAGCCCAATGAAAGCAGTCTTTATCAAGTAAATATGGACGGGAAGTCATTAAAATTCCTTAACGAAAACTTGGATAAATTATTCTTAACGCTTGATGCGTTTTTAGATATGGTAGATAAAGTATACTCAAAAGATAACAACGCTTTTCTAGAGCAGCGAGTTAATCCTTTATTAGTAACATTATTTAAAACGCAGTTAAAAAACATAGATCCTTTAGCACTAGGTAAAAATTCGCTTTGGGAACAGCTTGCAGACAATTGTAGTTTGCATCACAAAAACGTATAACAAGTTGCTCAAACGGACAAAAAACAGTTGGCTTTTGCTCGTTCCTCGCTAATTTTAGCCAACTATTTTATTGCCGCTTAGCAAAGCGTTTATGTTTAAAGGAAAGTATGGACGCTGAATTAAAGAAAAAAGTTGATGTAATCGTAGGTTTAAGTCGTCTTGGCGGTGGAACACTGATAATTGTCGGAAGTATATTAGTCTACGTTTTCTTTCAAGCAGCATTAGATCCAAATGCTGTAATTGAAATAAATGGCGTTCCAACCAAAGATGAGAGTTCTAAAATTATAGCGGCAATATTCAGTAGTTTATTTCCTATTCTGGGTTTGTTTTTAGCTTTTATTCCAAGTAAATACCTTGATAAGTGGGTTGCAAAAATAGTTACTCGTTTAGAGTAAATTTAAACATAACAAGTGACTATGGTGTCAATTCCTAATTTCAAACCATTTTAGGATCCCACATGACACCATCCCTCACCATAGAA